>CAZPUH010000962.1:0-3161 GCA_964589215.1 uncultured Myxococcales bacterium | reverse complement strand
TCGCTCGGCTACCGAGCGCGACCGAGTCGGCCTGCGGTCACACGGAGGTTTTCGAGTGGTCAGTGACGGGGTGGAGGCTCGGTATCGCTCAATGAGAGATGCGGAGGGGCGCGCGAGGGGGTCGGGTATGGGGACGGGGGCCCCAACGAGCGCGCTCCTCGGCGTCTTCGCCGAGGATGCCAGCGCGAAGTAGGAGCGCGCCATCTGATGCCGTCTTCGGCATCAGTTAGGCTGCGCGGTGCCCCCGGCGCCATACCCGACCCCCGAAGCAGCCCCGACCCGGTCGCGCGCGCTAACAGCAAGCCGACCCGGTCGCCCGCGATAACAGCAAGCCGACTCGGTCGCGGTCGCTGATTAGTGCATGAGCGTTCGGAGGGCGGCGCGGACGATGGCGCGGGCGACGTCGGAGCGTGCGAGGGCGGCGGCGGCTGGGGGCGAGGAGCGGTAGTAGAGGTCGACGGCGACGGAGGCCAAGGTGCTGTGGGCCGTCGCCACGTCGCGCGCCCGCCGGAGAGCGGCGACCTCCGGCGTCAGGTCGGAGCCGAAGGCGGCGGTGGCGACGAAGCAGCCGGAGAGCTGTTTGAACTTGATGGCCGGGGTCTCGAAGCGCTGGTAGGTCGTCGGGGAGGCGCCGCAGACGCCGATGGCGCGAACGCCGGCCGCATAGTCGGTGAGCGGCGTGAGCCCGTCGACCTGGACGGCGGTCTCGGAGCCCGGGACGCCCACCGGCACAGCGCCCGCGGCGCTCCACGCGGAGAAGGAGGTCGGATCGATGGGATCCTGCAGCCCCATGGCCGCGTACCGGATCTCGTACCCGATGACCGGCTGGCCGCCGCTCTCGCTGGATTGTCGCAGCGTGATGGCGACGGACGTCCCGGAGGCCGTCGGCGCGGCCGCGAACGAGACCGGCAGCGGCACCGGCGGATTGGGTCCGCTGCAATCGACGGGCGCGCACGCGCCCTGCGAGACCTGAACGCGCGCCGGGCCGTCGGCGCCCGCGAACATCAGCAGTCGCCCCGCGCCGCTGCCCGGCGCGTCGCTGATCGTCGCGTCCGGCGCCTGCACGTCCCCGGTGGCGCCCGTCCAGTCGCCATAACCCGCGATGGCGGCGGTGCTGGCCGCCGCCGGCGCGCCTGGTCCCAGCCGGACGGGGATGCGGTAGAGGACCGACGGTTGCCCGACGTTCCCCATCTGCCCGTAACCGGCGAAGTACTGCGCATCGAACGCGCTGAGCGCGCTCGGGTGCTGGTGGTCGGGGTTCGTGTCGAACTCCTTGGCGACCTCGACGGCCAGGCGGTAGTCGCCAGGCGCGATGTCCGCCGGGACGACCCAGCGCCCCGTGAACGGCGCGCCATACGGCGGCGTCGCGGCCGCAACCACGTCGACGTCGTTCATCGCGAAGTACTGGGCCGAGTCGCCCGGATCGCACGACCCCGGGTACCCGATGCGCGGCCAGCACAGGTTGCCGTCGAAGTTGAACAGATCGGCGCGCGGCGGGTAGTACGAGGCCGGCTGCTCCGGGTGAAGCCGCCCTTTGACGCTGCGGAACTTGCCGGTCGCGCACGTCACGGCATCGACGAGCTCACCGATCAACATGGGCCGGCAGAAGTAGGACTCCGGCGACGACGTGTTCTCGTGATTCGTGAGCTCGTCGTCCATGCCGTCGTTCATGAAGACGGCCGTGTAGAGCTTGCCGCGCGCGTGCGCCCAGATGGGCAGCGCCATCTGCCGCCGTCCGTACGGGAAGCGCGGCCCCGACAGCAGATCCCAGGTCCCCGGGCGGTTCCCGATGCCGTGAACGGCGACGGCGTTCGTCACCATCAGCGTGTCCACGAAGCTGGTGCCGTCGGCGCTCTCCAGCCAGACGGCGATCTGCGGCCCCAGGTCCGGGTGGTGTGGATCGAAGACGCAGGCGCCGTCGGACGGCGCCCGGAAACAGTCGGGCTGAAACGTGTACTCGAGGACGGTGCAGTCGGCGGACGCCGGCCGCGGCGCAAACACCAGCGCCAGCGAAAGCAGGCCCAAGCGGAGACCCCTGCTTTGGCGGAGCTGGACTTTGCCCAGCGGAGTCGCCTTCACACGTGCTTTACAGTTCCAGGCCGTCGAGGTCGCTCTTCTTGCCGCCCTTCTTCTTCCCGCTGTCGGAGGCCGCGGAAGAAGACGAGGAGGACGACGGCTTGGCGGACGCCTTCTTCTTGTCGTCCTCGGGGACGAAGCCGGCGTTCGGGTTCGGCGCGGGGACGACGATGTCGGCGTGCTGCTCGGTGCCGGGCTTCTTCACCTCGTGGCCGGTGACGCGATCGATGATGTCGTCGTTCTCGTCATTGCCCTCCTTGCCCCGCTGCGAGACCGCCTCGACCAGCGCGTCCTTCTCGACGTTGCCCGGGTTGACGACCTTGCGGCGCTCTTGCACGCGCTCGTCGGTCGCGGCGTCGTAGAGCACCAGGCAATAGACGCCGTAGAACTCAGACCGGTCGACCAGCTTCAGCTTGTCGCCGCCCGCGTTCCACGTGTAGTGGTCCAGCGTCCGGTGCACGCCGCCCTTGGTCTTGTCGTCGCGGTAGACGGCCTTGGCGTTGCCGTAGCGCGCCTCCATGCTCTTGCCGAAGTCCTGGAAAGACTTGCCCTGGAGCGCGTCGCGGTTGAACGCCAGGTACATCTTGTAGAGGCCGTCCTCGAAGAAGAAGAAGTACCGCGTCCACTGGTCTTCCTTGGTGACCAGCACGGCCTCGGACGTTCCCTGCTGGAACTCCGGCCCGATGATCGACACGTCCCAGCCGCTCTTCTGTCCTTCGAACTTCGTGAAGCTCTTCTTTACGGCGGCGATCTCGCGCTCCATCTCCCCGCGGATGCGCTGCTGCTTGCCGGGGTCGGCCGAAGCCTCGGTGATGCGCTTCTGGTACTTGCCCTCGATGGACGTGCGAACGGCGGCCATGACCTCTTCGGGCTTCATCCCCCACTTGAAGGTTCCGGCGTTGGGGTCGCCCAGGCGAACGGCTTTCAGCTTGCTGACCTCGGCGGGGCTGGCCGTCGGCGCCGCCCCCTCGCCGCCCCCCTTCTTCTTCGCCTTGGCGTAGCCCACAGCGCTGGTTGCGGAGACCGCAACGCCGAGCGACAGAGCCAGCACGAAAGCACCAGTGATTCTCATCGAGGCCTCCTCA
>CAZPUH010000961.1:0-4906 GCA_964589215.1 uncultured Myxococcales bacterium | reverse complement strand
GGCGTCGTTCCTGCTCGGGCGTCTGGCCGACGGACCGGGCGGCCGCGCCTCGGACGCGCTCGCCTGGTACAGCCGCTACCTGCGTGAAGCTCCCTCGGGAGCGTACTCCGCCGAGGCGATGGGGCGCATGATGATCGTGCTCGAGCGCCAGCAGCGGATGGACGAAGCGCGCGCGGTCGCGGTGGCGTACCTCCGCCGATTTCCCCAGGGCGTGTATGCTCGGGCGGCGCGGGCGGTGACGTCTCCGGACCGGTGAATGTTCGATGATCTCCGAATGAAGGTTCGGCGCTTTGCCGGCGCCATTGCATTGATCGCGGTCGCCGTTGCGCCGGGCCTGTCGGCGGCGGCGCCTGCAGCCGCGCCGGCGGGGCGTGTGCGGCTGCTTCAGTCGACGACCATGTCGCCGCGCGCGCGGCGCTGCCTGACCCGGCTTCGCGAGGAGCTGATGGCCGGCGGGTTCGAGGTCGTGATCGGCGAGTTCGGCGAGGGCGGCGAAGCGCTCTGGATGGTCGACCCGCCGACGCCGCAGGAGGGGTCGCTGGCCACCATCACACTGATCGGCAATCCGGACGTGGAGCCCGCCGAGCTGTGGGTCGTCGACGGCGTCGCCGGCGGTCACGCCGCCGTCCGGCGGCTGCTGGTCCCGGCGGGCGCCAGCACGCACGACGACGAGGTGCTGGCCATCCGCACGCTGGAGTTCCTTCGCGCCAGCGCGCTGGAGCTCGCGCGCAGCGCGGCTCCGCCGGGACCGGGGCGGGCGCCCAGAGTCACGCCCAGCACCGCTGCGTCCGAGCCGGAGACGTTCGTGACCGCGGCGCCGCCGGCGCGCTCCGCGAGGCCGCCGCGGCTCTCGCTGGAGCTCGGCCTGGGCGTGCTCGACAGCTCCGACGCGCTGGACCCCGCCTTCCTGCCGCTCGCGCGGCTGCGCGCCCACCTGGTGTCGTTGCTGGAGGCCCGCCTCACCGTCGCGGGCCTCGGGACCCGGCCGCAGGTGACGAAGAAGGACCAAGGGTCGGCCACCGTCAGCAACGACTTCGGGCTCGTCGAGCTGCGGGTGTCCTTCCGCCACGGCCGCGCGGTGCGCCCCGCCGTGGGCGTCGGCGCCGGCGTTCTGCTGGTACAGGTCGAGGGAGAGGGGACGCCTCCCGTCTACGCCGGGCAGCGCGGTCACAGATGGGCGGCGCTGTTCGACGCTGGCGCCGGGCTCACGATCGCGCTCGGCCGGCGTTTTGGTCTGGCGGTGGAAGCGCACGGACAGCTCGCGACGCCGTACCCGACGGTGCAATTCTCCCGCGACGTCGCGGCGCGCCTGGACCACCCCGCGCTGCTCACGTCCCTGACTCTGGTGACCGCGCTGTGACGTTCTCTCGGTCGCGCCTGGCGTCGATGGCGTCCGCCACCCTGCTGCTCGCCTGTGTCGCCGGCTGCGGTCCGGCGCCCATCACCGCCGTGTCGGTCCCTCGCAGCAGGCTGCTGGAGGGGCTGCTCGGGCACTGGTCCTTCGACGAGGGCAGCGGCACGACGGTCGCGGACAGCAGCGGCAATCACTATGACGGCCAGCTCTCCGGCGGCACGTGGGTCACCGACGGCGGGCGGTTCCAGGGTGGCCTTCGCCTGGCGCCCGGCGACACCGTGACGATCCCGGGCTTTCCGCAGGCGACGGCGGACTGGACCGTCTCCGTGTGGATCAAGATGTCCAAGGACGACGTGGCAGCGTTCACGTCGGCGCGCGCCGTCGTCCTGTCGGCCGAGCGGCCGAGCATGGGCGGGTGGGAGATCGAGTTCGACCCGCGCCCCGGCTTCAAATGGCTGGAGGCTTCGTACTACGTGACGACCCCGGCGAGCGACTACGTCGTGCTCGACTGCAAGTGCATCGAGACGGATCGGTGGCTTCACTTCACGGCCGTCTTCGACACGACCCACCTCCAGATCAGCCTGTATCACGACGACGTCCTCGTGGATCACGCCGATCTGCCGCAGCCGATCGTGCCGGACGGCGCACCCGACCTCACCGTGGGGCACTGGATATCGGCCAGCGATCGTCCGATCTCGGGCATCATCGACGACTACGCCATCTGGACGCGCGCCCTCAACGCGGACGAGGTCGCGGCCATCAACGCCGAGGCGGTCCCGGATTCGCCGTGACCGAGCGGCGCGTCTTCATCTAGGAGTTCGACTGCAACGACGCGGTCGTCGTGAACGCCGTCAGCCGCCTGGGCTTCGACTACCGGACCCAGTAGGTCTGCGTTTCAGATGTGCCCCTTGTGGGCCACGGCCGGCATCTCGGGGGCTGGCGGCGGCGCGGGCTGGCGCGCGGGCGCGGGCAGCCGGGTCACGGCGGGCTGTCGGGGGGCGGGTGGCTGCCGCGGAAGCTCCAGCAGATCGTCGAACGTGACGTCGCTCTTGTCGAGGAGAGCCGGCGCCGACGTCGCGTCGAGACACTCGCTGTTGCCCGGGAAGCCGGTGTCCACGACGGTCGTGCGCGCGCAGTTCGTCGCCGCGTCGAACTCGTCGACCACGACGTGCTGCGCGGTCAGCTTGGTGAAGAAGGCCGTGTACTGAATGGTCCTGGCGATGATCCCGAACATGCGATCACCCCACCAACCGCGCCATCGCAACCTGCCGCATGTTCGCCTCATCGGCGCGCCCCGCCCCTTCTTGAGCTGGCGGCACACCCACCGCCGCGCGTGGCATGATCCGGCCCGTGCGAATTCTGATCGTCGGTGCGGCAGGCGTGCTCGGGCGTGCCACGCTGCCTCACCTTCACGGACATGACGTGACAGGCACGACCCACTCGGCGGCCAAGGCGGAGGTGCTGGCCGCCCTCGGCGCGCGGCCTCGGATCTGCGACGTTTACGAGGCCGGCGCCGTCGAGCGCGTCGCCCGCGCGTGCGCGCCGGAGGTCGTCGTGAATTTCCTCACCGACCTCGCCGGCGGGCCGGGACCCGCCAACAGCCGCATCCGCCGCGAAGCCGGCCCGCTGGTCACCGCCGCCGCCGTCGCCAGCGGCGCGCGCCGGCTGGTGGTCGAGAGCATCGCGTTCGCGGTCGGCGAGGACTCGTCGGCGGCCGTCGCCGCGCTCGAGGAGAGCTGCCTCGGCTCGGGCCTCGACGCTCTGGTGCTTCGCTTCGGCCGCTTCTGGGGCCCCGGCACCTGGACGGAGACCGCTCCCGAACCGCCCGCCGTTCACGTCGAGGAGGCGGGCCGCCGCGCCGCCTCACTGATCGCCGGCGGCGCGTCCGGCATCCACGTCGTCGCGGCCCCGGTCAGTGGCCCCCTGCGTCCCTGATCTCACAGGAAGAGCAGAGGTTGTGGTGGACGCAGGCCGCGCCGGCGATGCACGCCGCGCTCGACGTGCAGGTGGCGGTGCACCGCACGCAGCGCCCTGCCGCGCACCTCTCGAGCTGCCCGCAGTCGGCGTCGAGGACACAGGCGGCTGCCCCGTCCGCGGCCGCGCGCGCGTCGCCCGTGGGGGGTGCATCCGCCACGGGTCCGTCGCCCCGTCGATCGACCGGATGATCCACCGGCCGGTCCACCCCCGCGGCATCGCCGGCGCGGGTGCGCGGGATGTCCGTCTTGCAAGCGCCCGCGCCGAGCGCCCCCCAGAGCGAGAAGAAGAGGCCGGCTCGCCAGCTCACGTGATTCACCGCGCGAGAATACCGCGCCGGCGGGCTCAGGGGAGCTGGAGCAGCCACCCGGCGGGTCCGTCGGCGGCGCCGAACGCGACGGCGGCGTTGCGTGGCAACGTCATCCGGGTCGGGTTGGTCAGGACGACGCCGCCGGGGTTGCCGATCAGTCGAGGCGCGAGTCGCTCGACTTGCCCCGTCGCGCCGTTCCAGATGACGAGGTCGCTCTCGGTGCCGCCCAGGCTGGTCAGGGTCCGGGCGCCCAGGATGACATTGCCGTCGGCGCTGATGCCCGCCAGGGCGATCGACTGGTCGGCGTTCGTGTAGCCCGGCGGCGGGGGCGGCAACGCGAGCAACCGGGCGGCGCCCGCGGCCGGCGCCACGAACGCGCCCGTCTGGCACGTGCCGAGCAACGTCTCGTTCTCGGACAGCGCGACGGAGGCGGCGAACGTGCCCGTGCAGCCTGCGACCACCTGCACCGCCCCCTGCGACCAGATGACGGCCTGGCTCGCCGTCGCCGCGATGGTGCGGAAGGAGACGTCGCTCCCCTGGTACGCCGTGCCGGCGACCGTGCCCAGATCGCTGACGCCCACCGGGATCGACAGGGCGCTGCCAGGCGGGGCCGGCAATTCGGCCATGCCGGCGGCGTCCGTCCAGATGAACGGGCGGGCCTTGCGCTGGGCCAGGCTGTAGGACAGGCCCACGACGATCTCGCCGCCGGGGCTCATTGCAAGAGCCTCGCTCGCGTCGTCACCCGGCAGGAACCCGAGCCCTTCGGTGCCACCGCTGGACGTCCAGCGAAACGCCTCCGAGCTGGTGAAGACGGGCACGGAGCTCCAGGCGGTGCCGGCGATCGTGTGCGCGTCGTCGATCATGCCGACGAACGCCGCCTGCGTGTCCGCCTCGCGCGGCGGCGGCAGCGTGGTCCGGACGCCGCCGGTGACCAGGACGACGCGCGTGGTGCCCGTCGCGGAGGTCGACTCGCCGACGATCGTCTTGCCGTCGAAGGTGAGGGCCCGAACGGCGACGTCGGAGAGGTCCGAAAGAACCACGGCGCCGCCCGCCGCGGTCCAGCGCAGGACCCGCGAGGGGTCGTGAAAGTCCTCCCCCACAATCATCAAACCGTCCACCGAACCGCCGGACGACACCGCGCGCGGAAAGAAGGGCAGCACCGTGACCTCGGGTGGAGGCGTCGCCCCCGCGGCCCCCGACGCGCCGGCTGCGCCGGTCGCGAGGCCGCCCGCGCCGGCCGCGGAGCCGCCCGGCGTGCCGCTCAGGCC
>CAZPUH010000960.1:0-1109 GCA_964589215.1 uncultured Myxococcales bacterium | reverse complement strand
GGCCGACTACGCGGGCGGTCCGCCCCTGAGCCGGCAGTTGCGATAGTGTTGAAGCGTTGAAGCTCAGGTTCGAGTCCGTCCGGCAGGCCTGCCTGGCCGCCGTCGAGGAAGGCGCGGCCCCCGGCTTCGTCCTGGGCGTCTGGTCCGACGGACAGGTGCTCTTCGAGGAGGCGTTCGGGTCCCGGCAGCTGGTCCCGCGCACGCTCCCGGCGCGGCCGGACACCGTCTACGACGTCGCGTCGCTGACCAAGGCCGTCGTCACCAGCGTGCTCTGCATGCAGGAGGTGGCGTCGGGCCGCCTGCGCCTGGACGACCCCGTCGTCGAGGGGCTGCCCGAGCTGGCCGGCCCCGGTCGGGACGCGATCACCTGGCGGCATCTGCTGGCCCACGCGTCGGGGCTGCCCGCGCATCGGCCGTTCTGGCGGCGCGTCGCCGGCGCGCCGTCGGGCCGCCTGGCGATCGCCCAGCTGGCGGCGCGCGAACCGCTGATCGACCCGCCGGGAACGCGCGCCGTGTACTCGGACCTGGGTTTCATCCTGCTGGGGTGGTGGCTGGAACGCAGCACCGGGCGGCGGCTGGACCATCTGTTTTCTGCGCGGGTGGCGGCGCCGCTGGGGCTGGCGTCGGCCCGGTTCCTCAGTCTCGCGGAGCCGGAGACCCGGGCCGAGCTGCTGGCGACGCGATCGGTCGCGGCCACGCAGGTCTGCGCCGAGCGCCACCGCCTCCTGCTCGGCGAGGTCGACGATCTGAACGCCGCCGCGATGGAGGGGATCGCCGGCCACGCGGGGCTGTTCAGCGACGCGGCCGACCTGCTGGCCGTCGCGCGCGCGCTGGTCGCCGCCTGGCGCGGTGACGGGGCCGAGCTGGCGCCGCGCGACGTGGTGCGCGCGTTCTGGACGCCGTCCGGGATTCCGGGCTCGACCTGGCGACTCGGGTGGGACGGGCCCGCGCCGTCGGGGTCGCAGGCCGGCGAGCGCCTCTCGCGCGACGCGGTCGGGCACCTGGGCTTCACCGGCTGTTCCGTGTGGATCGATCCGGCGCGAGAGCTGGCGGTCGTGCTGCTGGCGAACCGCGTGCACCCGGCCGTGCCGGGCGACGACCGATTTCGG
>CAZPUH010000959.1:0-2788 GCA_964589215.1 uncultured Myxococcales bacterium | reverse complement strand
ATCGTAATCAAAATCGGCGGTGTCCACGCGTTTTTGTCTCTGCAATGCACTTTACAAAAGTTGGGGTTCTACGTAATACGATCGTCTTCACTTCCCCACATGACCATCCTCAAGGCGCATTTCCCGACCGGAGCGGCATTTTTGGACCGCTACCTGGAAGATTTCGCCACGGGGGGTCTGTTCTTTCCGACCCGCCGGGCACTGGCCATCGGCGAGAGCGTCGCCGTCGCGATCCGGCTGGGGCGGCGGCGGAGCCCGACCCTGATCCGCGGGCGCGTCGCCTGGCGGCGGCCCGGCAAGCACAGCACGAAGACCAAGGCCGGCATCGGCATCGAGTTCCTGCCGACCGAGACCCAGGCGCGCGACTATCTGCTGTCCGTGGCGCGGGGCGACTCGGCCGAGATGGTGGCGCGCCGTCACCAGCGGCTGCCCGTCGAGTTGCCGGTGCTCTGGCAGGTTCAGGGCGTGCGCGAGGACAAGACCGGCGTGCTGCGCGACATCGGCCGCGGCGGAGCGTTCATCAAGACCGAAGAGCCGCTGCCCGCCGCCAGCGACATCGTGCTCATGGTCTCGCCGCCGGGCGCGGAGGTCGCGATGCCGCTGTCGGCGCGGATCGCCTGGAAGGGTCACCCGGGCGGCCTCCCCGGCTTCGGCGTCGAGTGGAAGGCACGCGACGCGGGCGGGACGCGGCGGATCAAAGAGCTGGTTCGCCGGATCGAAGCGCAGGGGTTGCCCGCCTACGGCCGCGTGGTCTGAGTCGGACGTACACGACCACGACTACGACTACGTTTACGACTACGACTACGACTACGCCTCACCAGTCGTAGACGTAAACGTAGTCGTAGTCGTAGTCGTGTACGTGGTCGTAGACGTGCACGTCCGGCTCTTACGGCGTGTAGTCGAGGGCGTAGAAGCTGCCGCCGTTCGAGAGGACGTAGAGCTTGTGCTGTTCTTCGTCGACCAGCGGCGCGGCGCAGACGCCGTGGCCCGGGTTGAAGACTTCCTGCAGCTCGCCGTTCGTTCGGTCGACGACGAACAGGCCGGCCCGGCTGCCGGAGAAGATCAGGTAGCGCCCGTGAACCTGCGGGCGAGTCAGGTCCCCTGCCTCGGTTAGCCCCTGCCGCCACAAGACGTGCCCCTCCAGATCCGCCGCGTGCAACCCCTGGCGCGGCGCCACGAAGAACAGCCGACCGTCGGTCACGCTGACGTCGCCCACGCCCTGGATCGGGAGCCGCCACTTCACGACGCCGTCCTGCAGGTCGACGGCGCACAGGCCGCCCGAGTAGGACGACACGTAGGCCAGGTCGCCAGCCAGCGCAGGCGTCGTGTCGACGTCGACGAACTGGTCCGAGGTGGCGGCCAGCGAGCGCGCCCAGACGACCTCGCCCGAGGCGGCTGACAGGGCCACGAAGTATCCGTCCGCGAACCCCGAAAGCAGGTGCTGCCCGTAGAGGCGCGGACCCGCGTACCCGTGAATCGTGAAGCCGTCCGGCATGTCGCGCTCGTACTGCCAGCGCCACTTGCCGGTGGCCGCCTCCAGCGCGACGACCCGATCGGTGTCGGTCGCCACGTAGACCAGATCGCCGCCGATCTCCGGCGGACGCTCGACCGCGCCCTTTCCGCGGTAGGTCCAGCGGATGGCGCCGCTGGACGGGTCGATGGCGTACAGGGCCCCGTCGTCCGCGCCCACGTAGACCTGGTGGCGCGCCACATCGAAGCGGCCGGGGCCGTCGACGCCGCCCGACAGCGGCGTGATCCAGTCGACGTGTCCGGTCGCCGGCGCGACCCCGACGGCCGCCCCAGCGCGCGTCCCCAGCACCAGGTGACCGTCCGCCATCACCGGCGTGGCGCACTCCTCGGGATCGGGCTCGAACAGCCCGTGCTCGTGCAGGGTCGTTCGCCACTGCAGGTGCAGCACCCCCGCCGGGTGCGCCGGCTGCGCGGCCGGCTCGATCGGGCGCGCCGTCACGGACGCGCAGCCACCGGCCGGCAAGATCAGAAAGATCAGCGCGAAGAGGCGCTTCACTTCATTTCGAGCGCGGCAATGCGGTTCTGAATCTCGTCGCGCAGCGAGGTGGTGGGGAACTTGTCGAGCACCTCGTGATAGAGCCGCGCGGCGTCCGCCGGGTTGCTTCGCAACTCGGCCAGCCGCGCCTGGTGGTACGTGGCGCGGTCCTTGTAAAAGTTCCCCAGCCCGGCGCGGGCCGCGTCGTCGCCCAGCTGCGCGAACGTGCTCCCCGCCTCGGCCAGCTTGCCCTGCGCCTCGTACGCGTAGCCCAGCCCCTCGCGGGCGAGGAACCGGAGGCGCTCGTCCAGCTTCCCGTCCAGTAGCCCCTGGAAGGTGCTGGCGGCCTCGGGCGCGCGGCCCAGGTCCAGCAGCAGGCGCCCGCGCACCAGGGCGGCCTCGGTCCACAGCGCGCCGCGGCCGGAGGTGAACTTGGCGTCCAGTTCCTTCAGCGCGGCCTGCTCCTGCTCGGCGGCGGTGCCGAGGTGCGGCAGCCCGTCGTCCGGCGGCGTGGCGCCCGGTTGCGCCAGCTCGGCCGCCGCGATCTTCTCGACCCGGTCCAGCGCCTCCGCCGCCGCGGCGGACCGCCGCTGGGACACCTGGCTCAGCACGATCGAGCCGATGATCACCGTCGCCAGCGCGGTCGCCGAGATCACCAGCGCGCGCTTGTGCGCCGCCGCCCAGGACCCCACGGAGTTCGAGGCGCGCGTCCAGAAGTCCAGGAACTGGTCCGGCTGCTGGAGCTCTTTCTTGTCGATCTTACGCTTCGGCACGCGCCCGGGA
>CAZPUH010000958.1:0-2936 GCA_964589215.1 uncultured Myxococcales bacterium | reverse complement strand
TCGGCTGGACGTCTCGGCGCGCGAGATCGAGCGCATCAGCAAGATCGTGCGCGACTACCTGGACTCGACGCGGCCGCTGGAGCCGGAGCGCCAGCCCACCGCCCTGCCCCGCCTGCTGGACGAGGTGGTCGAGGTCGTGCGCGGCGGCGCCCCCGACAAGCGGGCCCAGGTCACGACGCGCGTCGAGCCCGAGGTGGGCGAGCTGAGCACCGACCCGGGGCTGTTGCGGCAGATCATCGTCAACCTGGTGTCGAACGCGCTGGACGCGGTGGACAAGGACGGACGCGTCGAGGTTCAGGCGCGCGCGCAGGGCGACGACGTGCTGATCACGGTGCGCGACACCGGCCACGGCATCGCCGCCGACGACCTGCGGCGAATCTTCGAGCCGTTCTACACGACGAAGGGGCGCGGCAAGGGGACGGGGCTGGGCCTCGCGATCTGCCGGCAGCTGACCGCGGCCCTGGGCGGCGGCATCTCCGTCGAGAGCGCGCCTGGCGCCGGGTCGACGTTCGCTGTGCGGCTGCCGCGCAGCGGCCCGCCCATCGTCACGCAGCCGGGCGGCGGCGAGATCCGATCGCGGCTGAGGACGGACCCGGGCACCGGGTCGGGGCGCGCGCAGAGCGGGGGGCGCGCGTGACGGCGCCGACGACGCGCGTGCTGGTCGCCGAGGACGACCGCGTCGCGCGCGACTTGCTGTGCGAGATCCTGCGCGGCGAGGGGTACGAGGTCGAGGCCGTCGACGACGGTGTGGACGCCATCGAGCGCGCCCAGAGCGGCGACGGCCGTTACGACCTGGTGGTCTCCGACGTGCGGATGGAGCGATCGGGCGGGCTGGACGTGCTGGCGGCGTTCACGGCCAAGGCGCCCAGCACCCCTGTCATCCTCATCACGGCCTTCGGCGACGTCACGGGCGCGATGGAGGCGATCCAGCGCGGTGCCTACGACTACGTCTCGAAGCCGTTCAACATCGAAGAGCTGCGGCTGACGGTCGCCCGCGCCATCGAGCGGCGGCGGCTGGTCGCCGAGCAGAAGACGGTCCCCACCGACGGCAAGACCCAGCTGCAGGACATCGTCGGCAAGAGCCCGGTCATGCTGGACGTCTACAAGCTGGTCGCGCGCGTGGCGGGCTCGACGGCGACCGTGCTGGTCGAGGGCGAATCCGGCACCGGCAAGGAGCTGGTCGCGCGGTCGATCCACACGCACTCGCCGCGGGCCGCCGCGCCGTTCGTCCCCGTCAACTGCACGGCGCTGACGGAGTCGCTGCTGGAGTCGGAGCTGTTCGGCCACGCGCGCGGCGCCTTCACGGGCGCGGTCGCCGCCAAGCGCGGCCTGTTCGAGACCGCCAGCGGCGGCACGCTGTTCCTGGACGAGATCGGCGACATGGGGCCGAAGATGCAGGCCCAGCTGCTGCGGACGCTGCAGGACGGCGAGGTCCGCCCGGTCGGCGGCACCGAGTCCATCCGCGTCGACGTGCGCCTGGTCTGCGCGACCAACAAGGACCTGGAAGACGAGGTCAAGGCGGGCCGCTTTCGCGAGGACCTCTACTTCCGCATCAACGTCGTGACGGTCCACCTGCCGCCGCTGCGCGACCGGCGCGAGGACATCCCCAGCCTGGTCGCCCACTTCCTGAGCAAGACGGCGCGGCGCGAGCGGCGCGAGGTGGCGGCCATGTCGCAAGAGGCGCTGCGCCTGCTGACCGCCTACAGCTGGCCGGGGAACGTGCGCGAGCTGGAAAACGCGATCGAGCGCGCCGTCGCGGTGGCCAAGGGGATCGTGCTGCCGTCGGACTTGCCGCCGGAGGTGGGCGGCAGCGCCCCCGTTGGCGTCGCCGCCGGCGCGGCCGGCACGGACGGCGGGATCATCGCCGATCGCCCCACGCTGGGTGAGCTCGAGCGCCGCTACATCCAGCTGGTGCTGGGTGAGTGCGGCGGCAACAAGAAGAAAGCCGCCGAGAAGCTGGGCATCGATCGGCGGACGCTGTACCGCGCGCTGGAGCGCAGCGGCGACATCACGCCCGACGACGACGACCGCTGAAGTTTGGTCGCTCGTAGGGGCGATGCTTATATTGCGCCTCCAACCACATCTGGGAGGTTGCCCATGAAGCTGACCCTGTCCGCGGCCGTCGTGCTGTCCATCGCCTGGTTGACCGGCTCCGTCGCGAGAGCCGACGAACATCACGCCGACCATCACGAAGAGCACCACGAAGAGCACGCCGCGCCCCACCAGGAGATGCATCCGGCGCCGGCGCCGCAACAGCCGGGCTCGTTCCGCGCCCCGCCGGTGCGCAGCACCGAACACCGTCCCGAGCCGCCGCGCTGGCAGCCGCACCCGAACGGCGTCCACCCGCACGGACCGATGGTGCGGCCGCACAGCGTGCGCGTGCTGCGGCCGGCCCACGTCAGCTACGGCGCGCGCCAGTGGCGGCACTGGGACCACCCCGTCTTCGCGCGCCCGCACTACTACTGGGACTGGGCGGCCGTCCACCAGGTCACCTGCATCGCCGAGGATTCGTACGGCGACCAGTACCCGGTCACCGAGGACACGTGGCACGGGTTCGGCATGAACAACATGACCGACGTCGAGGACGACGCGCTCGACCGCTGCTACCAGGAGTCGGGCGGCGACCCCAGCTGCTTCCTGGCGACCTGTTCGCACTACTGAGAACGCCGCCCACTCAGAACAGGACCCGCGGGATTTGGCGGAGCCGGCCTTGTGAAGGCGGAGGCTCATCCTTAATTGCAAGGGGTGCGCCCCCTCGTGCTCACCCTGATCCTCGCGGTGTCCCTCGGTGGCCGGGCGGTTGCCCAGGACGCCGACCACCGCGATTTCCAGCAGACACCGCCGGGCGTGGGGGTGCAGCCGACGCCCACCCCGGCGTTGCCGGCGCCCGCCCCGGCGCTGCCGCCGAGCGGCGCAGCCCTGCCGCCGCCCCCGGC
>CAZPUH010000957.1:0-4961 GCA_964589215.1 uncultured Myxococcales bacterium | reverse complement strand
GTGCGTGCGCTCGTCGGCGGCCAGCAGGCCCAGCGCCGTCCAGGCGCGCTCCTGCTCGCGCCCGGCCTGCAGCAGCGCGGCCCAGCCGTGCGCGGCGGCGACCGGCAAGAACACCGCCGGCTGGTCGGGAGCCGCGTCGTCGTCGCCCAGGTGCGACAGCAGCCGGATCACGGCCGCGGGCTCGGCCGCCTGGGCGGCGACCTCGGCGCCGAACGCCGCCGCCAGGCGCAGGTTCGGGCGCGGCCCGTCACCGCGGCCCAGGCGCGACAGCAGGTCGTCGAGCCGCGCGTAGTGGCCCGCCAGCGCGGCGCCCAGCGCCGTCCGCAGGGCTTCGTTTCGCAGACCGTCGTTGGCGACAGGCGAGGGGGACATGGCGGGCGCCGCAGTCTATAGCAGGATGCGCCGGCCCCAGGTGTGGTAGTTGGGGGGCGATGACGTTGATGCCTCCGAGCGACCTGCGGCGCGCGCTGCGCGGCCATGGACACGCGATGTCCCCGATCGTGCAGGTCGGCAAGCTGGGCGTGACCGACGCGCTGGTGAAGCAGGTGAACCACGCGCTGGCCGACCACGAGCTGATCAAGGTCAAGATCGGCGGCGAGTGCCCGCTGGATCGCCACGCCGTCGCCGAGCGCCTGGACGCCGAGCCCGGCGTCGACGTCGTGCAGATGGTGGGCCGCGTGATCCTTCTCTACAAGCGGCACCCGCAGAAGCCGCGCTACGAAGGCAAACGCGCGCAGGCCGCCAGGGACGCCGCGGATGCGCCGGCCAAGGCCCCGGATCGGGCGTCGCGCAAGCGCAAGCCGGGCAAGCGCAAGATCACCGGGCGGTGATCATCACGGCAGACGCCGCCGGGACGGGCACCGTGATGGTGTTGCCGGCGTGGGTCAGCGTGTACGGCGCTTTCGGTGTCCAGCTGCCGTCGGGGGTGACCGGGGCGTCGCCCAGCGTGACGCCGGTGGTCGAAGTCAGCGAGGGGCCGCGCAGGTAGACGGCCGTGGCGCTGGAGACCGCCGCGCCGACGTCGACGGTGGCGTTCACGCCGGTGCTCGCCTCGACGTTGACGATCACCACGACAGTGGAGCCATCCGCCGGCGCCAGCGTGTAGGCCCGGACGTTGGCGCTGCCCGCGCTGGTGGTCGTGCTCAGCATGTCGCCGGTGCCCATCCGCGACACGAGCAGCATGCCGTAGAACAGAGGAGCCGCGGCGGTCACGCGGCTGTCCACCTCGAGCAGCGGCGAGTACACGAACGGTTTGTCGCACGAGCTCACGCCGTTCGGACAGTTGTTCCCGTCCATGTTCTGGCCGCCGCCGTGGAAGTTGACGCCCGCCGAACCATAGTTGGCCGTCGTGAGCATGAAGTTGATGCTCCACAGCGCGGACGCCAGCGCGTCGCTGATCCCCTTCTGGCCGTGGCTGGAATAGGAGTTCATCTCGCCCCACCGGTAGCCGCCCGGGATCTTGTTGTTCTGGACGGCCGTCGCAAGCGCCTGAGACCCACTGGTCACGGCGGAGTCGAGGTTCAGCAGATTCGCCATCGTCGCCGTCGAGGTCCCGGCCTGACCGCGATAATAGTGATGGGTCACGAGGTCGATCGTGGTGCCCTCGCCGTTGATGAACTTCGTCGCGTAGTTGATGTCCTCGAACACGCCCGGGCCGGCCACCAGCGTGCCGGGGAAGTTCGTGTGGATGGCCTGCGCATACGAATGCCAGGTCGTCTCGATCGTCGAGACGTTGTACAGGTTCAGCTCGTTGCCGATCTCGACGGCCTGCAGGCTGGCCCCCAGCTTGGGCACGACGTACTTGAGCTCGGTGACCGCGGTGGTGGTCGTCGAGTTGCCGCGCATGTTCACGGCGTAGATCGTCTTCCAGTTGGTCGCGGTCAGAAACTCCGCCAGCGCGTCCACCTCGGCGGTCCCGACGTTCGGGGACGTCGTGCCCGGCTTGACGAAGGTGGCGCTGGGGACCCAGACCGAGTTGTTCACGTCGTCGGCGCCGATGCGGACGACGCTGGGGCCCAGCAGCTTGAACATCGCCACCAGCGCCGCGTGCGTGGGGACGAAAAAGCCGTCGCTCATGTGCGACTTCTCGAAGCTGAAGCCGACGAACGCGGGCGGCAGATGGCCCTTCGTGGTGCCGCGCGTGACCTTCACGGTGCCGGTCACCATGGTCCCGGTCAACGCGGGCGGTGGATTGTTGGCCGTCATCCCAGCGTCCGGATGGCCCGTGTCGGTGCCGCCGTCGTGCGGGCTCGTGCCGCCCGTGCCACCCGCGCGGCCGGCGCTACCCGCCGTACCGCCGGTCGCGGCCGCGCCCGCGTGCCCGCCGGTGGCGATCGCGCCGCCGGCGCCGCTCGTCTGCTGCGCGCCCCCCGTTCCCGTGACCCCGCCGCTTCCCGGCGCCCCGCCCGTCCCGGTCCCGCCGGTCCCCACCGGCGCGCCGCCCGAGCCCGTGGGGGCTCCGCCTTCGCCGGAGCCGCCGGTCTGCGGGCTGGACGACCCACAGCCCTGGGCGGCCACCGTCGCCGCGGCGAGGGCCGCGATTGACAGCATCAGCAGCGGCGGACGACCGGCGGCTGGTCGAGGCAAGCCATCGACCGAGGCTGCACGGAATCCTGGAACACTGGCCGGGGGGCGGCGTCGATCCATTTCGTAAACATACTATACGAACTTTCCCTCGCCTATCCGAAAACGGCGCCTGTAAGGATCAACGAGGCGCGGGAAGATTTCCGAAGCTGGACGTTAAAGCGCCAACCCGTGGTCAGGGTTTTCTTTTTGCGCGTCGATTCTTGGTTCTCGTGCCCTTCGTCCTTCGCAAATCCAGTCCCTCGGCGGCGGCCCGCAGCGTCTCCGGTTTCAGGATCATCAGCGCGCCCTTTTCATGGCGCACCGCCCCGTTGGCCGCCAGCTCGCGCAAACACTTGTTGATCATCTCCCGGGTCGCGCCCACCAACCGACCCAGCTCCTGCTGCGAGAACCTGAGCGTGATGCAGATGCTGCCGCGCGGCCCCGGGATGCCGAACCTGACGCCCAGCTCGTGCACCGTCTTCGCCAGGCGGGTGCGAACGTCTAGGGTCGTCGCGTCCTCGGTCCGGGCGCTGAGGCGCCGGACATGGCCCGCCATGATCTGCAACAACCGCAAGCCGAGCGTCGGCATGCGGAGCAACAACGGACGAAACGACGCCCGCGGAACCACCAGCAACCGGCAATGTTCGACGGCGCAAACCGTCGCCGAACGGGGCTTGTCGTCCAGAAGCGCCAGCTCTCCGAAGACCTCGCCGGCGCCGATCACCGAAAGCAGGACTTCGTCACCCTCGGGGGCGGTGCTCACCACTTTCAGGCGACCTTGGATGACGGTGAAGAGCTCCCCGGACGCCTCGCCCTGGTGCACCAAGACTTCGCCGCTCCGGCAGGTCCTCTCGCGGGCGAGGCGCGCGATCTGGTCCAACTCGTCGTCGCCCAGCTCGGCGAACAGCCACACCCGACGTAGCAGCTGGATCCGCGTCACGTCCGGGGGCATCTTGTGCTCTGGCCAACGATATCACGAGCGGCCCGCCCGCCTCGGCCAGGCGCGTCTCGATGATCCGGCGCAGGCGCATGCGGGCGCGGCGCAGTCGCGTGCCGATCGTCGACATCGGCACGCCGAAGCGGGCGGCGATCTCCTCGTACGACAACCCGTCGACGTGCCGCAGGACGAACGTCTCGCGCAGGCGGGCACCCACGTCGGCCAGCGCCGCCAGCACGTCGCCGTTGGTGAGCACGTCCAGGTAGGTCGGCTCCCGCGGCGTCTCGGCCGCCAGTCCGGCGATCGTCGTCTCGAGGCTGATCTCGCGGACGGCAATCTTGTGGCGGTAGCGATCGGTGAAGAGATTCTTCATGATTCGCGTGAGCCAGGCGCCCGCGTTCGTTCCCGACCGGAACCGATGACTGGCGCGCAGCGCGCGCTCGAGGGTGTCTTGAACCAGGTCTTCTGCCCCCGACTCGTCGCCGAGCAGCATCTTCGCGTAAGTGAATAGCCTCCGGTGCTGGGCCATGACCTCCCTTCGGACCTCGCTGGCGGGCAGCGGCTCCCCCCCTTCTCCGTCGACCAGCTGAACAGAGACCTCGCTTGTCATCCCCCGAGCTCCTTTCTAGAGTCGGGGCGACACTAGGGGGACGGCCGCGGGCCGGCTGTGAACTCGTTCACTCCTCGGGTCCGTCTCCGTCGACGATGCGCTGCCGAACGGATGACGGCCGCGGCAGATCCTGGAGATGATGAACCATGAAGTACGCGCTGCTTTGTTACAACGCCGAGGAGATCGTCGGCTCCTGGAGCCCGCACGAGGACCAATCCGTCATGGCCAAGCTGGGCGTCATCAACGACCGCCTCATTCGAGAGAACAAGATGGGCCCCGTCGCCCGCCTGATGCCATCCACGGCCGCGCGTACGCTGAGAAAGGCGGGCACGGGGCGCCGGCTGGAGGCAAGCGATCGCCCGCCGATGGTCGTGGACGGACCCTTCGCCGAGACCAAAGAGCAGCTGCTGGGATTCTTCGTCGTCGAGTGCGCCGATCTCGACGAGGCGCTGGCCATCGCGCGGGAGCTCGGCGAAGCGAACCCCGGGGGCGCCTACGAGGTGCGGCCCATCGCCTTCTATCTGCCCGGCGCGCCACTCGCCTGACCTGAAGTCGGATTCCGAACCCCGCGAAGTTTTAACAAGTCGGGGAGGGTGGCCTCAAATACGGTCCAGGAGCGCCATGGACGGGAATCATTGGCCGTGGCGCCGTTGCACCAATGAGCAGGCCGAAAGACATGAGGGTGTCGACGTGACCTCGTTGCGGACGTTGCGCCTGGCGTGGCTGATTGCGCTGGCAGTCTCGGCCTGCGCGAACCGCGGGATGGAGTCGCCCGGCCCCGGGCTGGGCGACGGTGGTTCGGGCCCCGGGACGGGCGGCGAACCCGCCACCGGCGGCACGGCGGGCGGC
>CAZPUH010000956.1:0-2137 GCA_964589215.1 uncultured Myxococcales bacterium | reverse complement strand
CGGTCGCCGAGGCGCTGCGCGTGCGCGCGGCGGTGCACGGCGATCCGCCTGCCGTCACCGTGACCGGCCGGATGGTGGCGAACGGCGCTCCGGTCGATAGCCAGGCGGGGCGCGCCGCGTCCTTGCTGTTCTACGAACCGGCCTTCGGCCCGGACCCCGACGATCCGACGCGTCGCACGCCGTGGAACGAAGCCGTCCCGCTCGGCGACGGCAGCTTCGGCGTCGCCCTGCCGCCCAACCGCGCGTACCGCGTGCAGCCGTACGCGTTTGGGCTGCCGGCCGGGCCGGCCAGCTCGTTCGCGGTCACCACCGCCGACGCGGGCCCGTTCCAGATCGGGGACATCTCGATCACCGCGTCGTCCCACCTGACCGTGAACGTCGAATCGACCCCCGGCGTACCAGCCAGCTACGCCGAGCTGGTCGTGATCCCGGTCGACGATCCGGCCGCCGCCGGTGCCCCCGTCCCCAGCCTCTACAGCCTGTTCCCCGGATGCGCGCCGATGCTGGGACCGCCCGACGGCGGCTCGCCGGCCTGCAACCGGGCGCTGACGTTCAACGGGCGGTTCGACCTGCTGCTTCCGCCGGGGAAGTTCTTCGTCTACGGAACGCGCGGCCCGTTCGCGACGCTGGACCGGGCCGAGGTCGACCTGGCGCCGGGACAGACCGTCCAGGTCACGCTGCTGGTCGAATCGCTGGCGGCCGCGCTGCTGCCCGACGGCGTGATCTCCGGTGATTTTCACGTACACGGCGCGGCCAGCTTCGACTCGTCGATCCCCGACCTCGAGCGGGTGACCAGCTTCCTGGCGACCGGCGTCGACATGATCGTCGCGACGGACCACAACGTGATCACGACGTACGCGGCGACGCTGGAGACGCTGGGGGCGACCCACACGCTGGCCGTCATCCCGGGCGTCGAGCAGACCCCGAACATTCCCTGGTACTACGTCCCCGGGCACGAGTTCCCCCGCACGCTGGGCCACTTCAACTTCTGGCCGCTCGTGCCGGACATGCTCGACACGCGCAACGGCGCGCCCTGGCCCGAGCTGCGCGAGCCGGGGCAGCTGATGGACGACATGGACGCGCTGTTCGAGCACCCCGAGGTGTCGGTCCGGCAGCTCAATCACCCCTACAGCGCCGCCAAGCTGGGACGCGATCAGGGCTACGCACGCGCCATCGAGTACGACCCCGGACAGGTGATCCCGGACGAGCCCCGCAGCGGCGCGAGCTTCGCCGCGAACGCGCTCGCGTCGCGCCCCGGCGGCAGCGGCCATCACCGTAACGTCGACTGGAACGTCCAAGAGGTGATGACCGGCGCCTCGCGCGCCGACTGGCTCCGCTACCGGGCGCTCTGGTTCTCGATGCTGTCGCAGGGGCTGCTGCGCACGGGCACCGCGAACAGCGACTCGCACAGCCTGGCCGTCGAGCGGATCGGGTACCCCCGCAACCTGATCTGGGGCGGACACGACAAGACGAACCTGAAGGTCGACAAGTTCGACGCCGACGTGCTGGCCGGCCACGTCGAGGGGACGAACGGCCCGGTGCTGGACGTGACCCTCGACGACGGCAGCGGCACGCGCCACCGGCCGGACCTGGACCGCACGAACCCGATCTCCGTCGGCGCGGGGGCGGGCCTCTACGTCAGCGTGACGGCGGCGCCCTGGATTCCGGTCGACGAAATCCGCATCTTCGTCAACGGCAACCTCGTCCACCGCGAGCCGGTGCACCAGCCGAACGTGTGGGATCCGTTCAGCACGCAGCCGTTCCAGTACATGCACAACCAGTTCTTCACGCTGGCGACGCTGCTGCCGGCGCGCGGAGACGCCTGGGTCGTCGTCGAGGCGGGCCTGACGCAGGACACGCCCCCCGACACCGACGGGGACGGTCTGCCCGACCTGCCCGACACGGACGTCCCCGGGCGCCCCGCGCGGCTCAGCGATCGGCGCTTCGATCTCCAGGCGGTCGCGCCGGGCGTGTGGCCGGCGGCCTTCACGAACCCGTTCCTGATCGACGTCGATGGAGGGGGATGGACGGCCCCGATCCAGCCTTGAGCGTCTGGTCGGCACGCGCGCTGCTCGCGGCCGCCGTGCTGGTCGCGGCCGGCGGCTCCGCCCGCGCCGCCGCCGGCTGCGCGGCGCCA
>CAZPUH010000955.1:0-3986 GCA_964589215.1 uncultured Myxococcales bacterium | reverse complement strand
ATGCCGGCGGCGGCGGCGCGCCGGCCGCGGGCGGCGCCGGCGGAAGCCACGACGGGGGCACGAGCGACGGCGGAAACCCCGACGGAGGAGCCATGGCGGTGACGATCCATTTCAAGGCGACGGTCGGCTCGGCCCCGTTCGCCTGCGGCACCACCTATCAGAACCAGGGGTCGACCGGGGTTGCCGTCCGGCCTCGTGACTTTCGCTTTTACGTCCAGAGCGTCAGCCTCATCAACAGTCAGGGGCAGCAGGTTCCGCTGGCGATGGGCGTCCGGTCGCCCTGGCAGACCGCGGATCTCGCGCTGCTCGACTTCGAGGACGGCAGCGGCGACTGCGTCGACGGAAACCCGGAGATGAACACGGTCGTCACGGGAACCGTGCCGGCGGGCTCGTACACCGGGATCGTCTTCAGCAACGGGGTCCCGGACTCGCTGAATCACGCGGATCCGCTGACGCTGCCCGCCCCGTTGCAGGCGGGCGCGATGAGCTGGGGCTGGTTGTACGGGTTCAAGTTCGTCAAGGCCGAGCTCGGCGCGACGGCGACGCCCAAGGCCGACGCGGCCGCCGGCCTCGGTCTGCTGCACCTCGGCAGCATCGGATGCGACAACGCGGTCGACGGCGGCAGCACCAACTACAACGCGCCGCCGACCGTGGTGTGCACGCAGCCCGACCGCAACGAGATCCGGCTCACCGGCTTCGACCCCACCGTCCGGACGATCGTCGCGGACATCGGCGCGATCTTTGCGGCGACCGATCTCTCGAAGGACCAGCAGTGCCACTCGGAGGGAGATGCGTGCCCGTCGATGTTTTGGGCATTCGGGGTCGACTTCGCGACCGGAGCCCGGCTGACGACCCAGACGGTCTATCACTTCGAGTAACCCATGGAGGGGCGTTCTCGCCGCCACCGTCGGCTCTTCAGCGCGGCGTGGCTCCTGCTCGCCGCGGGCGGGTGCGGAGGGACCGCGGCGCGAACACCGCCGGGCCCGGGCGCTGACGGCGCGCTCTCTTCCGACGGGCGGGACGCCGGGGGCGCTCGCGGCGCGACGGCGGACGCAGCAGCGGACGCGATTCACGGTGCGGACGCCGGGCCCGTCCACGGAGGCGCATCGGACGCGGGCGCATCCGACGCGGGGTACGTCTGGAACCTGCCGCCGGGTTTTCCGGTGCCGGTCGTACCGGCCGACAACCCCATGTCCGCCAGCAAGGTCCTTCTGGGCCGCTACCTCTTCTACGACCAGCGGCTCTCCCACAACGGGACGCAGGCGTGCGCCAGCTGTCACCAGCAGACGCTGGCCTTCACCGACGGCCACGCGACGTCGCTGGGGTCCACCGGAGTAGCGGGCGTCCGGTCCGCCATGAGCCTGGTCAACGTGGCCTACGCGTCGACGTTGACCTGGGCGAATCCGCTGCTGCACGATCTCGAGCACCAGGCTTTGGTGCCGATGTTCGGGACCGATCCGGTGGAGATGGGGCTCTTGTCGGCGGACGAGATCAATCAGCGATTGAGCGCGGTGCCCGGCTATGTGCAGCTCTTCAGTGAGGCCTGGCCGGGCGACAGCGCCCCGGTCTCCCTGGACCACATCGTGAAGGCTCTGGCGTCGTTCGAGCGGACCATCATCTCCGGGCGCAGCCCGTTCGACCGCTGGCTCTACGACGGCGACAGCTCCGGGATGAGCGCCTCGGCCCTGCGGGGCTACGCCGTCTTCAACTCGGACGTCGGGGGCTGCTTTCATTGCCACCGCGGCTTCGACCTGACCGACCACGTGAACTGGGCGAACAAGGCGTTCTTCGACAAGCCCTATCACGACACCGGCCTCTACAACCTGGGCGGCACGGGCGCCTACCCCGAGCCGAACACCGGCGTCTATCACGTGACGATGGTGCCGACGGACATGGGGCGATTCAAGGCGCCTACGCTGCGCAACATCGCGCTGACCGCGCCCTACATGCACGACGGGTCGATCGCTTTCCTGGACAGCGTCCTCGATCATTACCAGGCCGGCGGGCGAACGATCGCGAGCGGTCCGTACGCCGGGAACGGGAGCTTGAACCCTTACAAGGACCCTCTCGTCGAGCCGCTCGATCTGAGCGAGGGTGACCGGGCCGACCTCATCGAGTACCTGAACAGTCTGACCGACGACACGTTGCTCACGAACCCGTCGCTGTCGGCTCCAGCGCCGCTGCCCGGCGGGCCCTGACCGACGGGCCATCTCGTCGGGGGGCGGAGCCTGGAGATACCCCCCGGGGGTATGGTATTCTGGCCGTCGCCATGGCGCACGTAGCACGCGACAAGAAGCTTCGCGACCGCATTCGCAGGTTGAAGGGGCAGATCGAAGCCATCGAGAAGACAATCGAAGGCGGCGACTGCTCGAAGACTCTGCAGCTCATCTCGGCCGCCCGGGGAGCGTTCGGGGGCTTGATGAGCGAGGTGCTCGAGACCCACGTGCGCGAGCACGTGCTCCACGGGTCGCCGCGGGACCGAGAGAAGGCGACGGACGAGCTGGTGAGCGCCATGCGGACGTATGTGCGATGAGCGACGCAGCCGTGCAACCGCCCCGGCCGGCGGCGATCGACCTGGTCGCACCGCCGCTCGACGACGCCCGCCCGTCGTCTGCCGCGCGCCGCTGGTGGTTCCCGGGGGAGCTCTGGTCGCGCCACGGTGAGGCGATCACGACCGCGCTGTGTGCGCTGTTCGTGGCGGCCGGCTGGTTCGCGAATCGCGGCGGCGCCCGGCCGCTCGCGATAGGGCTGTTCTTGGTCGGGTACGCCCTGGGAGGCTACCGGAAGGCGATCGAAGGAACGGTGACGCTCGTCCGGGACAGGGCGCTCGACGTCGACTTGCTGATGGTGGTGGCGGCCGCCGGGGCGGCAGCGCTGGGGTACTGGGAGGACGGGGCTCTGTTGATCTTCATCTTCGCGCTGAGCAGCACGCTCGAAGGCGTCGCCAGCGCGCGGACGACGAAGGACATCGCGGCGCTGATGGCGCTGACGCCGGACCAGGCCTCCGTCATCCGCGACGGCATCGAGCAGCGGGTGGCGGCGTCATCGGTGGTGCTGGGTGATCGGGTGCGCATCCGGCCCGGCGAGCGCATCCCCGTGGACGGGATCACCGTCGAGGGCGCCTCGGCCGTGAACCAGGCGTCGATCACGGGCGAGTCGATGCCGGTCGACAAGACGATCGGCGACGGGGTGTTCGCGGGCACGATGAACGGGCAGGGGGGCCTGGTCGTCGAGGTCGCCCGCTGCGGGGCCGACACGGTCCTGGCGCGGATCATCGCGCTGGTCCGCGACGCGGAGGAGCGCCGGCCGCCGGCCCAGCTCTTCATCGAGCGGTTCGAGCGCGGCTACGCGAAGGTCGTCGTCCTGGGGGCGATCGCCGTGACGTTCGTGCCGTGGCTCGCCCACTGGTGGACGTTCCGCGACTGTCTCTACCGGGCCATGATCTTCCTGGTCGTCGCGTCCCCCTGCGCACTCGCGGCGGCCATGATGCCGGCTCTGCTCTCGGCCCTCTCGAACGGCGCCCGGCATGGGGTGCTGTTCAAGGGGAGCGTCTTCGTGGAGCTGCTGGGGCGCATCGACGCGGTGGCGTTCGACAAGACCGGCACGCTGACGCGCGGCCATCCGGTCGTCACCGACGTCATCGCGGCCCCTGGAGAATCGACGAGCGACCTTCTTGCGAAGGCGGCGGCCATCGAGAGCCTGACGGACTACCCGCTCGGCCGCGCGGTCATTGCCGAGGCGCGGGGCCGGGACCTCGTGCTGCCGGCGGCCCGCGACCTGCAGACCATCGTGTCCGTGGGCGCCCACGCCGAGGTCGCGGGGCGGCGCTGGCACGTCGGCAAGGCGTCGCTGTTCTCGACGGTCAGCACGGCGCTGTTCGACGAGCAGCAGCGCCTGGAGGCGACGGGCAAGACCGTCATCTTCGTCGGCGACGCCGAGGCGCGCGGCCTCATCGCCTTGCGAGACAGCGTCCGGGCGGAGGCGGC
>CAZPUH010000954.1:0-3317 GCA_964589215.1 uncultured Myxococcales bacterium | reverse complement strand
CCTGTTCTCGACCAGCGCCGTCTTCTATTCGGCGGGCCCGCAGATCAATTGGCCGTTCCTGAATTACGGCCGCCTGACGAACACGGTGCGCGTCGAGGACGCCCGCTTTCAACAGCTGTTGATCGCCTATCGACAGACCGTGCTGAAGGCCGTGCAGGAGGTCGAGGACGCCCTGACCGGTTACGTGAACGGCGCCGAGACGGCGCGGTTCGAGAAGGCGTCGGCCGAGGCGGCGCAGCGCTCGGCCGACATCGCGCTGGCGCAGTACCGCGAGGGCGCGACCGACTACCAGCGCGTCGTCGACGCCCAGCGGCAGCTGCTGCAGCAGCAGAACAACCTCGCCAGCGCCAGCTCGTCGGTGGCGACCAGCGTGATCGCTCTGTACAAGGCGCTGGGCGGCGGATGGGAGGTGCAGGAACCGCCGACGGTCCCCCCGCAGACGCAGCAGGAAATGCAGCAACGAACCAACTGGGGCAACATGCTGTCGCAGCCCGGCACCGCCTCCGGCGGGCAGACCGCGACGGCGCCCGCGAGCCATTAGGAGTCGAGCCGTGGCCAAGACGACGTCGAAAAAAAGGCGGTGGTTGAAGTGGGGCGGGTTGGCGGCGGTCGTGGTGATCGCGGCCTTCGTCGGCGTCAACCTCTGGAAGAAAAAAAAGAACGCGCTGCCGGAGGGGATCGCGTCGGGCAACGGGCGCATCGAAGCCAAGCTGGTCGACATCGCCGCCAAGGAGCCGCTGCGGGTCAAGGAGATGATGGTCGACGAGGGCGCGATCGTGAAGCGCGGGCAGATCGTCGTGCAGATGGACACGTCGACGTTGCAGTCCGAGCTGGCCACCGCGCAAGCTCGGGTCTCGGCGGCCCAGGAGAAGCTCATCGCGGCACGGGCCGGCACGGTCAAGCAGAAGAGCGAGATCCGACTGGCGGAGATCGAGGCCGCGCGGTCGCACAACCTGGTGCAAGAGCGGGCCGGTTCGCAGCGCGAGCTGGACGTGCGCCGCACCAAGGTGGAGACGACCAAGGCCTCGCTGAACGAAGCCGATGCGGAGGTGCAGACGGCCACGCGCGAGGTCGAGGCGGCGCAAGCCACGGCGGCCACCGTGCAGACGCGCATCGACGACGCGACGTTGCGGTCGCCGGTGATCGGGCGCGTTCTCTATCGGCTGGCGGAGCCGGGCGAGGTGCTGCCCGCGGGCGGCAAGGCGCTGACGCTGGTCAATCTGGAGGACGTCTACATGGAGATCTTCCTGCCCTCGCAGGAAGCGGCCAGCTTGAAGGTGGGCGCGGAGGGGCGCATCACCGTCGACTTCCAGCCCGATCGCGCGGTCGCCGGCTACGTCAGCTTCGTCTCGCCCGAGGCGCAGTTCACGCCCAAGCAGGTCGAGACCAAGAGCGAGCGCGAGAAGCTGATGTTCAGGGTGAAGATCCAGGTCCCCAGAGACGTGGCCAGCCAGTACATCCAGCAGATCAAGACCGGCGTGCGCGGCGTGGGCTACGTGAAGGTCAAGCCGGACGCAGTCTGGCCCGCGCGCCTGCAGAACCTGGCGAATCCGACGGCGGTCGGCCTGCTGACCGAATAGTCCCGGGGCGCCACCTTGTCACCGCCCAACGCCTCAGCGCCCGTCGTGTCGATTCGCGACGTCACGCACAAGTACCGCCAGGTGGTGGCGCTGGACGGCATCTGCCTGGACGTGCCCAGCGGCATCATGGTCGGCGTCGTCGGCCCCGACGGCGTCGGCAAGTCGACGCTGATGGGGTTGATGGCCGGCGCCAAGAAGCTGCAAGACGGGACGTTCACGGTCCTGCAGGGCGACATCCGCGACGCCGCTCACCGGCGCGCCGTCGGGCCGCGCATCGCCTACATGCCGCAAGGGCTGGGGAAGAACCTGTACCTGGAGCTCAGCGTCTACGACAACGTCGACTTCATGGCGCAGCTGTTCGGGCTGACGCCGAATCAGCGCAAGCGCCGCATCCGCGAGCTGCTGGAGGCGACGGGCCTGGGCAAGTTCGCGGATCGGCCGGCGGGCAAGCTCTCGGGCGGCATGAAGCAGAAGGTCGGCCTGTGCGGCGCGCTGGTGCACGACCCGGACCTGCTGATTTTGGACGAGCCCACCACGGGCGTCGATCCGCTGTCGCGGCGGCAGTTCTGGACGCTCATCGACGACATCCGGGCCAGCCGCGCCGGCATGAGCGTCGTGATCTCGACGGCGTACATGGACGAAGCGCAGCAGTGGGACTGGATCGTCGCCATGGACGCGGGGCGCGTGCTGGCGACGGGGACGCCCGCCGAGCTGATGGCGCGCACGAACACGCACGATCTGGAGAAGTGCTTCATCGCGCTTCTCCCCGAGGAGAAACGCAAGGGACACAAGGAGCTGACGATCCCGCCGCGGCCCGCGGGGCAGACCGACATCGCCATCGAATCTCACGGGCTCACGCGCCGCTTCGGCGACTTCGTGGCCGTCGATCACGTGACGCTGTCCATCGAGCGGGGCGAGATCTTCGGCTTCCTGGGGTCGAACGGCTGCGGCAAGTCGACGACCATGAAGATGCTCACCGGCCTGCTGCCGCCGTCGGAGGGGACGGCCACGCTGTTCGGCAGCTCCGTCGAGGCCGGCAGCATGGAGGTCCGCAAGAACCTGGGCTACATGACCCAGGCCTTCTCGCTGTACGGCGAGCTGACCGTGCACCAGAACCTGGTGTTGCACACGCGCCTCTATCACCTGCCGGCGGACAAGGCCAAGACGCGCATCACCGAGCTGATCGCGCGGTTCGGGCTGGAGGCCCACGTGGACGCGCTGGCGGAATCGCTCCCCATGGGGCTGCGTCAGCGGCTGTCGCTGGCGGTGGCCGTCCTGCACGAGCCGCAGATCCTGATCCTGGACGAGCCGACGTCGGGCGTCGATCCGGTCGCGCGCGACAGCTTCTGGGAGCTGCTGATCGAGCTGTCGCGCGAACAGGGGGTCACCATCTTCGTGACGACGCACTTCATGAACGAAGGGATGCGCTGCGATCGCATCTCGCTGATGAACGCCGGGCAGGTCCTGGCTTGCGACACGCCGCAGCGGTTGATCGAGGCGCGCGGGGTCGAGTCCCTCGAGGACGCGTTCATCCGCTACATGGAGGACGCGCTGCCGTCGGCGCCCACCAAGGTGGACAACCCGCGGCCGGCGGCCGCCGAGGCCGCGCCGGAACCGGCGGAGCCGGAGTCGATGTCGCCGCTGCGGCTGCGCGTCGTGCGGATGCTGGCCTACGCCCGCAACGAGGGGATGCAGATCCGGCGCGACCCGATCCGGCTGATGTTCGCCTTTCTCGGC
>CAZPUH010000953.1:0-3748 GCA_964589215.1 uncultured Myxococcales bacterium | reverse complement strand
GGGGGGCCTCCGCATCGAGCCAGGTCGCGGAACCGTCGCGGGAGCTCACCGGTCCATTGTAAGGTGAAGTGCCATGCTCGTCGCCCACGTCCTCACGTCCCTGCACGTGGGTGGCGGCGAGCGCCTGACGCTGGACCTGGCCACCGGCCAGGCGGCCGCGGGTCACCGGGTCCTGGTGGTCAACCTGGAACAGCCCGCCGGAGGCCCGCTGGGCGCCGCCTTCGAGGCGCGGGGCCTGACGGTGGAGCGGCTGACGAAGCGGCCCGGGTTCGACCCCACGCTGATCCTGCGCCTGGCGCTGCTGTTTCGCCGGCAGGGGGTGGCGGTCGCCCACCTGCACAACCGCCTGCCGCTCATCTACGGCGCGCCCGCAGGCCGGCTGGCGGGCGCCCTGGTGGTGTCGACCCGGCATGGCCCCCGCGCGGGCGGGCCGCGCGAACAGTGGCTCCTGCGCGGGGCGGGACGCCTGCTGCACGCCGCGGTGGCGGTCTCGCCCGAGGTCGGCGAGCTGGAACGCCAGCGCGGCACCGCGCCCGCCGATAGGATCTCCGTGATCGAAAACGGGATCGACCTGTCGCGCTTCGAAGCGACGCCCGCGCGCCGCCGCGCGGCCCGGGCGGCGCTGGGCATCCCGGAGCAGGCCTGGGTCATGGGGTCGGTCGGCCGGTTCGCGCCCGAGAAGGATTACCCGTTCCTGGTCCGCGCCGCCGCGCCGCTGCTGGGCCCGGACACGCGGCTGGTGATCGTGGGCGACGGCACCGAGAGGCCGGCCGTCGAGGCCGAGGCCGCCGCCCGGCAGGTCCGGCCGTTCGTCTGCCTGCCCGGCCTGCGCGACGACGTCCCCGACATGCTGGCGGCGCTGGACGTGTTCGTGCTCTCGTCGCGGATGGAAGGGCTGCCGCTGGTGGTCCTGGAAGCGATGGCGACCGGCCTGCCCGTGGTTTCGACCGCGGTGGGCGGCCTGCCCAAGCTTCTCACCGACGGCAACAACGGGTTTCTGGTTCCGCCCGGCGACGAGGCGGCGCTGCGGGCGCGCCTGGCGTCGCTGCGCGCGGATCCGGCCACCGCGCGCGCCGTCGCCGCGCGGGGACAAGCCCGCGTGCGCGAGCATCACTCGCGGGACCGCATGGTGAGCCGGTACCTGGACCTCTATCAGTCGTTGGGGCGAGCCGCATGAACAGCTCGGGCGTCGAAGCCGTGGTCGCGATCCTGGTCACCCTGCTGGTGTACACGTACGTCGGCTATCCGGTCGTCATCGGGCTGCTGGCCCGGCTGCGGCGCTGGAGGCCTGCCAGCGCGGGCCCCCTGCCCTCGGTCAGCGTCTGCCTTCCCGTCTACAACGGCGCCGCCTACCTGCCCGCCAAGATCGCCAGCCTGCTGGCCCAGGACTACCCGGGCCCTCTCGAGATCCTCATCTACTGCGACGGCTGCAGCGACGACACGGAGGCGGTGGCGCGCGCGCTGGCCGCGGAGCCGGCGGCCGCCGGGCGCATCCGGGTGTACGCCAGCGCCCAGCGTTCCGGCAAGCCGACCGGCCTCAACACGCTGGCCCCCGCCGCGACCGGCGAGCTGCTGCTGCTGAACGACGTGCGCCAGCCGCTGTCGCCCAACGCGATCCGCGCGCTGGCGACCGCGCTGCAGGATCCCACGGTCGGGTGCGCGACCGGCAACCTGGTGCTGGTCGGCAGCGCGGGCAGCGGCGTCTACTGGCGCTACGAGAACTGGATTCGCCGGCAGGAGTCGGCGTTTCGGGGCGTGGTCGGCATGACGGGCCCGATCGGGATGGTCCGCCGCGCCGACCTGGGGCCGCTGCCGGCCGATCTGATTTTGGACGACGTCTGGGTCCCCATCCGGCTGGCGCTGGGCGGGCGGCGCACGGTGCTGGTGCCCGAGGCGCAGGCGCAGGACGCGGCGTTCGCCGACCAGCGCGAGTTCCAGCGCAAGGTGCGGACGCTGGCGGGCAACTACCAGATCTTCGCGCGGTTGCCGCGGCTGCTGCTGCCGATCGTGAACCCGATCTGGTTCGAGACCTTCTCGCACAAGCTGCTGCGGCTGGCCGCGCCGTGGCTGCTAGTCGCGCTGCTGCTGCTTTCGCTCAGTGGGGCGCGCGCCGCCGGGTGGATCGCGCTGCTGCTCGCGGCGCAGCTGGCGTTCTACGGGCTCGCGGCGCTGGGCCCGCGCCTGGGGCGCCTCGCCTCGCTGCCGCGCACGTTCGTGGTGTTGAACCTGGCGGCGGTCCTGGGTCTCTACCGGTTCCTGACCGGCCGCCAGCGCGTCACCTGGTAGCCGCTAAACGCCCTTGAGGCGGATGTAGACGGCGATGGACGCGATCAGCACCGTGTCGAACGTGGCGAGAAAAGCCAGGTCGCGGGCGCCGAAGCGCACCTTGAACTCGGGCGCGTGCCGCTGCGCGACCGCGTAGAGGGCGCCGGTGAGGCCGATGAAGATCCACAGGATCGGATGGTACGGCAGCGACAGGAAGAACGCCGACACCAGCAGCGCGACCTGCGACGCCAGCAGCGCCATCGAGAACGACAGCACGTCCTGCGCCTCGGGCCGATCGCGAAGGTCGATCTGCATCCTGACCAGGATCTTCACCGCGTAGTACAGAGCCGAGCTGAAGAGCAGCAGTCCGAGCGGCCCCAGCTCGGCGCCCGAAAGAACGAACGCGCTGTGCGCCGTCTGCACGTGGTGCTGCGTGAACTGACCGGAGCCCACGCCCATGAGGGGGTTCTCGCGCCACATCGAGAGCCCCTCCTGCCAGCAGACCAGCCGCTCGTACGATGACGATTCGGCCTCCTCGCCGGAGCGGCCGCCGAGAAGCAGCACGGGCAGGCCCAGCACCAGCGCGCCCAGCACGCCGCGCCAGCGGTAGCGGCGGATGAAGTAGACGCCCAGCGCGCCCAGCAGGCTCAACTGGCCCGAGCGGGACTGGGTCATGACGACGCAGGCCGTGATGACGCCGATCGCCGCGAACAGGAACACGAGCCGGAACGCCGACCGCCTCCTCTCGTAAAACGAGAAGATGAACGGCAGCCCCATGGCCAGGGCCCAGGCCAGCTCGTTGGGGTCCTCGAGCATCCCGAGATAACGGACGCGGCCGCCGACCGACGACGTCCCGACCCAGCCCGGGTGCTCGCACGAGTACTCGGCGCCGGGAAGGCCCCCCTGGTAGCACTGCTTCCGGTCGGTGCAGTCGCGCCCGTCGAAGCCGGGCACGACCGTGTCGGAAAGCGTCGAGTCTTCGCGCACGTAGCAGGCGGTGGGCGCCAGCCCCTGCTGGACGCCCAGGATCGCGAGGCCGATGCTGAAGACCATCAGCACGTTGCCGACCACCTGCAGCGCGCGGATGCTCTGCACCCCCTCGGACACGAAGACCAGCGTCAAGAGCGGCATCAGCAACACCGCGAACTGGTCGCCCAGCCGATCGGGCGCTTTCACCAGCACGGTGACGAAGGCCCAAATCACGAAGCAAAACAGCAGGATGATCAGCGGCGACACCCGCGGCCGCGTCCAGCCCGTTCGAAAATCGATGGCGAACGTGAAGGCCACGAACGCCAAAACCGCGTTGACGGTGACCGGGTGAAGGACCTCGAAAATCGTGTGAGGCCGCCAGTACAGATACGTGAACAGCGTGAAGAGGGCGGGGAGAATCAACATTGGTTCGCGACGCAGCTATGATATCTGACTAGCGTGGCGACGACCCGAGCGAGCGTGGCGAGGACCCGAGGACCCCGGCTGTTGCTCC
>CAZPUH010000952.1:0-3581 GCA_964589215.1 uncultured Myxococcales bacterium | reverse complement strand
CCCCATGCCCCACAGCGAGTGGCAGATCTTGCGCGCGTGGTGCGGGTACTCTTTCTTGATCGAGACGAGGCACAGGTTGTGGAACACCCCCTCGATCGGCAGGTTCATGTCGACGATCTCGGGGAACGTCATCTGCAGCAGCGGCAGAAAAAGCCGCTCCGTCGCCTTGCCCAGCCAGGCGTCCTCCTGCGGCGGCGGGCCGACCACCGTCGTCGCGTAGATGGGCGACTCGCGGCGCGTGATGGCCGTCAGGTGGAAGACCGGGTAGTCGTCGGCCAGCGAGTAGTAGCCGGTGTGATCGCCGAACGGCCCCTCGCGGCGCAGCTCGTCGACGTCGACGTAGCCCTCCAGCACGAAGTCGGCCGACGCCGGCACCTCGAGGTCGATGGTCTTGCACTTGACCAGCTCGACGGGCTTGCGGCGCAGGAACCCCGCGAACAGGAACTCGTCGATGCCGTCGGGCAGCGGCGCGGTGGCGGCGTACGGCAGCACGGGATCGCCGCCCAGCGCGACCGCCACCGGCATGCGCGTCTGCCCCAGCTCCTTGTAGCGGCGCATGTGGCGGCGCCCCGTCTTGTGCAGCTGCCAGTGCATGCCGGTGGTGCGCCCGTCGTAGACCTGCATGCGGTAGCAGCCGACGTTGCGCGTCCCCTTGTCGGGATCGCGCGTGATCACCATGGGCAGCGTGATGTACGGGCCCCCGTCGCCCGGCCAGGTCGTGAGCACCGGCAGCTTCGTCAGATCCGGCTCGCTCTCGACGACCTGCTGGCACGGCGCGCTGCGCACGATCTTCGGCGTGGCCGAGGCCACGCGCGCCAGCTTGGGCAGCATGCGCACCTTGTCCATCAAGCCGGCAGGCGGCTGCGACTTCACCAGCGCCAGGATCGCGCGCGCGTGCTCCTCGAGGTCGCCGACGCCCAGCGCCCACGACATCCGCTGGCGGGTGGCGTAGGTGTTGATGAGCAGCGGGAAGCGCGAGCCCTTCACGTGCTCGAACAGCAGAGCCGGCGCGCCGGCGCGCATGGCCCGCTGGGCGAGCGCCGAGACCTCCAGCACCGGGTCGATCTCGCGCGAGACGCGCCGCAGCTCGCCGCGCGACTCCAGGTAGCGGACGAAGCTGGCCAGATCGTCCCAGGACGCCGGCACCGCGTCCGTCGACGTCGCGGTTCGGGCCGCCGGGGCCGCGAGAGGAACGGCCGTCATCACGAGCTCCTGTACGCGGAGGCGTGAGCCAGCGCGGCCAGACCGTCGCGGTAGCGCGAGGGGGGCAGCGCCTGCAGCGCCGAGACGGCCTCGTCGGCCAGCGCCGCGGCCTTCCGCTGGGCGCGCTCGACGCCACCGGCGGCGCGCACCTCTTTCAAGATCTCGGCGACGACCTGGGCGGGGACGCCGTGCTCGCCCAGGTGTCCGCGCACGCGAGCGCCCAGCGCCGGGTCGGCCTCGCAGGCCAGCAGCACCGGCAGCGTCAGCTTCCCCTCTTGCAGATCGTGGCCCACCGACTTGCCGGCCGTGGCCTCGTCGATGGCGCTGTCCAGCACGTCGTCGGCGATCTGGAACGCGCGCCCCAGCGCCCGCCCGTCGCGGTCCAGCGGCGGGGCCCACGAGTCGTTGACCGAGCCGCCCACGCGCGCGCACCAGGCGATCAACGACGCGGTCTTGCGGTCGATGACCCGGAAGTACTCCTCGGCGGAGGCGTCCGGGTTGCCGGCCCGTTCCAGCTGGGCGACCTCGCCCTCCGCCATCTCGGTCACCGTCGCCGCCAGCGAGCGGACCATGTTCAGCGAGCCCGTCAGCGCGACGGTCTCCAGCGCGCGCGCCAGGCAGAAGTCGCCCACCAGCACGACCAGACCGTTGCCGAAGACCATGCGGGCGGCCGGGCGGCCGCGGCGCACGCGCCCGTCGTCGACCACGTCGTCGTGGTACAGCGTGGCCGTATGGATCAGCTCGGCCGCGCAGCCGACGGCGATGCCGTGCTCGAACGGCGCGTCCGCCGCGCGGGCGGCCAGCACGGCCAGCAGCGGGCGCAGGCGCTTGCCGCCGGCCCCCAGCAGGTGCGCGCCGATCTGCGGGATGGCGCCGATGGGGCTCTCCATGCGCTCGGTGAGGCGCGCCTCGACGGCCCGCATCTCGTCTTCGACGAGCGCCGCCGCCGCCGCGATTGCGCCGGCGCAGTCCTGTAAGGCCGCGAGGTTCAAGGCGCTGATATTCGTCATAGAGGCCGCCGCGGTCACGATGTTTCTAAATATTCAAAAATATTTGAAAGACGCAAGGGAAACCTCCTGCGGCCGTCACGGCAGCATGTTGAGGTCCTTGACCGTCACGTACGGGCGGAAGCCGTGCCGTTCGGCCTCCCCCGCGGCCCATCCCGAAAGCGCCGCGTCACCGACGTCGGCGTACTCGATCGTGAAGACCGGCCGTCGCGCGACCGCCAGCGCCTGATCGATCTGAGCGATCTTCCAGGTTCGCTCTTCGGCCGTCGTCTGACGATACAGACGCCGCCCGAAGTCGTACGTGGCGAACACCCCCTCGACGACGTACCCGTCGACGAACGGCGCAGCGTCGACCAGCGCCTCCGTTCCGTTGGCGATGAGAGGCGCGCGCGGAAATTTCTGGTGAATGGCCCGCAGCAGCTCGCGCAGGGCGTCCCGCATGCCCCCGAAGCGGGCCGGGTCCTTCGTCTCCAGGTACGGCGCGGTGTCGATCGTGTCCAGCATCAGACCGTCGAACCCCATCGCCAGCAGGCGCGGGATCTCTTGATTCAGCAGCACCGCCTGCCACTGCGGATCGCGCAGGTCGACCCGGACGTTCTCGGGCCACGACGGGTTCGGTTCGACCAGGAACGGCGCGCCCCGCACCTCGTTCCAGTACGCACGCCGCGGGTCGGCCTCGCCGATGCTCAGGTAGGCCAACCGGATCGCGTCGCGCGGAAGGTCGGCCAGTGGAATGCGCGGGTCGCCCGCGAGCACCGCCATCTGCGTCCCGGCCGCCTGCTTGCGCCAGTCGATCACGTCGAGCGCTGGCGAAGCTCCGATCAGGATCCACCAGCGCTTGACGCCGTCGAGTGAAGCGACGTCCCCCCCGCGTGGCGGCGCATGCGCGCACGCGGGCAGGACGCTGAGCGTGAAGATTACGAACGCGCGGAGCGTGCGGAGCTGCAAGTTCGCTCGGCGCGCCCTGGGCTACTTCGCCGCGGTGCCGCCGGCCGGGGCGGTTTCCCAACCCAGCGCCGAGTAGACCTCGTCAGCCGAGGTGTACGTCTTGTCGGGCAGCGTCTGATCGAACCACTTCTTGTCGTCGGCCTTCAGTCCCTTGACGTGCGACACGATCGTCGCCTTGGCCGCCGGGTACTTCACCTTCTTGATCTGCTCGCGGAGCTTGTTGTGCTCTTTCAGCTTCTCCTGCTCTTCCTTCGACAGGGGAGCCCCGCCGGCCTCGTCGCCGCTGGCGGCCGTCTTGGCAACGGCTGACCGCACCGCGACAAAGCTGGGGACTGCGAGAGCCAACGCCAACACAAACATTCCGCCCTGCTGCAACTTGCGCATGATCGCCTCCGTGGATGAGTAAAAACGATCGCAACGTAG
>CAZPUH010000951.1:0-3197 GCA_964589215.1 uncultured Myxococcales bacterium | reverse complement strand
GGCAAGACGCGCGTCGGCGGCCTGGGCGCCAGCGGCGACACGGCCTGCGCCGACCACGAGATGGCCAAGCGCATGCGCGACAAGGCCGGCCTGAACCCGCCCGACGGCGCGCTGGCCGACGACATCTGGTTCACGAAGACGGACGGCCCGTCGATCTTCGCCCACCCGCTGTGCAAGAACACCTGGCGCAACGGCAAGAAGATCGGCGAAGAGCCGCCGGCCGGCGCGTACTGACATGCCCGCCGCCACGGTGATCGCGCTGCTGGCGCTGGCGGGCGCCACGCCGGGCGGCAACGTCCCGCTGCGCGTCTGCGCCGACCCCAACAACATGCCATTCTCCAGCCAGCAGGAAGAGGGGCTGGAGAACGCGCTGGCGCGGCTGGTCGCGGACGCGCTGGGCGCGCCGCTGCAGTACACGTGGCACCCGCAGCGGCGCGGGTTCGTGCGCAACACGCTCAAGGCCGGTTTGTGCGACGTCATGCTCGAGGCGCCCGTCGGCTACGAGCGCGCCACGGAGACCATCCCGTACTACCGGTCGTCGTACGTGTTCGTGTCGCGGCGCGACCGTCACATCAAGGTGCGCTCGTTCGACGACCCGGCCCTGCGGGGGCTGCGCATCGGCGTCCAGGTCATCGGCGACGACTACGCAAACTCACCACCCGCCGAGGCGCTGGGGCGGCGCGGGCTGGTCGACCACGTCGTGGGGTTCCCCGTCTACGGCGACTACGGCCACCCCAACCCGCTGGCGCCCATCGTCGAAGCCGTCGCGCGCGGGACGGTCGACGTGGCCGTCGTGTGGGGGCCCACGGCCGGCTGGTTCGCGAAGTCCAGCCCCGTGCCGCTGGCGATCGTCCCCATCGCCGGCGAGGCGGGCGGCCTGCAGTTCGCCTTCGACGTCGGCATGGGCGTGCGCCGCGGCGACGAGCAGCTGCGCCGGCGCCTCGACGACGTCATCCGCACCCATCGCCCCCAGATCGCCGCCATCCTCAGGCGCTATGGCGTCCCGCTGCTTCCGCCCGGCCGCTGACGGGCCGGTCGATAAGCTCACCTCGGCGATTGCGTTCGCCCGCACCGACGCCACGTTGGTAGGCGGAGGGTAAAGCCATGGCCGACGCGAACGAATCGAAGCACGGCAAGATTGCCTGCCTGCTGGGACCGGGGTTCGAGGATTCGGAGTTCCGGATCCCGTTCGACCGCCTGCGCCAGGCCGGCTACCAGGTCGACATCATCGGCATGAAGGCCGGCGAGAAGCTGCAGGGTGACAAGGGGAAGGAGACCGCCACCACCAACCTGGGCATCGACGACGCCGACGTCGACGAATACGTGGGGCTCCTGATCCCGGGCGGGTACTCACCCGACAAGCTGCGCGCCGACGATCGGTTCGTGCAGTTCGTGCGTGACTTCGACGCGACCAAGCGGCCGCTGGCCGCGGTCTGCCACGGACCGCAGCTGCTGCTGACGGCCGAGCTGGTCCGCGGGCGGACGCTGACCGCCTGGAAGACCATCCAGGGCGACCTGCGGCAGGCCGGCGCGCGTGTCCAGGACCAGCAGGTCGTCGTCGACGACAACTGGATCACCAGCCGCAAACCGGACGACCTGGAGGCCTTCTCGGCCAAGCTGATCGAAGAGCTCGGCGAGCAGGAAGAACGGACCGGCATCCAGGCGCCCAACGAGCAGGCGCTGCCGCCGCTCGCCTGAGCCGTACGAACCCGATGCGCGGCGGAACACCCCGGATCGACGCGCGCGCGGCGGCCGACCGCCACGCGCGCAAGCTGGAGCAGATCGCCGACCAGGTGCGCGGATTCTCGCGCGCGCGGCGTCCGGTGTCGTTCCGCAAGGCAGCCGTCTCGCATCAGGTGCCGAAGCTGCGCGACACGACGCGCGCCGACGACAAGGTGGACCTGACCGGCCTGACGGAGATCCTGGAGCTGGTTCCGGAGCGGCGCATCTGCGTCGCGGAGGCGGGCGTCACGTTCGATCAGCTGGTCGACGCGACGCTGCCCCACGGGCTGATGCCGGCGGTCGTGCCCGAGCTGCGGACGATCACCGTGGGCGGCGCCGTGGCCGGCTGCTCGATCGAGTCGGGGTCCTTTCTCTACGGCGGCTTCCACGACTCGTGCCTGCGGTACGAGGTGGTCACGGCGCGCGGCGACGTGCTGGAGGTGGCGCCGGACGACGCGGACCCCGACGACCGGCTGCTGTTCCAGATGCTCCACGGCACTTTCGGGACGCTGGGCGTGCTGTCGGCGCTGACGTTCCGTCTGGTGCCCGCACGTCCGTTCGTGAAGCTGGTCTACGAGAAGTACCGGACCGTCGACGAGTTCCAGGCCGGCATCCGGCGGCACTTCGACCGGCGCGACGTCGACTTCATGGACGGCTTCGCGCACGCGCCCGACTGCTACGTGCTGAACGCGGGCACGTTCGTCGACGCCGCGCCTTACACCAGCCGCTACGACTGGCTGAAGGTCTACTACCAGAGCACGCTGACGCGCGCCGAGGATTACCTGCGGACGAAGGACTACTTCTTCCGTTACGACCGAGGCGTCACGAACGTGCACCCCAGGTCGATGCTGGGGCGCTTGCTGCTGGGCAAGTTCGTCGGCTCGTCGGAGATCCTGCGCCTCGCGCAGCGGTTCCCGTGGCTGCTTCCCTCGAAGCCCGAGGTGACGATCGACCTCTTCCTGCCCTTCTCGCGCGTCGAGCCGTTCCTGCGCTGGTTCGACGGCGAGTTCCAGTTCTACCCGTTGTGGTGCGTTCCCTACCGCCGCGTGCGCGACTACGAGTGGCTGGCCCCCAGCTTCTATTCCGGTCTGGCTGACGACCTGTTCCTGGACATCGCCGTCTACGGGATGAAGCAGCGCGAGGGGCGCAACGACTATCGCGTCATCGAGGAGAAGCTGCTGGAGATGGGCGGCCTGAAGACGCTGATCTCGCACAACCACTTCACGGAGCAGGAGTTCTGGAGCGTCTGGAACCGCGCCAACTTCGACCGGGTGAAGGCGCGCACCGACCCGGACAACCTGTTCCGCGACCTCTATGAGAAGACGCTCGCCGCGGGCGCGCCTGCGCGGCAGCCGCCCGCCCCCGCCGCGCCGGACGCGCCGCGCGCGCCGGAGCGGAGCGCGCCGCCCGTCGACCTTGCTCATCCGTAGGCGGGCGCTAGATTCGCGCGTGACCTCCAGGTTCGAAGGCTCGCG
>CAZPUH010000950.1:0-1436 GCA_964589215.1 uncultured Myxococcales bacterium | reverse complement strand
GATGCTGACCACGGAGGCCCTGGTGGCCGAGCGGCCGAAGAAGAAGGCGGCCGGCGGCGGTCACGGCCACGGCGGTGGCGGCGCCGGTGGAATGGGCGGCGGCATGGGGGGCATGGGCGGCGACGACGACTTCTAGGCCGACAGGCGGCCTGGGCCGTCAGCCGACTGACTGAACCCAAGGGGAGGGGCCATGTGGCCTCTCCCCTTTTTGTTTCCAGAGATCCGAAACCCCACGGCGCGTGTACCACAGGGTGAGGCCATGTTTTTGGCAGCCCTGCCCCGAATGAGCAGCCGCGGTGCTAGCTTCAGACGGGCGTTGGAAAGAGCGGACGACCGAGCGGATGACGTGGCGCTGATGACGGCCGTGGCCGAGCGCGCGGATCGCGAGGCCTTCGCCCAGCTGTTCCGGCGGTATGCGCCGCGCGTGAAGGCGCACCTGGTCGCGCGCGGCACGCCCGCGGGCGTCGCCGACGACCTCACGCAGGAGACCATGCTGCTGGTCTGGCGCAAGGCGGCGCTGTTCGACCCGGCGCGCGGAGGACTGGCGACCTGGCTGTTCACGATCAGCCGCAACTGCCTGCTGAATCACGTCCGGCGCGGGGGGCGGGGCGCGCCCGACCACGATGCGATCGAGCCGGTGGAAGCGCCGCCGGACACGGAACAGCAGCTGATCGGCGCTCAGGCCACGCGGCAGATGGCGGCGTCGGTCGAGCAGCTCCCCCCCGAGCAACGCGGCATCCTGCTGGCGGCCTACTGGAAAGGGCAGACGCTGCAGGAGTGCGCGGAAGAGGCCAAGATTCCGGTCGGCACGGCCAAGACGCGCGTCCGGCTGGCGCTGGCGCGGCTTCGGGAGCTCATGCACGCGAGGAGCAAGGAATGACCGCCCCCGGCGACACCCCCCCCGGCATCCGGCACCACGTCCCCGACGAGGAGCTGCTCGCGCACGCCGCCGGGACCGCCACGGAGGGCGCGTCGCTGGCGATCGCTTGCCACGCGGCTCTGTGCCCGGCCTGCAGCGCGCGCCTCGCCGAGCTGGAGGCGCTGGGCGGCGCGCTGCTGGAGCGCGCCGGGACCGCCGAGTTGCCGCCGGATGCGCTGGCGTCGGTGTTGGCGCGGCTCGACGACGCGCCCCAGTCGCGGGCGGCCGCCGCCGCGTCGCCGGAGCTGCCCGAGATGCTGCGCCCCTACGGCCTGCCGCGCCCGCTGCGGGCGGCGCTGGGGCGCGGGAACATCCGCTGGCGCACCGTGATCCCCGGCGTGCGCGCCATCGATCTGGCGGCCGGCAGCGGCGAGGATCTGGTGCGGCTGATCGCCTTCAAGGGCGGCGTCACGATCCCGCTGCACGATCACGGCGGCCCCGAGCACATCGTGGTCTTCACGGGCGCGCTGGAAGAAGAGGGCGCCCGCTTCGGGCGGGGCGACATCTCGATCCGCGA
>CAZPUH010000949.1:0-2145 GCA_964589215.1 uncultured Myxococcales bacterium | reverse complement strand
GTCGGCGGCCAGGGCCGGCGCCAGGAGCCAGCGGCCGTCGTACGTGATGTCCGGCCGCCCGAAGCGATCCGGCGCGGTCAGCGCCGCGGCCGCCGTGTCTTCGTTCCCGACCGCGAACACCGAGGTCGCGCCGCCGGCCTTCTGCGCGGCCGCGAAGTAGACGACGTGCCGCTCGGGGGGCAGGCGGATGGCCGCGCCGCTGGCCAGCGGCAGGGCCCGCCCGACGCCCAGCCGGACGGGCCGCGCCGCCTCGGGGACGGCCACCGTGCGGTCGACGGTCAGGTGGGCCAGGCTGTTCGCGTCGGCGCCGATGCGGACCGCGCGCAGCTCCGTCGGCTGCGGCCCCACGACGGCGCTGCGCGGGGTATCGCCGGACAGCACCCACAGCGTGTCGCCGCCCGGCGAAAACGCGATGTCGCAGAGCACGCTCTCGCGCACCTCGGGCACGACCGCCAGCGCGCCCGCGACGGGCGCCCGCCCCGGCGTGCCCAGGTCCAGCAGGAAGATCTGATTGCCGGCCTCGGTGGCCAGCGCCAGGAGCTTCCCGTTCGGCGACAGATCGACGGCGACCAGCGGCGCGTCGCGCAGCTCTCGGGGCAGCGGGCGCGGCGCGCTGCGCGCCGGATGCAGCGGCGAGCTGGTGTCCACCAGCATCACGTCGGCGCCGCGCACGACCGCCAGCACGGGCGCGCGCGCGGCGGCGGCCAATCCGGTCACGGGCCCGCCCCGCCCCAGATCCAGGCGATAGATGGTCTTCGGCGTGCCGGGCGCGGGCAGATCGACGACGTCGATCGCCGCCGGCGCGCCCTGCGCCGCCGCGACGTAGGCAGCGCGCCCGTCGCTGGACAGCGCCAGCCAGCGAGCCCCCGCGACCGCGGTGTTCCCGGCCGAGATCGCCCCCTGGGCGCCCACGTCGGCCCAGCCGATCTGGCCGGCGCCCGGCGCCAGGACCGCCGCGTATCGGCGGACGGAAATGGGACGCTCGCCGCGTCCGATCTCATTGCTCACCGCGACCGGCTGCGAGCCGGACGGCGTCCCGGGTGGCACCCGAACGACCAGGCCGCCGTCGTGCGTGCGCCCCAGCACCGCCGCGGGGCGGCCGCCGACCTCCACGGTCGGCTGGCGTCCGAACGAACGGCCGCGCACCCACAGCGCCTCGCCGATCACGGACACGCCGTCGGAAGGCTCCATCGCCAGCTCGCCGTGCAGCGGGACGTCCCCGCCTCCGATGTCGACGATCGCCGTGACGTCGGGGGCCGTGCTGGTCTCCGCCACGTCGAACGGGTCGTCGACGATCGCGTGCGGCGTCGCGCAGGCGCCACCCAGCCCGACGGCCAGCGCCGCGAGCAGCGCGTTGACGGCGCTGGGCGACCAGGTCACTCCGGCCTCACAGGGGCCCTTCGGTGACTCCGAAGCCGATCAGGTTGTTGGGGACGATCGGCAGCTCGTCGTACTTGGCGATGAGTCCGCCGCCCGCGTCGAGCACCTGCACCTTGCCCAGAACCAGCATCTGGACGGCGCCAGCCGGGGGCATGCACGCCCCGACGGTGCCGATCACCTTGGCGCCCGAGTCGTACTCGAACGTGACCCGGTGGCTGACCATGTCGCGCAGCTTCTTGTAGTCCATGGCCGCGCAAGCTACCACCACACGGGCGCCCGCCGAAAGGGACTCCGGAGGGCCGAGCTCGCGATGGGACTACGGATGTCCCGGCGGCATCCCGCCGCCGGGCTGCCCCATCATCGGGCCGCCGCCGCCCGCGAGCGATTCGGTCTCTTTCTGGACCTGGTCCAGCACCAGCTTCACGTCGTGCGCGCCGACCTGCACCTTCGGCAGCGTGCCGAACACGTCGCCCTTCTGGTGGCTCATCGGATCGCCGTCCTGGTCGATGCGGGCGGTGATCGTCAGCTCGCCGTCGAAGGGGCCGTTCTGGAACGGCATGTCCGCGGCGCTCAGCGTGAAAGGCAGCGGAAACGAGGTCGCCGGCAGCTTCTTGACGGCGATCAGCGTGCCGCGCGCGCTGGGGTTGTCCGAGATGCGGCGGGCCACCAGGTAGAGCGTCCCCTGCGGCTTGGCCTTGGCGACCGGCCCCGAAAGCACGATCTTCCCCGTGATGGTCCCGCCCGTCGCGGCGGCTGTCGCGGGCG
>CAZPUH010000948.1:0-6597 GCA_964589215.1 uncultured Myxococcales bacterium | reverse complement strand
TACGCCCTCCGATCTGCGCCAGGGCGGGCGATCCCCGCAACGGCAAGGTCGGACGGAAGATGGTGTGAGGAGGCTGGGGCGATTTCAGATCATCGGTCGCCTGGCGACGGGTGGGATGGCGGAGGTGTACCTGGCGCTGTCGGGCGAGCTGCCCGGGTTCCGGACGCTGCTGGTCGTCAAGCGGATCCTGCCGCATTTGGCCCAGAACCGGCAATTCATCCGCATGTTCCTCGACGAGGCGCGGCTGGCCGCGCTGCTGGATCACCCGAACGTGGTCCGCATCATCGAGGTCGGCCACGACGGTGAAGAGTACTTCCTGGCCATGGAGCTGGTGCAGGGCAAGCCGCTGTCGGCCGTTCTCCGCAAGGCGGCGCGCGAGAAGCGCCCGCCCAGCCCCGCGCTGGCCGCCTACATAATGGCGCAGGCGGCCAGTGGCCTCGGCTACGCGCACGCGCTGACGGACGGGGACGGGCGCCCGCTGGGCGTCGTGCACCGCGACGTCTCCCCCCAGAACGTGCTGCTGTCGTTCGAGGGGGCGGTGAAGCTGATCGACTTCGGCGTGGCCCGCGCATTCGGCCGCGTCGCGCACACCAGCCCGGGCGGCCTCAAGGGAAAGATCGAGTACATGTCGCCCGAGCAGGCCTCGGCGGAGGACGTCGACCACCGGGCCGACGTGTTCGCGCTGGGGATCGTGCTGTGGGAGGTGCTGACGGGGCGCCGGCTCTACAGGCGCGAGACCGAGCTCGCGACGATGCGGTCGATCCTGGACGACCCGATCCCGCGCCCGTCGGAGGTGGCGGACGTGCCGCTGGCGCTGGAGGCGGTGGTCATGCGGGCGCTGCGCAAGAAGCGCGAGGGTCGCTTCTCCAGCGCGCACGAGATGGCGCAGGCGCTGGAGCGGTACGCGTTCAGCCAGGACGGGTTCAGCCCCGTCCAGCTCGCGACCTACATGAAGGGGCTCTTCTCGTCCGAGTTCCTGCAGTGGCGCAAGACGGCCACCTCGGCGCTGGACATGGAGGTCGACCGGGGCGACCAGCAGCCGCCGCGCCTCGAGTCGCCGGGCGCCGAGCCCATGACGCAGGGGCCGACGATGGCGCTGCGCCCGAGCAAGTCCATCTCGGGCTTCCCCGTGGCGGCGGAGACGCGCAGCGCGACGGTGTCCAGCCAGGGCGGCCGCAGCCACCCGGTGCGAACGCAAACGTCTCCGTCGGCGATCTCGAGCATCGAGCCACCCAGCAAGCGCGATCGCCTATGGGTCTACGGCGGGTTGGGCGCGCTGGTCGCCATCACGGGCGTCGGCGCCTGGCTGCTGGCGCGTCCCGTGCCGCCGATCGCGCCGCGCGAGCTGGCCCCGGTCGCGGCCCTGCCCGCCCCGACACCGGTCGCGCCGCCCCCGGCTGCCGCGGTGAGCACGCCGACCGTCACCGCTCTCCCTGTGGCGACGCCGCCCGCCGCGGCGGTGGCGCCGGCCGCGGCGACACCTCTACCTCCCAGCGCGCCGGCGACTGCGCTGACGTCGGGCACGGCGACGGCCGCGGCACCGATCGAAGGCCCTGCCCCGCCCCCGGCCACGGCAACCACGGCGCCCGTGGCCGAGCCGGCCGCTGAACCGCCTGCCGAGCCGTCTCGCGAGCCGGCGGCCGCGCGCGCGCATCCCAAGCCGGCGCCGCGGCCCAAGCACCACCGCGCGCACGCCGAACCCACCGGCGAGAAGGCCGAGCCCGTCGCGGCCGACCGAAAACGCGATCCGTTCGAGTGAACCCCGTTTGACCGCCGCTTTTCGCGCCGTGTAGACTGGGTCTGGTCATGGCGGCGGAGCAGATCCCGGGCATCAAGGACACGGAGTTCGAGGCCACCGCGACGTTCGACGGACAGGCTCTCGTGCTGCGCCTGTGGGGTAACGCCGACCTGCGCGTGAACGGACCGCTGGGCCCGTTCCTGGACTCGGTCGACGACGAGGCCCGCCGCGCCCACAGCAACGAGGTGGTCGCCGACTTCCGCGAGCTCGTCTTCATGAACTCGTCCTGCCTCAAGGAGTTCGTGCGCTGGATCGCCCAGGTCGACGAACGCCCCACCGACCACTACCGGATCCGATTCCTCAGCGACCCGGCGGCGCAGTGGCAGTCGCGCAGCCTCCAGGCGCTGCGCGCCTTCGCGCCCAACCTGGTCACCGTCGAAACGGCGTAGTCGGCGGCGGCGTCCAGGCGCGCAAGCGCCGCTCTTGTCGCCGGCGCGCGATGGCGAGGCCGGTCATCCCGAAGAGGAACAGGAACGACACGACCTGGAGTGGCCGCCACGCCCAGCGGGGCAGAAGCTTGGCGTAAGGGGCCAGCAACTCCGGTCGCACCAGTGGCAAGACTGCAAATGCGACCATCACCGCCGCCACAACGCCCGCCCGGACCATGTTCTCGCGCTTCACGGTGACCCTCAATATGACCAACGAACGGGCCGCCGGCTACTTCGGCTCGGTCCCGTAGATCAGCGTGCCGTTGAGGTAAGCGGTGACCTTCGTCGTCGTGGTGTAGGCCGTGGTCGACAGGAACGAGTAGTCGTCGAGCTCGTTGTAGTTCGTGTAGTCGTTCTTGTTGAAGCGCACCTGGATGTCCGTCGTGCTGGCGCCCGGCGCCAGCGTCCCGGCCGCCGCCGTGAAGCCCACCTGCAGGTAGAAGTTGGCGCCCGAGACCGCGGGGGTCACCTGGACCAGCGACATCGTGATGTTCGCGCAGGAGATCATCGCGTAGTCGCAGCTGGCGGTCTGCGCGATGGGGGTCGTCGCCACCGTGGTGCCGTTGGTCCCCTCCTCGGTGTACCAGTACCGCAGCGTCAGGTTCGACAGCGTGATGGGGTTGGTGCCGCTGTTCTTGACCCCGAAGTGCGGCGCGACGCCGGCGTCGGTGAACATCGTGTCGCGCTCGGCCAGCTGCACGGTGACCGCCACCGGCGGCACGCAGGTGCCGCCCGCGCAGATGTCCGGCGTGACGCAGTCGGCGTTGGCCGTGCAGCTGGTCTTGCACGCGCCCGTGCCGCAGATGTACGGGTTGCACATGCTGGTCGCGGGCGTGACGCACATGCCGCTGCTGTTGCAGGTCGCCGCCGGCGTCAGCGTCGAGCCGGTGCAGCTGGCGCCCACGCAGGTCGTGCCCGACGCGTACTTCTGGCAGCCGCCGTTGCCGTCGCACTTGCCGTTCGTGCCGCACGTCGAGGCGCCGCTGTTCGTGCACTGGGTGGCGGGCGTCGGCGCCTGACCCGCCGGCACCGCCGTGCACGTCCCGACCGCGCCCGGGATGTTGCAGGCCGTGCACGTCCCCGTGCAGGCGTTGTTGCAGCAAACGCCGCTGACGCAGAAGCCGGAGACGCAGGCGTTGCCCGTCGAGCAGGCCTGCCCGATGGCCAGCTTGCCGCAGCTCCCCGCGGCGCAGGTCGCCGGCGCCGTGCAGTCGGTGTTCGCCGTGCACGTGGTGTTGCACGCGCCGTTCGGACCGCAGCCCCAGGGGTCACACAACGTCGAGGTGACCGCCTTGCAGTGGCCGAGCCCGTCGCACGTGCTCGCCGGCGTCGCGACGTCCCCCATCGTGCAGGTCGCCGGCGCGCACACCGTGGTGGTGCCGTAGAGCTGGCACTTGCCCGCGCCGTCGCACAGGCCGTTGGTCCCGCAGGTGGAGGCGGCCGAGGTCGCGCACTGGGTCGCCGGGCTGGGCGCCTGGCCGGCCGGGATCGCCTTGCACGTGCCGGCGCTGCCGGCCACCGCGCAGGACATGCACGTGCCCGTGCACGAGGTCGCGCAGCAGACGCCCTGGGCGCAGATCGTCGACGCGCACTCGGTCCCCGCCGAGCAGGTCGTCCCGTTGGGCTTCAACGAGCAGCTGCCATTGCTGCACACGGTGGGCGAGACGCAATCGGCGTTGCTGGTGCAGGTGGTCTTGCAGCTGTTGGCTGTCGTGTCGCACGTCAGGTTGCCGGGACAGTTCGAGGCCGTGACCGGCTTGCAGGTCCCTGCGCCGTCGCAGGTGCCCGGGGGCGTGTAGCTGGTCCCCGTGCACGACCCGGCCGTGCAGACGGTCCCGCTGGGCCAGTCGCGGCAGTGTCCGGCGCCGTCGCAGAGTCCATCCGTGAGGCAGCCGCCCGCGCCCGTCAGCGTGCACTGGGTGGCAGGCGTCGGCGCCTTGCCCGCGGGGACCGGCGAGCAGGTCCCGGCCGAGCCGGCCAGCGCGCACGACAGGCAGGTGCCCGTGCACGCCGTGTCGCAGCAGACGCCCTGGGCGCAGAACCCGGACACGCACGAGGCGGCCGTGGTGCAGGCCGCGCCCGGCGGCAGCTTGCCGCAGCTGCCGTTCGCGCAGACGTTGGGCGCCGTGCAGTCGGCGTTGGTCGTGCAGGTCACCTTGCAGGCAGCCGTGCCGCAGGCGAATGGCGTGCAGGTGGCGGTGGTCGCCGGGCGGCACGTTCCCGCGCCGTCGCACGTCCGCGCCTGCGTCAGCGTCGACCCGGTGCACGAGGCGGCGCCGCAGTTCGTCCCCGCCGGGTAGACCGCGCACGCGCCGTTGCCGTCACACGCGCCGCTGGTGCCGCACGGGTTGGTTGCCGCCTGATCGGCGCACTGGTTGTACGGATCCATGCCGACCGGGATCGCCGTGCAGGTACCGGCCGAGGTGGGCAGCGCGCAGGACATGCACGTCCCCGCGCAGGCCGTCTTGCAGCAGACCCCCTGCGCGCAGTGCCCCGTCCCGCAGTCCGAATCCGTGGTGCAGGCCGCGCCCGACCCCTTCTTGGCGCAGCTGCCGCCCACGCAGAAGTAGCCGCTGCCGCAGTCGGTGTCGGCCGCGCAGGTGGTCTTGCACGCGCCGCCCGTCCCGCACCCGTACGGGTTGCAGGTCTGCGGGGTGCCCGGGGCGCAGACCCCGGCGCCGTCGCACTTGCCGGCCGGCGTGAGCGTGACGCCCGTGCAGGTGCTGGCGCCGCACGAGGTCCCCGCCGCGTACTTCCGGCAGGCGCCCTTGCCGTCGCAGAACCCGTCGCCCATGCAGCTGGCGGCGCCCTGATCGTCGCACTGGGCCAGCGGGTCATGGCCGGCCGGCACGTCGATGCAGGTCCCCGCGCTCCCCTGCACCGCGCACGACTTGCAGGTCCCCGTGCAGGCCGTCGCGCAGCAGACGCCCTGCGCGCAGAACGCCGAGTTGCAGTCGTCGTTCGTCCCGCAGCTGGCGCCGATCGGCTTCTTGCCGCAGCTGCCGGAGACGCAGAAGGTCCCCGCGGCGCAGTCGGGGTCCATCGAGCACGTCGTCTTGCACTGCCCGCCCGCGCCGCACGAGTACGGCGCGCAGGACTGGCTGGCCGGCGCGGCGCAGGTGCCGGCGCCGTCGCAGCGGCCGGCGAAGGTCAGCATCCCGCCCGTGCAGCCGGCCGTCTGGCAGGCGACGCCGGCGGGGTACTTCTCGCACACACCAGTGCCGTCGCAGAACCCGTCCGTTCCGCAGGTCGCGGGGCCCTCGTCCTGGCACTGATTGCGGGGGTTCGTCCCCAGATCGGCGGGCACGCACTTCCCCTTGGCGTCCGCGGTGGCGCAGTAGAGACAGGCGCCCGTGCAGGCGCTCTCGCAGCAGACGCCGTCGACGCAGAACCCCGACTGGCAGCCGGTGGCCGCCGTGCAGGCCTCCCCGTTCGCGGCCCTGGGAACGCTCGTCTCTGGCCGATCGACGCCCGCGTCGTGCGGCGGGACGACCGGCGCGTCGGTGCCCGGCGTGACGCTGCCGCCGGCGCCGCCGCCGGTCCCGCCGTCGATTTTGCGCATCTGCGCCCCGCCCCCGCAGCCGGCAATCACCGCGCACACGACCAGCGCGCGGATGACGGCAGCGAGAACCCTAGGCTGGGGGAGACCTATGGTCATGAACGCCTCTCTGAAAGATCGCGGGCGGACGCCGGGGGGGCGACGGGCGGGGGGGGTCGCAAACGATGGCCGGCGGGTGCCCGGAAAAACGGGATCTCGACGGCTAGCGTGAGCAAGTCATCTTACGCGCGCCGCGTGGTCGAATCCATGATCTCCTTTTAAACCCGTTGGGCCGGCATTACGCTGTCCGCATGAAGATCGCCCGCGGCCTCAGCGTGGAGCTGGCCTACGAGCTCAAGATCAAGGGCGGCGACGTCATCGAGTCGTCGGACCGCAGCGGCCCTCTGCGCTACGTGCACGGCGACGGCAAGATGCTGGCGGGTCTCGAGAAGCGTCTCGAAGGCCTGAGCCCCGGCGACGAATCCAAGGGCGTCATCCCGGCGAAGGAAGCCTTCGGCAACGAGGACGCGCTGCCCATCCGCGAGATGCCGCGCGACGCGTTCCCTGCCGGCGCGGACATCAAGCCCGGCTCCGTGTTCCAGGGCAAGGACCCGGCGACCGGCACGCCGGTCGCGTTCAAGGTCCTCAGCGCCGACGCGAAAGCCACGCGGGTGCGGCTGCTGCACCCGCTAGCCGACCGCGACATCGAGTACCGCGTCACGGTTCTGGCTGTACGGGATCCACGCACACAGGGCAGCAGCCCTCCCCCGATTCCGGGGCTCGTCGAGCTGGATCCCGACGAAATGGCCGAGTCGTAACACCGCGACGTCACT
>CAZPUH010000947.1:0-11035 GCA_964589215.1 uncultured Myxococcales bacterium | reverse complement strand
GCAGACGAATTTCATGAGTCTTCAGCGCTTCGCGCCGCCGCGGCCGTTCCGGCCCAAACCGGTTGGGAAACTATCATCGAAGGGTCAGGATTACCATCGTCCCGATCCCCACCGCGATGAAGGCCGCGATGGCGAGCCAGGCGCCTCGAGACGAAGAAGGGAGCGCCTCGTCCGTTTCGGAGGTGGCGAATTCGGCGGTTCCTTCGCGCGGACCAGCGTCCGAACCCGAGCGCGGCGCCACAATTGCGACTCCACCGGCCGGATGGGCCGCCTCAGCCGCCCCACGGGGGGGCGGCGGGACGATGCGGATCGCGACGCCCCGGGAGGGGGTGGCCGGACCGTCGGGCGCCGGTTCGAGGCGCATGCTGGGCGGCGCCCGGCGATCGAAGTCCAGGTCGTCCGGTTCGCGGCGAGCCGCCGCGGCCTCGGCGCCGGCGCTGGGCGCGAAGAGGTCGTTCATGTAGATGGCCATCCGGCGGTTGCCGCTGCGGAGGCCGCTGTCGTCCAGGAACTCCTCGAGGTCGGCGCGCATCTCGTCGGCCGACTGATAGCGATCCTGCGGGCGCTTTTCGAGGGCTCGCATCACGATCTGTTCCAGCGCCGGGGGGTAGTCGCGACGGATGGCCGTCGGCGGCTGAATGCGATCGTTCACGATGCGCTTCATCACGGCCTCGGCCGGGCCGCGGTACAGGCGCTGGCACAGCGTGAGCTCGTACAAGATGATGCCCAGCGCGAAGATGTCGGCCCGGTGGTCGATGCCGCTGCCACGCACCTGCTCCGGGGACATGTACGAGGCTTTGCCCGGCAGGATCCCGGACTCCTCGCGCAGCTCGTCCTGCGCGCGCGCGATTCCAAAGTCGACGATCTTGGTCTGCCCTTCGTAGCTGACCAGCACGTTGGTGGGCGACACGTCCCGGTGGACGATCCGGACCACCCGCCCGTCGGCGTCGCGGCGCTCGTGCGCGTAGGCCAGCCCGGCGGCGGCCTGGCTCACGACGTGGATCGAGTGTTCCAGCGGCAGGTACTTGTTCGCGGCGAGGCCGCGCGTGACGATCTCCGCGACCGTCTCGCCGTGGATGAATTCCATGGCGATGTACTTCAGACCTTCGTCTTCGGCGACGTCGTACACGTGAACGACCGACGGGTGGTTCAGCTTGGCAGCCAGCCGAGCTTCGTCGAGGAACATGGTCACGACCCGCGGGTTTTGGGCGTAGCGCGGCTGCAGAATCTTGAGGACGACCGATTTTTCGAACCCGCCGACCGACTCCTGGCGGGCAATGTAGAGCTCGGCCATGCCGCCCGACGCCAGATGGCGGATCACCCCGTAGCGACCGACCTGACGGCCGATGAGCTCGACGGGGTTCGCCATTGCGGCGCGAATCCTAACCGATCAAAGGGGAACCCTGGGAGGGTTCCCTCACCCTCCCGCGACGACTCCGCGGGGCACAGCCCCGCTCCGTCAACGCGATCAAAGGGGAACCCTGGGAGGGTTCCCTCACCCGCGCCGGGCCAAAGCCTCCTCGCTCATCCTGCTCCTGCGCGTCACCAGGCGAGCGTAGGCTTTGCCGCGCGGAGCGAGGGGGCCCGGGGTGTGCGAGCGGCAGCGAGCCACACCCCGTCAGATTGACGGTTTGATTTCGGGGGCGGCGGCGGATAGGAATGACGCGGCCGTGCGCATCGAGCTGCCTCGAGACGTCTCCCTCGACGGGCACCTGGTCGACCGTGCGATCGGGTATCTGACCGTCACGACCGGCATTGCGTTCGCCGTGGCCCTGGGGGTGATGCTGGCCTCGTTGATCCTGCACCGCGCCCGCGCCGGCCGGACCTGGGCCCAGCACACCCACGGCAACCGGCGGCGGGACCGGGCGCTCACGTTCGCGATGGCCCTCATCCTGTTCGTGGGAATCGACGTCACGCTGGCCGTCCGCGCCAACCGCGATCTGGACGGTCGTTTCTGGAGCTATCCGGACCACGACCCGGCGGCGCTGCGGGTCGAAGTCACCGCGCGGCAGTGGGCCTGGTCGTTCCGGACGGCGGGCCCCGACGGCCGATTCGGGACGCCCGACGACGTGGTCACGCTGAACGAGCTGGACGTCCCCGTCGGCCGCCCCGTCTACTTGAAGCTTCGCTCGCGCGACGTGGTCCACTCCCTGTACCTGCCCAGTTACCGCTTCAAGATCGACGCCATCCCGGGCAGCACGACGCGGGCCTGGTTCCAGGCCGTCGAGGCCGGCCGGACCGAGCTGGGGTGCGCCCAGTTCTGCGGCGTGAGCCACTACAAGATGAGCGGCCTCCTGGTCGCGCGAGACGCGCCCGATTACGCTCGATGGCTGGCGCGCGCCCAGGTGGACAGCCAGCTGCGGTTCGACCCGGCCGGTGGCAGCGCGGCGGACGCATGGGACTGGGAGACCGGGCGCTGATGACCGCCGCGCCCACGACCGCCCCCGCTCTCGACGACGGCGAGACCCTGCCCGTGGAGCCGACCGGCTTCTGGCGGAGGTACGTCTTCTCGACGGACCACAAGGTGATCGGCCGGCAGTTCCTGTTCCTGGGGCTGGGGTTCCTGGCCGTCGGCGGCATCATGGCGATGCTGATCCGCTGGCAGCTGGCGCGCCCCGGCCTTCCGGTGCCGTTCGTGGGCAAGCTGTTCTTCCGCGGCGCCGGCGGCGTCATCTCACCGCCCGCTTACACGGCGCTGTTCACGATGCACGGCACGATCATGATCTTCTTCGCCGTGACGCCGGTCCTGATCGGCGGGTTCGGGAACTTCCTGCTGCCCTTGCTGATCGGCGCCCGCGACATGGCGTTCCCGCGCCTCAACATGGCCTCTTTCTGGACGATGGCTGCCGCGACGGGCGTGCTGTGCGCGTCGTTCTTCGTGCCGCTGGGGCCGCCCCAGGCCGGCTGGACCGCGTACGCGCCGCTGTCGACGGCGCTGGGGACGCCCGGTCCCGGCCAGACGATGTGGGTCGTCGCGATCTACTTGAACGGCGCCTCCTCGGTGATGGGTGCCGTCAACTACATCACGACGGTGCTGCGGCTGCGCGCGCCCGGCATGAACTGGCTGCGGCTGCCCCTGACCGTGTGGGGGCTGTTCCTGACCTCGATCCTGAACGCGCTGTTCGTCCCCGTGCTGGCGGCGGCGATGGTCCTGCTGCTGTTCGATCGGCTGTTCGGCACGCAGTTCTTCGTGGCCGGCACCACCCCGGGGCCCTCAGGTGGCGACCCGATCCTGTACCAGCACCTGTTCTGGCTGTTCGGGCACCCCGAGGTCTACATCCTGATCCTGCCGGCCTGGGGGATTGTCGGCGACCTGCTGGCTTTCTTCGCGCGCAAGCCGGCGTTCGGCTACCGCGTCACCGTCGGCGCGCTGGTTGGCGTCGTCGTCCTGTCGTCCGTGGTCTACGGCCATCACATGTTCACGACCGGCATGAGCCCGCTGCTGGGCGAGAGCTTCATGGTGCTGACCATGATCATCTCCGTCCCGACGGCGATGCTGGTGCTGAACTGGCTGGGCACGCTCTGGCGGGGCGCGATCCGGTTCAACACGCCGATGCTGTTCTGCCTGGGGATGGTGTTCACGTTCGGCGTGGGCGGTCTGACCGGCCTCTATCTGGCGGACGTGGTCGCGGACATGTACCTGCACGACACGTACTTCGTCGTCGGGCACTTTCACCTGATCATGGCGGCGGCGCTGCTGCTGTCGCTGTTCGCCGCCGTGTACTTCTGGTTCCCCAAGATGTTCGGCCGCATGCTGAGCGAGCGCCTGGGCAAGCTGCACTTCTGGCTGACGTTCCTGCCGCTGAACGCGGTCTTCATGGGGCAGCTGATCCTGGGGGTCAAGGGGATGCAGCGGCGGCTCTATGACCCGTCGGTGTACGAGGCGTGGCGCCCGCTGGCCGGCCTGAACCGGGGCATCTCGCACGCCGCGTACCTGCTGGGCGCCGCGCAGCTGCTGTTCGTCTGGAACTTCTTCATGAGCCTGCGATTCGGGCGGACGGCCCCCGCCAACCCCTGGGAGGTCGGCACTTTGGAGTGGTCGGTTCCCTCCCCGCCGCCGCACCACAACTTCGACACGATCCCCGTGGTGGTGCGCGGGCCGCACGAGCTGGCCAGCCCCGCCGCGCGCCCGCTGGGGCGCGACTGGCTCAGTCAGACCGAGGTCGTGGACGAGTCGGGCGACCCGCCCCGGCCCGCCGGAAGGACGCCCGCGTGAACGCCGCAGCCTCCAGCGCGGGCCGCGACGCGGACACCCGCGCGGCAGACGGCGTCGTCGGGCTGCTGGTGTTCCTGGGCACCACGGCGATGCTGTTCGCGGCCTTGCTGCTGGCGTACGGGATCCTGCGCGCGCAGGCGCCGCAGTGGCCGCCGGCGGGGTCACTGCCGCTGCCGCGAGGCGCGGCGGGCGCGAACACGCTGCTCCTCGCGGCGGCCAGCGCGGCGCTGTGGCGGGCGCGGCGGTCCGGCGCGCGCGCGTGGGTGGCGGGGGCGGGCGCGCTGGGGGCGGGCTTCCTGGCCGCCCAGATCGCGCTTTGGCGACACATGGTCGCGACCGGCCTGGGGCCGCGCGGGCAGATGCCGGGGCAGGTGTTCCTGGCGCTGTCCGTGCTGCACGCGCTGCACGTCGCGGGTGGGCTGGCGGTCCTGGCGTTCAGCCGTCGCCTGCGGCTCGTGTCGCTGTACTGGGATTTCGTGCTGGTGGTGTGGGTCGTGCTTTACGTGGCGGTGTGCTGGTTATGAAGCGCCTGGCGCTGTGTCTGGTGCTGGCGGCGTGCAGCCGGCCCACGGGCGCGCCGCCCCCGTTCACCGCGGCCGTCACGCTGGGCGGGCGGACCGTGCCCGCCGCGGCGCTGGAGCACGGGCGCACGCTGTACACCCAGTACTGCCGGCCCTGCCACGGCGACGCGGGGGACGGCAAGGGACCGGCCGCTGCCGGGCTGGTGCCGCCGCCACGCGACCTGCGCCTCGGCGTCTACAAGTTCGCCGCCGTCCCGGCTGGCCAGCTGCCGCGCGACGCCGACTTCGCGCGCACGCTGCGCCAGGGGCTGCACGGGACGGCCATGCAGGGCTGGCAGGTCCCGGAGGCGGAGCTGGACGACCTCATCCAGTACGTGAAGTCTTTCGCGCCAAGGTGGCGTTCCGAAACGCCCGGCGACGAGATCACGGCCTCCCCCGATCCCTGGACGGGGCGCGACGCCGAGGCGCTGGCGCGCGGCGTGCGCGTCTATCACGGCCTGGCCCAGTGCGCGGTGGCCTGCCACCCCGCCTACGTGACGCGCGCCGAGATCGCCGCCTTCACCAAGGAGCTGACCGGCATCGAGCTGCGCGAGATCCGCGCCGACGTCTACCAGCCGGTCGCCAAGGAGAGCGACTACGGCGTGAAGATCCTGCCGCCCGACTTCACCTTCAACCGGCTTCGGGGCGGCGACGGGCTGGGCGACATCTACCGGGCGATCGCCGCCGGCATCGGGGGCACCGCCATGCCGACCTGGAAGAACGTGCTGCCGGAGGCCGACCTCTGGGCGCTGGCGCGCTACGTCCAGTCGCTGGTCGCCCTCCGCGAGACGGCGGACGCCGACGCGCTCGCCCAGCACCTGCGCGACCAACCTGCCTGGACGCCGGCGCCGCTGCCCGCCGCGGACGCAGCGACGGGAGACTAGACCGATTTCACGTTGAAGTGAGGGAGTAGCCAGAAAAGAGGGTCCACGCCCTGACGTCGGCTGTGGAGATGCAGTCCATGGCGTAGGCGACGGCCGCGTCGAAGGCGTCTCGAGTGAGAGTGGGTACGCGGCGCAGGATGTCTTTGAGCTTGGCCCAGGCCTTTTCAATGGGGTTGAAGTCGGGCGAGTAAGGCGGCAGGAAAAGGACGTCAGCACCCGCAGCTCCGATGGCTGCAAGTGCGTCGGGGTTGCGGTGCGAGTTCAGGTTGTCCATGACGACGATGTCGCCAGGTCGCAGCCGCGGCACCAGTTCCTGCGTGACGTAAGCGAGGAAGACATCTCCGTCCATGGCCGCGTCGATCGTGACGAAGCCCCTCCACCCGTCCAGCGCCAGCGCGCCGATCATCGTCATGCTGCACCAGTCGCCGTTGGTCGCTTTGCCTGGCGACTTTTCGCCCAGGGGCGCCCATCCGTAGTTCGGCGGCGAGCCGAGGCGGAACCCGGATTCGTCGAGGAAAACTAACCTGGCTGCGTCGAACTGGCCTTGCGTCGCGGCGAACGCAACGCGCCTGGCCTGGACGTCCGGGCGTTCTTGCTCTCGGGCGACCACCGTTTTTTTTTGTGAGTCCAGCCGCAGGCTCGAACCGCCAGCCACATCGCCCCGAGGCTGACCGGCTTGCCGCTGTGCTCCTTCCAAGCCTCGATGCGGTCGACCAGCCGGGCGTCCGGCTCCCTCGCTAAATGACCTCGGAGCCACTCAAGGTCCACCCGGCGCGGATTGTTCCCGCCTTTCGGCTTGTAGGCCACGTCCCCGGTCTCCCGGTGCCGCCGCAACGTCCGACTGACCGTCGCTTCACCTACCCCGAACAGCGCCGCTGTTGCCGCGTAGGTCCCGCTTTTCTTGGACCGGTACGCCGCCACCAATCGCCGCCTCAAATCGATCGAGAGCTCCGCCATTCCGACGTTAGATCACGACCGATCGATCGCGTCAATTTGAAAGCGGTCTAGAGCCAGCGGCGGGACCGCCGAGAGGAGCTCAGACCTTGGGCTTCGGCGTTTCGGGGCGGGTCAGCTTGCGGATGGCGATCGTCACCGCGAAGAAGATCGCGGGCGGGACCAGCAGGAACAGCCCCACCAGGCGCAGCGCGGGCCCCAGCGTCGAGGTCTGTCCGAGACAGTTCGGGCACAGCGCCCAGGCGGGTCGCGCGGCCAGCAGCGACAGCGCGATCGACGCCGCGCCCCGGCCGCTCATCGGACGCCCGCCCGGTAGACGGCCTCCAGCATCAGCACCACGGCGAACCCCACGACCACGACGATCGCCAGCAGCGCCAGTCGGGGGCCGGGCCGCCGGGGCGTGCCGCGCAGGCTGAACGCTAGCAGGATCCCGGCCTTGGCCAGCAGCAAACCGGCCAGCGCCGTCGTCCGGTCGCGCGCGGAGGCGTCGGTGCCGGCGACGAAGATCTCCGCGGCCGTCAGCGCCGCCAGGACCGCGTACGTGGCCAGCGCGGAACCGCGGCGCGCCGGTGTGCCCTCTGCGGCGCCGACCGTCATCGCGCGGGGACCAGGTAGAGGAAGGTGAAGATGGGCGTCCAGGCCAGGTCGACGAACTGCCAGTAGAGCGCGCCCACTTCGACCGAGCGCCGCGGCGACCGCCCCCAGAGCGCGGCGACCATCCAGATCAGCCCGGCGGCGACGTGCAGGCCGTGGTAGCCGGTCAGCACGTAGAAGGTCGCGCCGTAGAGCTCGCCGAAGCGCACCGGGTCCGCCGCGTTCCACAGGCGCGCGTACTCGGCCCCCTCGCCGCCCAGGAACGCCGCCCCCAGCAACAGCGTCGCGGCCAGCCAGCCCGCGCGGGCGCGTGGCGAGACGGCGCGCGCCGCCTCCCCCACCGTGAACGCCGAGGCCAGCAGCCCGAAGGTCATCGCCGCCGCGCCGAGCAGGCTCAGGTGGGCGCGCGGGTCCGGCCAGGTGGCGGCCCGCGCCCGCAGGAAACCGTAGGCGATGAACAGGCCGCCGAACCCCATCGCGTCAGTGGCCAGGAAGATCCACATCCCGACGGCGCCCCAGCGGCGCGGCTGGCCGTCAGTGGTCGCCAGCGCGTCGGACGCGGTGGGTGTCAGGGCGCGATCCATGGCGGCTGCTCGATCGATAGCACCGACCGGCGCGCGCGTCACTCGACGCAGCGGTGGGCGACTTGCTCCGGGTTTTGCGCCGCCTGGAGGCAGGCGGTCAGATCGTCGCGCACGCGCACCGCCCGGCACCGGCGCAGCTCGGCGTCGAAGCGGCGCGCCAGCTCTCCCTGCCAGCGCGGCACCAGGGCCGGGTCGCGGAATCCGGACTCCGCGAGCTCCATCTCGACCAGCCGGTTCAAGATGGCGCGGCAGTCCGCCGGGGTCGCGACGTGGCGATGGCAACCCGCCAGCGTCGAGGCGGCGAGCGCAAACGTCCAGATGGCCACCCGCCCCCTCATCGATAGAAGTGAACCCGGATCGGGGGAGACAGGCCGGCCACCGGCGCGCCGCTGGTGTCCAGCGCCGGGGTGAACGCGCGCGAGCTGAGCGCGCAGTCGCGCGCCGCACGCCCGAAGCCGAAGCCCGGATCGTCGAGAACGTCGGCCCGGTCCACGCGGCCGTCGGGGCGCACGGCCACCCGGATCACGACCGTCTCTTGATCGACCTGCCGCGCGTCCGCCTCGGCGGGCCACGGGCAGTTCCAGGACGCCTGGTCCAGCGAGACCGGCCTGGCCCGACTGTGAGCCGCCACCTGTCCGTCGCCGTGGGCGCCGGGCGCGACGGCGCCGGTGGCCGGCGTCCGGCTGGTCCCGCCGGCGGTCGACGCGCCGCCGGCGTACGTCGAGCCCGACCCGACCACGAATGCCGATCCCGTGAAGTCCAGCGGCGCCTCCGTGGCGGCGGCGATCTGCCCGGCCTGCGCCGGCGCGGCGGGCGCGTGATGGGCGACCGCCCGCACGTGGTTGTGCGCGACGGCCGGCGCCGCGGTGGCGACGGGCGCCTCGGGTGCGGGCGCGGGAGGTGGCGGAGGCGGCGGCGGCGGCAGCTTGATGTCGACCGAGCGCTGGGCCGCGATCGCGTCGTGAATCTGGGCGGCCAGCTCGGCGACGACCGACGCACCCGACCGGCCGAGCTGCCGGACGACCAGCACCGCCGCCGTGTACAGGGCCAGCACGGCGACGGCGCCCAGCGTGAGACGGCGAAGGCGTCCCCCGGGCTCGCCCGCGAACACCAGCTCCGCGATCGGCAGCCGCCTGCCGGCGGGCCGGGGGGACGCGGGCGTCTGCGCGCGGGGAGGCATCGTTCACTGCGCCTGCGGCGTGGCCTGCGCGTCGGGCAAGGCCCCGAAAGCGACCCGAGTGATGCCGGCCCCCTTCAACATGTCCAGCATGTGCAGCACCTGCCGGTGGGGGACCTCGCCGTCCGCCTGGATCACGGCGCGCAGATCCGGGCTGCCGGCCAGTGCTGCCTTGGCCTTTGCCTCGAAGGTCGCGTCGTCGGGGATGGGCGCGCCGTTGACCAGCGTCGGCCCGCGCACGGGCAGGATGATCGACAGGACGACCTGCACCTCCTCGCCGTGCGCCGCGTGCGGCAGGTCCAGCGGCACGGCGGGGGTCACGATGATCTTGGCGGTCACGACGAAGATCACCAGCAGCACCAGCATCACGTCCACCAGTGGCGTGACGTTGATGCCCGAGATGATCCCGCCCGGATCATTGTTACCCGTCGACGCCACGGCCGCCCTCCTTCCCCGCGCCGTCATCGGGCGGAGCGTCTCCGATGTACGCGAGCACCAGGTTCGACAGCACGTCGGTGCCCGACAGCAACGACGACACGCGCCGCTGCTGGTTGTTGTAAGCGGCCACCGCCGGCAGCGCGACCGCGATGCCGCCGGCCGTGGCGACCAGCGCCTCGGCAATGCCGGCCATCACCGCCTGCGACGCGACCTGCCCGGTCGACGTCGCTCCGTGCCCCGGCGCCGCGTGCCCCAGCTCCTCGAAGGCGTGAATGACGCCCACCACCGTGCCGAACAGGCCGACGAACGGCGCGTTGTTGCCGACCGTGGCGAGAAACGCGAGCCCGCGTTCCAGGCGGGTCCGCTCCAGAGCGGCGGCGCTCTGCATCGCCTTGTCGGCCGCCTCCACCCCGCGGTCCGCCAGGCGCAGCCCGGCGTCCGCGACGCGGGCCGCGACCGACGGGCTCGACTCCAGCGCGACGCGCGCCCCCGCGAAGTCGTCGGCGCGCAGGCGCTCGTCCAGCGCGCGCGCCAGCGATTCGAGGTTCGCGCTGCGTCGCCGCAGATAGACCCAGCGCTCGATGGCCAGCGCCAGGCTGGACGTCGAGAGCAGTCCCAGGAACCACAGCACCCACCCCGCGCCGGAGGCGAGCAAAACGTCTTTCACGGCTTCCATCGCAGTCATGGTCGATTCCTTGGGCGACACATAGTGTCGCACGACGTGGCAGAGTCCGTCGGAGTCGAGCCACCCTTGCGTGCTCTCTCCTCGACGATCACGGGCGGTCGCGCGCGGGACGCGGCGAGCGCCCCGGGATGCAGCGGAGCTCGAATTTTCGAATTTTGGAACGAGGCGAACGGAAGCAAGGAACCTCTCGGCTGCAGAGCGCACGGGCCGCGCCGGCGATCGCGGCGCGACGATGTCTCGGTGGGTCGCCCGCGAAGGTGCGTTCGGGCGAATGCGTGTTGCCGCGACGGAGGGACCGGCCGCGGCGTCGGCGCTAGGCGCGCGGGGGTGAGGTCTTGGGCGCGGCGGCAAGCGCCACCGTGCGCGCGCCGTGCAGGCGCGGCGCAGGCGGCGCGGGCCCGGGCGGCGGAGGCGCCAGACATCCCGGTGCGCACGCCGACGGCGCGGGCGCGCTCCCCTCGGTCGTGAAAGCCAGGCCGCAGTGCTCGTGCGCGTCGACGCACGACGTGGTCGCCCCGTGCAACGTGTGGTTCGCCGCGACCGTCCGGCCGGCGCCATCGGCCGAGGCCGGACCGGCCACAGCGACGTGCGTCAGCTCGCCGTGGTCGGCACAGCGAAAGTGCCAGACGGTCATCTCGTGCGCGAGCGACGTGAACTGGCCCACGGACGCGACGATGACCGCGAGCAGCGTCAGCGCCCGAGCGGCCGTCGAAGAGCCGTGATGTTTCGCACGCAAGCGCATGGGCCGATCTCCTTTGAGGTAAACGAGATGCGCCGCTCCGTCAAGCGAGCCGCGCCGGAACGCGAAGGAGGTTGACAGCCGGCCGATCAGGACGGAAGAACCACCCGTGAGCACCACGCCCGCCGAAGCCGGTCCCCCCGCCCTCCGCCGCCCCGCGCCCGCGCGGCTGGCCGGGCGCCCTCTGGTCTGGCTGGCGGCGCT
>CAZPUH010000946.1:0-7635 GCA_964589215.1 uncultured Myxococcales bacterium | reverse complement strand
CACCAGCAGCAAGAGCGCGGCGGCGATCCGCACCGCCGGCTGGCGATGCCAGGGGCGGTCCGCGCGCGCGAAGGCCGGCGGCTTCTTCATCACCTCGGTCGGCGCGGCGGCCGGCGGCGGTGGAGGCGGCGGGTGGTCGGCGGCGATCACCTCCTCGGCGTCGTCGAGGTTGAGAACCAGCCCGGACTCCTGTCCCGAGCCAGCCCGCAGCGGACCGACTGTCGAGCGCGCGGCGGGCGGCTCGGGCGGCGCCTCGCGCGTCAGAGGCGGCACGCCGTCCTTCGCTCCCAGCTCGGCCAGCCATCGCTGCAGCTCGGTCTGGCCGACGGCCCGGAACGCCACCCGCATGACCTGCTCGACGTCGACCAGCATGTCTTCCGCGCGCTGATAGCGGTCGGCGGGCTGCTTGCCCATGGCCTTGCGGATCACGCGGTAAAGCTCCGGGTTCAGCCCGGGGCGCGCCGTTTCGGGCGGCATGTAGTCGCCGCTCTTCACCAGCATCAGCGTCTCGTAGTCCGTCGGCGCGTCGAACGGGTGCCGGCGCGTGATCATCGCGTACAGGATCGTCCCGACGGAGAACAGGTCCGACCGCGCGTCGAGCGGGGCCGCGGCTGCCTGCTCGGGCGACATGAACGCGACCTTGCCCTTGATCAGATTGCCCAGGCTCTTCTCGGTCTTGTTCATCGCCTTCGCGATGCCGAAGTCGGTCAGCTTGACCTCGCCCTGCTCGCTGATGAGGACGTTGTGCGGGCTGACGTCGCGGTGGACGATCCCCAGCGGCTTTCCGTCCGGGCGCTTCTTGGCGTGGGCGTAGGCCAACGCCCGGCACACCTCGGCGGTGACGTAGAGGGCCAGCGGCGGTGGCAGCTGGACGCCGGCCGCCTTGGCTCGCTTGAGGATGCGGTCCAGTGACCAGCCGTCGACGAGCTCGAGCGCGAGGAAGTAGCGCCCCTCGGACTCGCCGAGGTCCAGCACCTGGACGATGTTGCTGTGGTTCAGCGACATCGCCACGTGGGCCTCGTCGACGAGCATGTGCCTGAACTGCGGGTCGGCGTAGAAGGTCGTGAAGATGCGCTTGAGGACGACGGTCTTCTCGAACCCCTGCGCGCCGTGCTGCTTCGCCAGAAAGATCTCGGCGGTGCCGCCGTCAGTGACTTTCCGCAGGATGGTGTAGCGCGACGCGTGGCTCATCAGCGGGCGACCCGGGCGGACCAAATTACCACGCGTTTCGCTTGATGACGGTAGAACCGCCCGCCAGACTTTGAGGAGATGCGGTGGGCAGCATGAATGGGGCGGGGCGGACCATCTTGCTGGTCGAGGACGATCCGGACGTTCGGGACTCGCTGCAAGACATTTTGGAGGACGAAGGGTTCGACGTCGTGCCCGCCTCCAACGGCAAGCAGGCGATCGATTTTCTGACGCTGAACGACCCCCCGGGCGCGGACCTGGTGATTCTCGACCTGCTGATGCCGATGGTGTCCGGCTGGGAGGTTCTGCAGCGGATGAGCGCGGAGCCGCGGCTGGCCGGCGTGCCGGTCATCGTGCTGAGCGCGATGGCGACGCCGCGGCCGCCGCGGGCGCAGGGCTTCGTGCGGAAGCCCTTCTCGGTCGACGCCTTCGTGGGCGAGGTGCGCGGGGTGCTGGCCGGCGCCGGTGGCGACTCCGCGCCTGCGCCGTAGCTCGGTAGTGGTAAGGTGGGGATCCGCATGGATCCTCAACGGCTGCGGGCGCTGCTGGAAGACGTGCAGGCCGGGCGCGCCACCGTCGACGACACGATGTCGGCGTTGCGCGACCTGCCGTTCCGGGCGCTCGATTTCGCGCACGTAGACACCCATCGACATCTGCGCACGGGGTTTCCCGAGGTGGTGCTGGGGACGGGCAAGACCCCCGAACAGATCGCCGCCATCCTCAAGGAGCTGGCGGGCGGCGGCGCGCCGGTGTTCGCCACGCGTGTGGCGGCGGACGCGGCGGCCATCGTCGTCGCCGACGTGCCTGGCGCGCGCTACCTGGCGTTGCCGCGCATCGTGGTCGTGGGTGAGAACCCGCCGCCGGACAAGGGGCGCGGGCTCATCGCCGTCGTCAGCGCCGGCACGTCGGACGTTCCCGTCGCCGAGGAGGCGGCCGTCACGGCCGAGCTCTCCGGCAACCGGGTGGAGCGGATCTACGACGTCGGCGTCGCCGGCTTGCACCGGCTGCTCGCGCACCGCGACACGGTGGCGGCCGCCGAGATCGTCATCGTGGTGGCCGGCATGGAGGGGGCGCTTCCCAGCGTGGTCGGGGGGCTCTTCGCGCGACCGGTCATCGCCGTCCCGACCAGCGTCGGGTATGGCGCCAGCCTGGGGGGCATGGCGGCGCTGCTGGGCATGCTGAACTCGTGCGCTTCCGGAGTCGCCGTGATGAACATCGACAACGGGTTCGGCGCCGGCCGGATGGCGGCCATGCTGAATCGTATCCGAGCGTGAGCGTTCATCTTCACTTCGAGCCCACGTCCGGGATCGCCGGCGACATGGCCGTGGCCGCTCTGGTCGACGCCGGTGTGCCTTCGGCCGTCGTTCAACGCGCCATCGCCGCGATGGGCGTCCGCGGCCTGCGCACCGTCTTCGGCCGCCGAACGCGCGGCGCCTACGTCGGCCGCAGCTTCGACGTGACCTGGCCCGGCCAAGCTCCCAAGCGCCGCCCGGCCCCCGCCCACGCTCACCAACACGCGCACGCACACGACCACCCTCACGGACACGAACTCGAACACGGACACGCGCACGCACACGACCACGCCCACCGCGACTACGCCGAGATCAAACGCCTGCTGATCCGCGCCCGTCTCGACGCCGACGTCCGCGCGCTGGCCGGCGACATCTTCGCGCGCATCGCCGAGGTCGAAGCCGCGCTGCACGGCAAGAAGGTCGCCCAGGTCACGTTTCACGAGGTCGGCGCCTACGACTCGATCGCCGACGTGGTCGGCGTCGCGGCCGCCATCGTCCACCTGGCGCCGTCATCCATCGGATCCCTTCCGCCCGTCGTCGGCACGGGGGTCGTCCGCACCGCCCACGGCCCCGTGCCCGTCCCGGCGCCCGCCACGGCCGCCTTGCTGGCAGGGATCCCGATCTTGCCCGACGGGCAGGGCGAGCTGACGACGCCGACCGGGGCCGCGATCCTCGCCGCCGTCGTCGATCGGTTCGGGCCGCTGCCTCCCATGCGGCTGCGCGCGGTCGGCTACGGCGCGGGGACGCGCGAGCTGCCGGACCGCGCCAACGTCCTGCGCGTCACGCTGGGCGACCTCGTCGGAGAGCCGGACGTCGCGGCCGCGACGGACGTCGTGCTGATCGAGGCCAACCTCGACGACATGAGCCCGCAGCTGGTCGGCCCGCTCTTCGACGCGCTCTTCGCGGCGGGCGCGGTGGACGTCTGGTCGACCCCCATCCTGATGAAGAAGGGGCGGCCGGCTCTGCAGATCTCCGCGCTGGCGCCGGCCTCCACGAGCACCGCCGTCGAGCGGGCCTTCTTCGCAGGGTCGACCACACTCGGGCTGCGGCGCCGAGCTCTGGATCGCGTCGTGCTGGCACGCTCGTTCGCGAAGGTCGCCACGCCCTACGGCGAGGTCCGCGTCAAGGTCGCGGCGCTGGACGGCCAGGTGCTGGGCGCCCAGCCCGAGTTCGAAGATTGCCGCCGCCTGGCCGCCCGGGCCGGCGTCGCGGCGCGTGAGGTCCTGAGCGCCGCCGCCGCGGCCGCCCGCCAGTTGCTGCCGCGGCCGGCCCGGAGCCGGCGCGCGTGAACGGCGCCCTCGAGCCCGACGCGCTCGACAGCCTCGCGCAGGCAGCGCAGGTGCTGGCGGTGGGCACGGGCGAGAGCCAGCTTCACGCCGCGGTCGAGCACGTCGCCCGCGCGCTGGGCGCCACGTCAGTCAGCCTGTTCGCGCTCCTGAACGACCCGGACGCCGCGTACCTGGTCGCGGACAGCGGGGTGGACGACGCGTCGCCCGTCTCGTCGGGCGTGCGCTGGTCGCTGGAGCAGCACCCGAACCTGCGGCGGGCCGTCGACGAGAGCGCCGTCTCCGTCGGCCCCGACGCTGCGGGCGAGACGACGGCCACCGTCCCCGTGCTGGTGGGGGGACGCCCCGCGGGCGTGCTGGTCGCGCGCTTCCCCGGCGAGGAAGCCGCGCGCGCCGGGCTGGCCGCGGCGCGCGTCGCGGGTTCGATGCTGGGGATCGTCATCCGGGGCGCGAAGGCGCTGGACCCCCTGCGCGGGCGGACCCGGCGCATCACCCAGTCCGAGGTGCGCGAAGAGGGGCGCATCCGCGCCATCGAACGCTACCGCGCCTTCATCGACAGCGCCTCCGACGGCATCTTCGTGCTGGACGCGGCGGGGTTGGTCCTCTACATGAACCGCGCCGCCGAGGAGATGACCGGCTACGCGCGCGACGGCCTGGGTGGCAAGCCCATCGCGCAGATCGTCCCCGAGGCCTTCCGGCCTGGGCTGGCCGCGCGCATCGAACGAGCCATCGCCGCCGAGCCGGTGCACAACTTCGATCTCGAGCTGGTGACCACGTCGGGTGATCGCATCGCCGTCTCGGTGGCGTCGATCGCGGTTCTCAGCCAGCACGAGGCGGCGATCTTCTCGTTCCGCGACGTGACGCTGGCCCGCGAGCTGGAGCGGGAGCTGCGTCGGACCAGCGAGTTCCTGAACCGCATCCTCAACTCCGCGGTCGACGGGATCATCGCCGCCAACATGCGGGGCACCATCGTCCTCTTCAACCAGGCCGCCGAACGCATCTGCGGCTACAAGGCCGCCGACGTCATCGGCAAGATCTCGGTGAAGCGCCTGTATCCGCCCGGCGTCGCGAACGAGGTGATGCGTCTCATCCGCTCGGCCGAGCATGGCGGCGGCGGCCGGCTCGAGCCGGTTCGGCGCGAGCTGCTGTCGTCGAGCGGCGAGAGGGTGCCGGTGTCCATCTCGGCGGCGCTGGTTCTCGACGACGACGGCCGGGAGATCGCCACCGTCGGCGTGTTCTCCGACCTGCGGGACCGCATCCGCATGGAAGAGCGGCTCGCCTCCGCTCAGGAGAAGCTCGCCATCTCGCAGAAGCAGGCGGTGGCCGTGGAGCTCGCGGGCGCCGCCGCGCACGAGCTGAATCAGCCGCTGACGTCGGTGATGGGTTATGCCCAGGTGCTGATCCGCAAGCTCGGCCCCGACGACGCGCACCTGCCCATCGCCCGAACGATCCTGGAGGAGGCCGACCGCATGGCCGCGATCGTTCGCAAGCTGGGCAGCTTGACGCGTTACGAAACGAAGAGTTACGTCGGCGGCGCGCAGATCATCGACCTGGACCGCGCCGCGCAGGAAAGCTTTTCCGGACCTCACGAAACCGGTAAGAAAGAGGATTGATGAAGCCCGAAAAGATGACCGAAGCGCTGGAGCAGGCCGCCACGCAGCTGGGCGTGCAGGTGCGCTACGAGACCATGACCGGAGAGGTCTCCGGGGCGGGCGGCCTCTGCAAGGTCAAGGGGCAGTGGTGGGTCATCATCGACCGGAAGGTGCCCCCGGCCGAGCGCGCCGCCACGCTGACCAGCGCGCTGGCCCAGCTGGACACCGACGGTATCTTCCTGCCGCCCGAGGTTCGCGACGCCATCGCCGCCGCCCGCGCCGTCCGCTCCGCCGCCGCCGATCCGACCCCGGCCTAGGGCCTAGGCCAGGCTGCGGATCTTTTCGGCCAGCAGCGGGTCGTCCGCCAGGGCGGCTTCCAGGGCGGCCCGCAGCTTTTCGCGGGCGCCCACGGGGGCGTGCACGCCGAGGTGCTTGTCGACGATGCGGTCGATGACGCGGTTCACCGCCGCCTGAGGCGTGAGCGTTCCCGCCTTCAGCGCGGCCGCGAGATCCGCGACGCCCGACGCAGCGATCGCCGGGGGCGCGCCGCTGGCCGGCGACGCACCAGCGGCTTCCGCCGCCTTGAGGCGGTCTGCGAAGGGCGCTTGCCCCTCGGCGACGGGGCGGCCGGTCTCGGACCCGCCGATCGCGCCGCCCCGCTCTGGAGCGAGCGGGACGCTGCCCGGTGGCCCCCCGTTTCCTGGGCCGGTGATCTTACCTGCCACGCGCGCGCGACCTTAACACAGTCATGCCCGGATGTTCGACACCGCCGCTTTTGCCGTGTCGAACCGGGCCCGCATGACGTTGGACAGCGTCGAGAACTGCTGGCTGTCGTTCTGGATCTGTTGCTGCAATGCCAGCAATTGCAGGTTGGAAGCTTGCCCGTCATTGACGAGCGACTGCACGTCGCCGCCGACCGACGACTGGGCGTTCCCCGGATTTCCCGACGCGCCCAGGGCCCCCGTCGCGCCGGCGCGCGCGTCGTGAACGGCGGCCGCCATCACGGGACCCGCGACGACGTGGGTGGCGACCTCCGCGCCGCTCAACAGGAGCGACACGCCGCCTGCCAGGACGTCGTGAAAGGGTCTGGGCGGCGGCTCTGTCTGGCGGGCCCGGGTGGCCGCGACCTGAAGCTGAGAATCGACCTGCTGACCGGTGGAAACGGGGATGACGGCGTTCGGCATGAGACCCTCCTGATGGAGGTATCGGACCGGCCTCCGGAAGGTTGCGTGCGGAGAACCGTCTCGGGGGTACACTCGCGGGGTGGGGCTATTTCGCGGATTTATGGCGCCGTTTCGCGGGGGTGTGTTCATTGCACGCCGCCGCCTCTGGCACTATTTGATCGCGCCGCTGTTGCTGGACGTCGCCCTCGGCGTCGCGACTTTGTTCGCGGCGGCGCGCTACTGGCGCGAAGAGGCCTTCGTCGGCGAACAGCTGGCCAAGGCCCCGGCCATCGGGTGGCTGATCCTGGCCGTCCTCACGCTGGTGAGCGGCGTGGTCCTGTTCATCGTCGCGCAGCCGGTCGTGTCGGCCGCGTTCTCTGACCGCCTGTCGGACCGGATCGAACGCGAGGTGCAAGGCCAGTCGCCTTCGCCGAAGCTGCTGGCCTCGGTCGGTCGGGCGCTGGCGCACGGGCTGTTGAAGCTGGTCCTCTACGGGATGGCGATGCTGGCCGGGGTCGTGCTCAGCCTCTGGACCGCGGGCATCGGCGCGCTGGCCGGGGTCCTGCTGAGCGCGATCTTCCTGGCCTACGACGGGTTCGATTATCCCTTGTCGCGGCGGGGCGCGACGTTCGGCGGCAAGTGGGCCTATCTGGCGGTCCACCCGGGCCAGACGCTGGGATTCGGCCTGGGGGCGACGTTGTTGTATTTGATCCCCTTCGCGCTTTTCGTCGCGCCGCCCTTCGTGGCCGCCGGCGCGACCCTCGCTTTTCTGGACGGGGAGCCGACGAAAAAAGCGACTGAAAACGGACCAAAATTCGCTGCGAACGTCTGAATTCTCAGTAATATGAGCCGCTTGAAGAAGCCCGTCCCCTTCGGGAAGTACTACCTCCTCGAACGCATCAACGTCGGAGGCATGGCCGAAGTCTTCAAGGCGAAGACCTTCGGGGTGGAGGGCTTCGAGCGCCTGCTGGCGGTCAAGCGGATCCTGCCGAACATCGCCGAGGACGAAGAGTTCATCTCGATGTTCATCGACGAGGCGAAGATCGCCGTGCAGCTGCAGCACGCGAACATCGCGCAGATCTTCGACCTCGGGAAGGTCGACGGCAGCTTCTTC
>CAZPUH010000945.1:0-1358 GCA_964589215.1 uncultured Myxococcales bacterium | reverse complement strand
GCCGCTGAAGGGCGGGCCGCCGCCCAGCAAGTACAACATGCGCGGTGACGAGGTGGAGCTGGCCAAGTTCGGCCAGATGCTCTACTTCGACAAGGACGTCGCGGAGGCGATCACGGTGGCCGGCCCGACGGGGAACGTCGGCGACATCCGCAAGGTCTCGTGCTTCACCTGCCACGGCACCGACTACGCGACCGACGCGCGTCCGTTCCCGATCTCGCACGGGCGCAGCTGGCTCAACACGAACACCGGACCGCTGACGAACCTGGCCTGGTACGACTGGACGACCTCCAGCGGACGCTTCGACAGCATGGTCGAGCACGGAACCACCGTCTGGGGCACGTCGGCGACGCCGCTGGCGCAGGCGCGCTTCGTCTATCTGAAGTACAAGGACGAATACAACGCGGCCTTCCCGGACACGCCGCTCGACCCGCGCCTGGGCATCGACCCGAGCGATCCGACCAACGTCTACCCGGCGACGGGCGGACCGAAGGCCAGCGCCACCGCGCCCGACGGCCCCTACGAGAAGATGCCGCAGGACGCGCAGGACAACATCGCGCAGATCCGCGCCAACCTGGGGCGGGCGTTCGACGCCTATCCGCGCATGCTGATGACGCCTGAATCGCCGTTCCAGAAGTACGTGCGCGACCGCGACTTCTCGCAGCTGTCGGACAAGGCCAAGCGCGGCCTGGCGCTGTTCATCGGCAAGGCGGCGTGCAACGAGTGCCACAACGGACCGACGCTCATGGACAACAAGTTCCACAACGTCGGCGCCCCCGGCCTGACGGTGCAGCCAATCACGAACGCGACGATCGCGCCCAACCGCGGCCGAGCGGGCGTCATCCCGGCCATCCTGGCCAACCTGAACGCGCTGCGCGCCAACCCGAACGCCGTCGTCTTCAACGGCGCCGGCAAGTACAGCGACAATCCCGACCTGGGCATGCAGCGCCTGCTGGAGGTCGAGAAGGAGGACCAGGACCACTGCATCAAGCGGGACATGACCACCATGGCCTGCACGCAGTACGACGAGACGCTGGAGGGCGCGTTCCGCACGCTGTCGCTGCTCAACTGCGCGCAGAGCGGGCCGTACTTCCACAGCGGCACGGTCAACACCCTCGAGGACGTGGTCCGCCAGTACAACGACGGCGGCGCCCCGGCCGGCATGTACGTGGGCACGGTCGACCCCAAGGTCCGGCCGCTGATGCTGACGGAGTCGGAGATCTCCGAGCTGGTCGAGTTCCTGGGGACGCTCACCGGCCCCTCGCCGGCGGCGCAGGCCGCGGCGGATCCGACGATCTGGAACTGGGCCAAGAACACGGCCAAGCCGCCGCTGCCGCCCCCGAGCACGCCGGCCACCATGT
>CAZPUH010000944.1:0-3151 GCA_964589215.1 uncultured Myxococcales bacterium | reverse complement strand
CGGGCGGGACCCCGGGCGCGACGGGCGGAACCCCCGGCGCGACGGGCGGCAGCGGCCCGGCCCCGGGCACGACGTCTGGCGGAACGATCGTCCCCCTCTACACGGACCCCACCGATCGGTCATGGACGGCCATCGTGACCGCGGCGCTGGCGCACCCGACCGTCGAGGTCGTCGCCATCGTCAATCCGGCCGACGGTGCCGGCGCCTCGAAGAGCGCCGACTACACCACGGGCATCGCCAGCTTGCAGGCGGCGCACATCAAGGTCATCGGTTACGTGGCGACCGGCTACGGCAGCCACAGCATCGCCTCGATGCAGTCCGAGATCGACAAGTGGAAGTCGTTCTATCCGACGGTCGAGGGGATCTTCTTCGATGAGCAGTCGAACGATCCCGCCGACGTCGACCACTACAAGACGCTGTCGCAGTACGCGAAGAGCAAGGGGCTCATGTACACCGTCGGCAACCCCGGCACCGACGTCCCCACCTCGTACATCGGCGCGCTGGACACGATGATGGTGTACGAGAGCGACGGCCTCCCCACCATCGCCAGCCTCAAGGCCTGGTCGGCCTACGCGCCGTCCAACTTCGGCATCATCCCGTACAAGTGCTCGATGGACGCCGCCTTCGTGAAGCAGGCGCGCCAGTACATCCGGTACATCTACCTGCAGAACGACGACCTGCCGAATCCCTGGGATTCGCTGACGACGTTCTTCAGCGATCTGATGGCCGCGCTGGAATAACGCCCGTCCGGCCCCTCGCTAACTGTCGGGCCCGCCGCCGTCCAGCACTTCGCGGACGCGGCGGGCCAGCTGGTCCAGCGTGTAGGGCTTGGCCAGGAACTCGATCCCCTCGTTCAGCACGCCTTGCCGGACGATGACGTCCTGCGCGTAGCCGGAGACGTAGAGGACGCGGATGTCGGGGAACAGCACGCGCATCCGCTCGGCCAGGGTCCGTCCGTTCATGCCCGGCATGACCACGTCGGTGATGAGCAGCTCGGGCCGCGCGCGAAGGTCGGCCGCGGCTTCCAGCGCGTCGGCGCCGCTGCCGTAGGCACGGACCTGGTAGCCCAGGCTGACCAGGACCGTCTTGGCGAGCGTCCGCACGCGCTGGTCGTCCTCGACCAGCACGACGCTCACGCTGCGCGCGCGCCGCGGGACCGGCGCGCGGGACGGGGCCGCCTGCGGGGCACCCGTCGCCGCCGGCAGGTAGACCTTGAACGTCGTTCCTCGGCTCGGTTCGGAGTCGACCTCGATGGCGCCGCCGTTTTGCTGGACGGCCCCGTACACCATCGCCAGGCCAAGGCCCGTGCCTTGCCCCGGCCCCTTCGTCGTGAAGAAGGGCTCGAAGAGGTGGGTTCGCGCGCTCTCGGTCATGCCCGCGCCGTTGTCGGACACGGCGAGCAGGACGTAGGTGCCCGGCCGGCTGTCGACGTGCTTGGCCGCGTACGCCTCGTCCAGCGTGACGTTCGACGCCTCGATCGTCAGGCAGCCGCCGTCCGGCATCGCGTCGCGCGCGTTGGCGGCCAGGTTCAGGACGATCTGCTCGACCTGGCCGGGATCGAAGTAGACGGAGGTCAGATCGGCGGCGCAGCTGGTCTTGACCTGGATGTCTTCGCCCACCAGCCGCATCACCATCCGTTCCATGCGGCGGATGACTTCGCGCAGGTCCAGCACGCGCGGCGCGATGATCTGCTTGCGCGAAAACGCCAGCAGCTGGCGCGTCAGCGCGGCCGCCGACTGCGCCGCCTCCATGACGTCGCCCAGGTAGCCGCGGCTCGGGTGCTGCGACGGAAGGTCCGCCATCGCGAGCTCGAGGCCGCTCCACATGACGGTGAGCAGGTTGTTGAAGTCGTGCGCGACGCCGCCGGCGAGCCGGCCGACCGACTCCATCTTCTGGGCCTGCATGAGCTGCGCCTCGAGCCGCTTGCGGTCGGTGACGTCGGTGAACCTGACCAGGATCTGGCCCGGGTTGCCGCTGGCGTCTGTCACGGCTTCTGCGGCGATCCCCAGGTAGAAAGAGGTCCCGTCGACGCGCGTCGCAGACACCTCCAGGTTCCGCACGCGCTCGTCGCGCAGGTGCTCGAACAGCGCGTCCGGCTCCTCGTCCTCGATGTGTCCCAGCTCGCCGAGCGAGCGGCCCACCAGCTCTTCTGTCTCGGGGTAGCCCCACAGGCGGCGGAGGGCCGCGTTGGCGAAGGTCATCGTCCCCCGGGCGTCGGCGACCGCGATGGCCTGCGCGCTGGAGCTGAGGACCGTGTCCAGGATTCGCAGCCGCTCGTCGGCGTTGCAACGGTCGGTCACGTCCTGCACGGCGCCTATCGTGCGAGCGGCGCGCGCGACGCCGTCAACCGTCGCGAAGTGCGTGCGCGAGCGCGTCGCCACCCAGCGCACGGCGCCGCTTCGGTCGATGATCCGGTGTTCGATGTCGAAAGAGCCGTCGCCCGCGGGATCGTGCGCGCGACGGACGGCCGCGATCACCCGCGCGGCGTCCTCGGGATGAACGTGCGAGAGGATCTTGGGCAGCGTGGCGGGCTCGTCCGGGTCCCACCCGTAGGTCTGGCGTAGCTCCAGCGACCAGTAGATGAGGCCGGTCGAGTGGTCGTGCTCGAAGATGCCGATGTTGCCGACACGAATGGCCTGGCGTAACCGTTCATCGTCTTCGCGCAGAGCAGACCTCCCCGATGGAGAAACGCAGCGCGTCGGCGCGCCGCCGTTCGGAGCAGTCGATTGTGCCTGATCTTCGGGGGACGCGGCTCTGCCGAATCTGTCGAGCCGCCCGGCCAGGTCGCGAGCTAGCTGTTGCCCTTGGGCTCTTCGTCGTCCGAGAGGTAAGCGAAGGTTCGGACCAGGTTCACGATCTGCTCGCGCTGTTCGGGCGTCAGGTCGACGAACTGCACGCCCATGCCCGGGTTGATGTTGTCGTAGCTGCCGGGGCGATAGGGGTTCACCCACATGACGCGCCCTTCCAGGTTCAGGCGCGGGCCGCCGCTGGGGGCGAAGCTGAGGTTCAACTTGGTGCCCGGCGGCTCGGGCGCGTTGGTGCGGATGAAGATGCCCATCGCGCTGATGTCGGTGATGTACGCGAAGAGGAAGTTGTCCGCGCTCTTGTAGTCGACCTCGATGTCGACGGTCACGCGCGCGTGGGTGCGGCG
>CAZPUH010000943.1:0-7580 GCA_964589215.1 uncultured Myxococcales bacterium | reverse complement strand
GGCGCAGGCGGCCCCGGCCGCCGCGCACGAACACGTGCGCAGCGCCGCGCATCACGCGCCCGCCGCCCCGGCCCAGGCGGGGCAGATCGCCGCCGCCACCGACGCGCCGCTGGACTTCACGGGGTCGGCCTTCGTCGTCGGCTCCGGCTCGACGTACGCCGGCGGCACGTCGACCGCCGCCGGGACCAGCCGCACCCCGGCGGCCGGCGCCGTCGCGCCCAACGGCCACGGCGACGGACAGGTGGCGCCCCGCACGCGGGCCAAGGCGGTGTCGCTGGACCAGGCGTCCTGGAACTGCCCGTGGCCCGCCGAGGCCGACGCGCGGCAGGTCGACCAAGAGACGGTCGTGATCCGGGTGGCCGTGCGCGCCGACGGCCGCGTGGAGCGGGCCGACGTGCTCGACGATCCGGGCTTCGGCTTCGGCCGCGCGGCGCGCGACTGCGCGCTCAGCTCGCGGGCGTTCACGCCGGCGCTGGACGCCAGCGGCGCGCCGGTAGCCGGCCTGTCCCCCCCCATCCGGGTCCATTTCTACCGATGAAAGCGCGGGCGGCAGTGTGGGCCTTCGCCGTGGCCGTCGCCACGCTGGCGGGCTGCCACCGCCACGTCGCGACCCCCGCCGACTGCCGCGCCATCTTGAACCGCCTGGTCGAGATGGAGCTGACCGAGTCCGGGTTCCGCGACCCGGCCCTGGTGCCGCGCTGGCAGGGCGAGCTGGCGCGCCGCTTCGACGACGAGCTGCGCCGGTGCCGGGCCGTGCGCGTGCGCGACGACCTGACCGCCTGCCTGCAGTCGGCGCAAAACCCGGAGCAGGTCGCCCACCGCTGCGTCGAGTGACGCCCGCGCCGGTCGGTGCTATCGATCGGGCATTCGCATGGATCGCGCCCTGACCCCCACAGCGTCCGACGCGCTGGCGACCGCCGACGGGCAGCCGCGGCGCTGGGGCGCGATCGGGATGTGGATCTTCCTGGCGACCGACGCCATGGGGTTCGGCGGCCTGTTCATCGCCTACGGCTTCCTGCGCGCCCGGGCCGCCACCTGGCCGGACCCGCGCGCCCACCTCGGCCTGTTCGGCGCCGCGGCGATGACGTTCGGGCTGCTCGCCTCGGCGTTCACCGTGGGCGAGGCGGCGCGCGCGGGCTCGCCGCGAGCCCGCGCCGGCTGGCTGGCCGTGACGCTGCTGCTGGGGGCGGCCTTCCTGGGCGGCGAGGTGGCCGAGTACGCGCGCCTCTGGACCGCGGCGTCCCCCGTGCGCCTCGGCGACCTCTACGGCGCGACCTTCTACGTGCTGACCGGCTACCACGGCCTGCACGTCGCGGCCGGGCTGCTCTGGATGGTCGCCGCGCTCTGGGGGCGGGCGCCGCGGCGCTCGATCGAGGTGGGCGCGCTCTACTGGCAGTTCGTCGACCTGGCCTGGACGCCGATCTTCACCTTTCTCTACCTGGTCCCCGCGCGATGACCGCCGGCGCCGCAGAGGGCACGCCGGCGCGCCGCGGTTCCGCGCTGGCCACGTACGCCGTCCTGGCGGCGCTGACGGCCGCCGAGATCTTCGTCGCCGGCACCGACGCCTCCGCGCGCGACCGCACGACGGCGCTGGCCGGTCTGCTGCTGGCCAAGGCCGGGATCCTGCTGGTGTTCAGCCTGCGCGGCACGCCGCGGCGGCCGGGCCCCCGGCTGGCGCTGCTGGCGATCGTCGTGGCCGTGGGGTTCGCGGTGGTGCTGATGCTGGAGGCCGTCTACCGGGCGGGCGTCCGATGAGCGGCCGGGTCGCGCCCTTGATCGCGCTGTCACTGCTGGCCGCGCGACCCGCCTGGGCGCTGTGCCCCAACTGTCTCGGACAAAATTCGACGCTGGGCCCCGCGCTGCGCCTGGTGGGGCTGTTCCTGCTGGTCCCGCCCGCGATCTTCTTCGCGGTGACCATCGCCATCCGCAAGCTGACCCGCCCCGAACCGCCGAAGCCCGAGGTCTGAGCTCCTCTCGGCGGCCCGGGGCGCAGCTCTAATTTCCCGTCGCGGCATCCGCGGCGGGCAGCGGCGCCGGCGTCCAGGCAGGTTGGTCGCGCAGGTGCTGGGCGAGCGCGTCGGCGCCCGCCGTCTCGCGCAGGGCGACCAGCGACTGGACGTAGCGCGCCAGCGCCCAGAGGTCGGCCTCCGGCAGCACGTTCTTCCACGTCGGCATGGCGGTGCCCCCGATCCCCGAGGCGATGGCCCGATAGATGTCGCCCAGCGTGTCGCCCCCCCGAAGCCGGTTGAAGGTGAAGTCGGGCGGCAGGATCTTCACGCCGTAGTCGCTGTCCTTGGCGACGGGCTGGTAGACGTCGGCGCGGATCTCGCGCAGCTCGATCCCGGTCAGCTCCCTGGTAAACGCCGCGATCTCGGCGCGCGTCACGTAGGCGGGGTGACAGGCGACGGCGCACTGGGCGAGCCCGTGATAGACGCGCACCCCGCGCGCCAGCGCCTCGGCGTCGCGCCCGCTCCAGGGGTCGGGGGAGACCGTGATCTCGTCGCCCGCTGTTTCGGAACGCCACCTTGGCGCCAAAGACTTCACGTACTGGATGAGGTCGTCCAGCTCCGCTTCCGGGACCTGCCAGCCCTGCATCGCCGTCCCGTGCAACCCCTGGCGAAGGGTGCGGGCGAAGTCGCTGTCGCGCGGCAGCTGCCCCGCCGGAACGGCGGCGAACTTGTAGACGCCCAGGCGCAGGTCGCGCGGGGGCGGCATCAGCCCGGCGGCCGCCGGTCCCTTGCCGTCGCCGGCGTCACCGTGGCAGGGCCGGCAGTACTGGGTGTACAGCGTGCGCCCGTGCTCGAGCGCCGCCGCCGGCACGGCCCGCCCGCCCAGCGTGACCGCGGCGGTGAACGTGGGCGGCGCGCCCGCGGGCCGGTTGCAGGCCGCCAGCACCAGACAGAGCGCCAGGCGCCTCATACCCAGCACACCGCCACGTAAAGGACGACCCACACGGCCAGCACGAAATCCCAGTAGAGCGACACGAGCCGCAGGCGGCGACTGAACGCGAGAACCGCCAGGCCCCCGGCGACGTGCAGCGCGTGCAGCGCCGACAGCGCCAGGAACACCTGCCCCGGCATCTGCCCGCGCGGCCCGAGGCCGGTGGCGACCATGTGGCGCCACAACACGATCTGGGCCGCCAGGAACCCCGCGCCCAGCACCCCCGCCACCGCCACCCAGGCACGCCGGCCGGTCCGGCGCGCGCGCCAGAGCGCCGCGCTGGCGGTCGCCAGGATCAGCGTGTTCGCGCCCGCCGCGCCCCGTGGCAGCGGCACCGACCCGGCCGGCGGCCACTGCGGCGCCTGCGCGCGCAGGATCGCGTAGGCCAGCAACAGCGCCGCGAACAGCATCGCCGTGGTGCCCAGGAAGACCAGCAGGCCGACGACCTTGTCCGCTTCACGGGTATTCGCCTCGCGGCGGACGGTGGACGCGGCGGCGATCATGCGCGCGGCCTTCCGGCTGGCCGCGGCTGGTCGGCGGGCTCGTCGATGACCTCGGTCTGACCGAGCCAGTCGCGGCCCAGCGGGCGCGCGGCGGGGCTGGCCAGCTCGTGCGGCCCGCGCACCACCACCGGGATCGTGTCGAAGTTGTGGTGCGGGGGCGGGGAGGGGATGGACCACTCCAGCGTCCCCACCTCCCACGGGTTGGGGGGCGCCGTCCGCCCGCGCCACAGGCTCAGGAAGAAGTTCCAGACGAACAGCAGCTGCGCGGCGCCCAGCAGGTACGCCGCGTGTGAGATGCCGCGGTTCAGGCCAGCCAGCGGGCGCCACGCCTCGTACACCGATGGGTCGTAGAGCCGCCGCTGCATCCCCTTCACGCCCAGGATCAGCTGCCCCATGAAGACCAGGTTCAGCGGCAAGAACGTCAGCCAGAAGTGCAGCTTTCCCAGCCGCTCGCTCAGCATCCGGCCGAACATCTTGGGGAACCAGAAGTACACCGCGGCGAACAGCGACAGCAGCAGCGCCGCCGCCATGATCAGGTGAAAGTGCCCGACGACGAAGTACGTGTCGTGGAGGTACATGTCCGCGACCACGTCCGCCAGATAGAGGCCGGTCAGCCCGCCCACGCCGAACGTGAACACCATCCCCAGGCAGAACAGCATCGGCGTGTTGAACCGGATGGCGCCCCGCCAGAGGGTGCCCAGCCAATTCAGCACCAGCATCGCCGTCGGGACGGAGATGATCATGGTCAGCACCATGAAGCTCTCGCCCAGCAGGGGGCTCATCCCGGTCGTGAACATGTGATGGCCGTAGACGACGGACGACAGGACGACCACGCCGATCAGCGCGCCGACGGTGACGCGGTAACCGAAGGCGGGTTTTCGCGCGAAGAAGGCCAGCAGGTCGCTGACGATCCCCCAGGCCGGCAGGATCAAGATGTAAACCTCGGGGTGTCCGAACAGCCAGAACAGGTGCTGGTACAGGATCGGGTCGCCGCCCGCGGGCCCCGGCGTCGTTCCGGCCAGGAAGAACTGCGTGCCGAACAGCCGATCGAAGAGCAGCAGCACCATCGCCGCCGCCAGCACCGGCACGAACAGCGCGTTCAGGATCGACGTCAGGAACAGACCCCACACGGTCAGGGGCAGCCGCAGCCAGGTCATGCCGGGCGCGCGCAGCCGCAGCACCGTCGTGATGTAGTTGACGGCGCCCATCACCGACGACGCGCCGTTCAGGTAGATCGCGACCACCCACATCGTCTGCCCTGGGCCCGGCGTGCCCAGCGCCGTCGACAGCGGCGCGTACGCGGTCCAGCCGGCCTGCGGCGGCCCCAGCGGCACGAAGAACGAGGCGCACAGCACGCCCGTCGCGGCCGCCATCGTCCAGAACGAGGCCATGTTGAGCCGCGGAAACGCCATGTCGCGCGCGCCGATCAGCAGCGGCAGCAGGAAGTTTCCGAACCCACCAATCAGGATCGGCGTCACGGCGAAGAAGATCATGATCGTGCCGTGCATCGTGAAGAGCGCCGTGTAGGCGGGCGGTGAGATGACGCCGCCGGCGCCGCGGAAAAACAGCTTGCCGACGAACGGCACGGGGAGGCCGGGGCGGGCCAGCTGCCAGCGGATCAGCATCGCCATGATGCCGCCGACGGCCAGGAAGCCAAGCCCCAGGAACAGGAACTGCCGGCCGATCACCTTGTGGTCCGTCGAGAAGACGTGCCGCCGCCAGAAGCCGGTCGGCTCCACGGGCAGGGGCTCGCCGTCGGCGACAGCGATCGAGGGCGCGGCGGTCATCACCGTCCCGTCTCCCAGTCCCACGCGTCGGCCGCGCTGCCGGCGGCGGGGTCGAACCGCAGCTGGCTGTCGGCCTGGACGCGCGCCAGCCAGCGGCCGTAGTCGGGCGCGTCCCGCGCGATCAGCGCGCCGTTCATCGTGTAGTGGCTCACGCCGCAGAACTGGGCGCACCCCAGCTCGGTCCGGCCGGCCTCGACAGCCTGGAACCAGGCCCGGGTCGTGCTGCCAGGGATGGCGTCGATCTTGAAACGGTAGCTGGGCAAGTAGAGAGAGTGGACCACGTCGCGGGACCGAAGCTTCAGATAGATGGGGCGGCCCACCGGGACGTCCAGCTCGTTCAGCGTGACCACGTCGTCGGGCGTCCCGAAGCGGCCGTCCGGACCGGCCGTCCGGAACGACCAGGCCCATTGCCGCGCGGTGACCTCGACCCGCAGCGCCGAGGGGTCGTGGTCCGGGTAGCTCCAGAAACGGCCGTCCAGATCGTGGTTGGCCCGGAGAGCCAGGGTCACGTCGATCCCGACGAACAGGATCAGCGCCATCGCGAACGTGAGGGCCCGGTCGCGCCGCCGGTTCCCATGGGTGTGCTGGGCCCAGGTGCGGCCGGCGCGGGCGCGGTGCAGGATCAGCGAGGCCAGCATCACCCCCAGGGCCACGGCGAACGCGATCCCGGTCGTGACGGTCAGATACCCGATCGCCCGGTCCACCAGGTGCCCGTCGAGGGAGACGTCCCGAGGCAGCTCGATGCGCACGGCCGCGTCATTCCTATCCGCCGCCGCCCCCGAAATCAAACCGGTTGATCTGACGGGGTGTGGCTCGCCGGCTCGCACACCCCGGGTCCCCTCCCAGGGTTCCCCTCCCAGGGTTCCCCGTTGATCGCGTTGACGGAGCGGGGCTGTGCCCCGCGGAGTCGTCGCGGGAGGGTTAGGGAACCCTCCCAGGGTTCCCCGTTGATCGGTTAGGATTCGCGCCGCAATGGCGAATCCCGTCGAGCTCGTCGGCCGTCAGGTCGGTCGCTACGGGGTGATCCGCCATCTGGCGTCCGGGGGCATGGCCGAGCTCTACATCGCGCGCCAGGAGTCGGTCGGCGGGTTCGAAAAATCCGTCGTCCTCAAGATTCTGCAGCCGCGTTACGCCCAAAACCCGCGGGTCGTGACCATGTTCCTCGACGAGGCTCGGCTGGCCGCCAAGCTGAACCACCCCTCGGTCGTTCACGTGTACGACGTCGCCGAAGACGAAGGTCTCAAATACATCGCCATGGAATTCATCCACGGCGAAACGGTCGCGGAGATCGTCACGCGCGGCCTCGCCGCGAACAAGTACCTGCCGCTGGAGCACTCCATCCACATCGTGAGCCAGGCCGCCGCGGGTCTCGCCTACGCGCACGAGCGGCGCGACGCCGACGGGCGGGTGGTCCGGATCGTCCACCGGGACGTGTCGCCCACGAACGTGCTGGTTAGTTACGAAGGGCAGACCAAAATCGTCGACTTTGGAATCGCGCGCGCGCAGGACGAGCTGCGCGAGGAATCGGGCATCCTGCCCGGCAAGGCCTCGTACATGTCGCCGGAGCAGGTGCGCGGCAGCGGGATCGACCACCGCGCCGACATCTTTGCGCTGGGCATCATCCTGTACGAGCTCACGCTGTGCCAGCGTCTGTACCGCGGCCCGGCCGAGGCCGTGATGAAGCGCATCGTGAACGATCGCATTCAACCGCCGACGGCGATCCGGCGGGACTACCCGCCGGCGCTGGAGCAGATCGTGATGCGCGCCCTCGAGAAGCGGCCGCAGGATCGCTATCAGTCGGCCGACGAGATGCGCGCGGACCTCGAAGAGTTCCTGGACGACAGCGGCCTTCGCAGCGGCAACCGCCGGATGGCCATCTACATGAACGACCTGTTTTCGCCCGGCGCTGGCGCCGAGGCGGCCGCGGCTCGGCGGCAGCCCGACGACCTGGACTTCGATCGCCGGGCGCCCCCCAGCATGCGCCTCGAACCGGCGCCCGACGGTCCGGCGACCCCCTCGCGGGGCGTCGCGATCCGGCTGGTCCCCCCGCCGCCACGCGGGGCGGCTGAGGCTGCGCGCGCCGCTCATCCGGCGGGCGGAGTCGCAATTGTGGCGCCGCGCGCGGCGCCGGACGCCGGTCCGCGCGACGGGTCCCCTGAATTCGCGTCGTCAGAAACGGACGAGGCTCCCCCTTCTTCGTCTCGGGGCACCTGGCTCGCCATCGCGGCCTTCATCGCGGTGGGGATCGGGACGATGGTAATCCTGACCCTTCGATGATAGTTTCCCAACCGGTTTGGGCCGGAACGGCCGCGGCGGCGCGAAGCGCTGAAGACTCATGAAATTCGTCTGC
>CAZPUH010000942.1:0-4071 GCA_964589215.1 uncultured Myxococcales bacterium | reverse complement strand
AGCGCCGGCCGACTGCAGCGCCTCCATGAGCTCGCCCGCCGTCTTGAAACGCACGTCGGGCGCCGGGGCCACGGCGCGCAGGATCACCCGTTCCAGCCCCTCGCCGATCCCACGGTCGGCCGCGACGGCGCGCGGGGGCGGAACGGGTTCGCCCGCCGCGATGGCGGCGGCCGCCTCCGCGGCGGGCTCGCGCCCGGTGCACATCACGTACAGCAGCATGCCTGCGGCGTAGAGATCCCCGCGCGTGTCCGTGCGGCCGGCGGGCCGCTCGGGCGGCAGATACAACCGTTCGCGCGCGGCGCCGGGACGATCGGCCGGCGGCCCGAAGCGCGGCAGCCCCAGCTTCAACACCTCCAGCGACGGCGACGGCCCGACCCACAGGTTGTCCGGCACCAGCGCCCGGTGAACGACGCCGTGGCCGTGCAGGTGCTGCAGCGCCTCGCAGAGCTGCAGCCCCAGCGACAGCGCGCGTCGCACCGTGAGCTCCGGCTTTCCCAGCTCGTCCCGCAGGGTTCTGCCGGGCGGCAGATCGGTGACCACGTAGGGCCGCCCCTCGTGCGCGCCGAAGGCCGCGATGGAAATGCACCGCTCGTGTTGCAGCCGGCTCAGCGTCCGCGCCTCGCGCTCGAAGCGGGCCAGCTCCCCGCGCTGCTCGACGTGCCGCGGGTCCCAGAGCTCCAGCCGGGCGGCCCGCCCCGCGTCCACGGTTTCGACCCGATAGACGGCGCCGTGCTCGGTCGCGCCCAGCACCTCCAGCAACCGCCAGCGCCCCCCGACGACCTGATTCAGAAAGGCGTCGGGCTCACGATGCATTGCAGCCTCTCAATCGGCTGACGCGAGGGGCAGCTTGAACGGTAAGGTGCGCAAATGGATACCTTGTCGGAGGTGTTGCGGGCCGTTCGGTTGACCGGCGCCGTCTACTTCTCCCTCGACGGATCCACCCCGTGGGTCGTCGAGACGCCGCCGGGTCGCGTGATCGCGCCGCACGTGGGGTCGGGTGTCGAGCACATCATCAACTACCACGTCGTGACGGCCGGCGTCTGCTGGGTCGGCCTGGCCGGCGAGACCGGGGTGCGCGCGCAGGCGGGCGACGTCGTCGTGTTCCCGCAGGGCGATCCGCACGTCCTGTCGAGCGAGCCGGGGATGCGCGCGCTTCCCGACGTCGAGGTTTACCGGGCGGCGAACCAGCAGGCGATTCCGCTGTGCGTGTCGCTGAGCGGCGGCGGCCCCGAGCGCGCCCGCATCGTGTGCGGATTCCTGGGGTGCGACGCGCGCCCCTTCAACCCGCTGCTGGGCGCGCTCCCGCGGATGATTCACGTACCCGCGGCGCGAGAAGGCGCGTCGGCGGCGCGCACGCTGGTCGATCTCGCGCTGGCGGAGTCGACCGCGCCACGCCCGGGCAGCGACGGCCTGCTGTCGCGATTGAGCGAGGTCCTGTTTCTCGAGGTGGTCCGCTTCTTCACGGAGAGCCTGGCGCCCGACCAGGTGGGCTGGTTCGCGGCCCTGCGCGACCCGACCGTGGGGCTGGCTCTCGGGCGGCTGCACGAGCGCCCCGCGCACCCCTGGACGCTGCAGAGCCTGGCCCGCGAGGCCGGGACGTCCCGCTCCGTGCTGGCGGAGCGTTTCTCGCGGCTGGTCGGCATGCCGCCGCTGCAGTATCTGGCGCGCTGGCGGATTCAGCTGGCCGCCAACCTGCTCCGCACGACCAGCCTGGGCCTTGGCGAGATCGCCGAACGCGTCGGCTACGGTTCGGAGCCGGCGCTGAGCCGCGCGTTCAAACGCACGCTGGGTGCGTCGCCGGCCACGTACCGCGGCGGCAAGGCGGTCGAGCGAACGCGCGATCCGGACGCCGGGACAAGAGACCCGGACGGCCGGTCATTCTGATCGCGGGCGGCGCCGTCTACCTTTCGATCGGGGCGAAGGACAGCCCCCGAGGACATCGAAAGGACCAACGACATGCGAAACGAGATGCTGATCGGAATGACGATGCTGGCGGCGAGTGGGACGGCGGCCGAGGCGAAGCAGGCGCCCGCCACGACGGACGCGGAGCCGTCGCGGTCTCGCCTCTTCCTCGACGAGCACGACCTGGGCCCGGGGAAGGTCACCGCGGCGGCCGTCGCGGAGGCGCACAAGAAGGACCTGGCCACCCAGGCGAAGCACGGGGTCCACTACCACGCGTACTGGCTGGACGAGAAGCAGGGGAAGATCTACTGCCTGGTCGAGGCACCCTCCGCCGAAGCTGCGGCGGCCGTGCACCGCGAGGCGCACGGCCTGGTCGCGAACGACGTGCGCGAGGTCGCCGGTGACAGCGCCGACTGGACGCCGGCGCCGGGGCAGAAGCTGTTTCTGGACCGGCACCACTTCGGACCCGGCAAGGTGACGGCGTCCGAGGTCGCGGCGGCGCACCGGAAGGACCTGGCGGTGCAGGCCAAGCACCACGCGCGGTTTTTGAACTACTGGTTCGACCCGGCGTCGGGGACGGTGAGCTGCCTCGTCGAAGCGCCCACGGCGGCCGACGCCGTCGCCGCCCACAAGGAGGCGCACGGCCTGGTGCCGGACGCGATCGACGAGGTGACCGAGGGGCGCTGAACGACGGCGGGAAAGGCTCACCGCCCGCGACGCGGCGGTGAGCCGATGACGAGAATCCGATGACGAGAACAAGATGACGAGACCGATGCGCTGAGGCGTGTCCAACATCTTCGAAAGGGTTCGCAATCGGTAGTTGGCGGGCGACGCGGACTGAGCCACTATGGACCGATGGCATTACTGCGTCCTGCTTCGCTCCTACGCCTTGCTTCGTTTGTCGTGGTCGCCTTCGCGTCGGTCGCCGCGTACGCGACCGCCTACAGCGTCAGCCCCACCGGCAGTGACACGGCCAGCGGGCTCGCCGCCGCGCCCTGGCGCACGCTCCAGCGGGCGCTGGACACGGTGAAGCCCGGTGACACGGTCACGGTGGAAGACGGGACGTACGCGGGTCTGGCCTGCGACACGGTGTCGGGGACGGCGGCTGCGCCGATCGTCTTCCAGTCGCGCAACAAGTGGGGCGCCAAGATCACCTCGGCGAACGGGGACTCCCCCCAGGACTTCGTTCAGTTCTCGTCGTGCAGCTACATCACGTTCGACGGGTTCGAGGTGTCCGGCGCGCCGCGGTCGGGCATCGCGATCCTCGGCAACGAGGACGACGGCAGCGACGCGCGCGGGGTCGTGATCCAGAACTGCAACTCCCACAACAACGGCGGCACGGCGGTCGCGGGCCGGCACGACGGCATCTTCTCCGGCTTCGCGCTGGATCTCACGATCCAGGACAACGTGATCGACACCTGCGGCGAGCACGGCATCTACGTGTCGAACGCGGCGGACAATCCGTCGATCCTGCGCAACAAGATCTCGAACACCGGCGCCAACTGCATCCAGATCAACGCCGACCTCAGCACGGGCGGCGACGGCTTGATCTCCAACTGGCGCATCGAGGGGAACGTGGTCCAGAACTGCCACGGCGCCGCGGGCATCAACCTGGACGGCGCCATCCAGGGCGTCGCGCGCAACAACGTCATCTACAACGCCGACGGCGGCGGGTTCACGCTGTTCGAGGGGGACGGCGCCGAGGCCTCGCACGACAACCTGATCGTCAACAACACCGTCTACAACCCGAACGGCTCGCGCTCGGCCATCCAGGTCGCGGCGGGCGCCAACAACAACGTCATCTTCAACAACATCTTCATCGCGGACGACGTGGGGATGGAGATCCAGACCGTCACCGGCCTCATGCACGACTACAACCTCGTCTCCGGGTACGACGGGGGCTCGGCGTCCGCGCATGAATCGACGCTGAACGCGGCGGCCGCGGCGGCCCTGTTCGTCGACGCGAGCCAGGGGAACCTGCAGCTGGCGGCCGGCAGCGCCGCGATCGACAAGGGCGTGGCCACCTACGGCGGCGGGGCGGCGCCGGCGACGGACGTGCTCGGCGGCGGGCGCCCGGCGGGCGCCGCGTACGACATCGGCGCCTACGAGTACGGCGCCACGCCCCCGGTGACGGGCGCGGGCGGCATGGGCGGCGGAGCCGGCGGCGGC
>CAZPUH010000941.1:0-2852 GCA_964589215.1 uncultured Myxococcales bacterium | reverse complement strand
ATCAAAAACAGGACGGCCTTCGCGAGGTGCCTAAGATGATTACGTTGGCCTCATCGGGCTCAAGCGCAGCGGAGGATTGACGATGCACCGATCGATGAGCGACGTGGAAGCGCTCTTGAGCGTGGATGCGGGGAAGGTGCCACCAGGGGTGGTGGCCTTCTTCGCGCGTGACCCGGAAGCGTCCAAGCGCCGCGTCCTGGCGGCGTTCGCCGTCGTGATGGCGGGCGTGACGGCCGCCGCCTACTGGGCGGCCTTGAACCGGCCGTCGGTCGCGCTGCTGGCGCTTGCGACCCTGGCCCTGATCATCCAGGCGCTGCCGCCCGAGCGCGACCCGGAGACGGCGCGCTACAAGCGCCCGACCCTGGTGGTGACCCCCAGCGGCGTCATCGTCCGGGACGGCTCCGGCCTGCGCAGCTGGACGTTCGAGGACCTCGTCGACGTGCGCCCCTACCTGCACCAGCAGCGCATCGGATTGCTGCTGGCGAAGCGGGACGGCAGCCGCGAGTTCGTCGACACGCTGAGCTTCGAGCGCGGCGAGACGGTGACCGAGCTGATCGGCCGCCGCCTCAAACCGCGCGAAGTCTAGCCGCGCCGCTTCAGAACGGGACCGACAGCCCGACGTACGCGCCGATGTTCAGGTACGTCACGTTCTGAGGGCCTGCCTTGCCCCACACGCCGATGTCCGCCACCGGCCCCAGCGTGATCAGAAGGTGGGGCAGGACGGCCGCGACGAGGAGGCCTTCGACGGTGACGGCGAGCCCCGACTGATTGGTCTCGTGGGCGTACGTCACGCCGGCGCGCGGCCAGATGCCCAGCCACGGCCCCAGCATCATGGCGTATCCCAGGCGGAACGCGCCCTCGTAGCCGGTGTTGCTTTCGCGGATCGTGCCGCGCGTGTCCGATCGGCGAACGAAGCTGGCGCCGATGCCGACGCTGAGCGAGCGCGTGACCATCGTGTCGAGCGAGAGCCGCGGCCAGTCGTAAAAGCTCTTGATGGCCCCTTCGGAGTCGCCGAGGAGCGTGAAGGTGTTGGCGTGGACGTTGTTCGACTGGTGCGCGTACGTGTAGCCGAACAAGTGCTCGACCGAAAGCAGCCACTGCCCGGCGTCGATGAATTCGCCCGGTGTGGTCATGGGCGGTCCGGAAGCTGCGGGCGGTTGGGCCGTCGGCTCCGTGGTTTCTGCGCGCGCCGCCGCCGCCGACCCAACGACCGCCACCACCGCGAGGGCCGCCTGCAACGTCCGTTTGAAGTTGCTGGTCATGTCCAGGGTCCTTTCTCCGTCGATTTCTCGTCGTGAGAGACGAGCGGGAAAGGAAACCATCGCCGAAACAGACGACAACCTCAAGTTCGTTGCCGAACCGCCCGGACGCGTACAAGATCGCGGCGGTTCCGTGACGCTGACCGCCGAGGAGCAGAGGCTGGACGAAGATCGGCGGCGGCTCCGCGACTGGAAGCGGTTCGGGCCCTATCTGTCCGAGCGGCAGTGGGGGACGGTGCGCGAGGACTACTCGCCCGACGGCGACGCCTGGCGCTATCTGTCGCACGAGCAGGCGCGCAGTCGCGCTTACCGCTGGGGCGAGGACGGCCTGCTGGGCCTGTGCGACCGTCAGGGGCGCCTCTGCTTCGCGCCCGCGCTGTGGAACGGCGCCGACCCGATCTTGAAAGAGCGCCTCTTCGGCCTCACCGGCCCCGAAGGCAACCACGGCGAGGACGTCAAGGAGCTTTACTACTACCTGGACGCGACGCCGACCCATTCCTACGGGCGCGCGCTTTACCGCTATCCGCAGCGCGCGTTTCCTTACGATCAGCTGGTCGTCGAGAACGGGCGCCGCACGCGCGACGACCGCGAGTACGAGATCACGGACACCGGCGTCTTCCAGGACGGCCGCTACTTCGACGTGACCGTCGAGCACGCCAAGGCGGGGCCGGACGACCTGTGCCTGGCGGTGTCCGTCGCCAACCGCGGCCCGCAGGCGGCGCCGCTGACGGTGTTGCCGACGCTGTGGTTCCGCAACACGTGGTGCTGGGGGCGCGAGGGCGAGGGTTACCTGCCGCCCGAGCGGCGCCCGTGGATGGCGGCCGTCAGCGCGACGGAGGTCGACGTCGCGCATCCGACGCTGGGGCGATTCCGTTTCGCCGTCGAGCCGGCGGGCGACGCCGTCCCCGAGCTGATCTTCACGGACAACGAGACCAACGCCGAACGCCTGTTCGGCGCCCCGAACCGGTCGGCGTTCTGCAAGGACGCCTTCCACGCCTACGTCGTCGGCCGCCAGGCGGACGCCGTCAACCCGTCGCGGTGGGGAACCAAGATGGCGGCGGTGCACGCGCTGGTGATCCCGGCCGGCGGCGAGGTGCGGCTGCGCCTGCGCCTCACCGAGGTCACCGCGGAGAACGACGCCGCGCTGCGCGCGCCGTTCGGCGACTTCGAGTCGGTGATGACGGCGCGGCGGAGCGAGGCGGACGCGTTCTACGCCGCCAAGATCGGCCCGCTGAGCCCGGACGAGCGCGCGGTCGCGCGCCAGGCCTACGCCGGGCTGCTGTGGTCGCGCCAGCTGTACGAGTACGACGTCCCCACGTGGCTGGCGGGCGACCCGGCGCAGCCGGCGCCGCCGCCGGAGCGGAACGCCGGACGGAACGTCGACTGGCGGCACCTCTACAACCGGGACGTCATCTCGATGCCGGACAAGTGGGAGTACCCCTGGTACGCGTCGTGGGACCTGGCGTTCCACATGCTGCCGTTCGCGCACATCGACTCGGCGTTCGCGCTGGACCAGCTGATCCTGTTCACGCGCGAGTGGTACATGCACCCGAACGGGCAGCTGCCCGCCTACGAGTTCGGCCTGTCCGACGT
>CAZPUH010000940.1:0-2360 GCA_964589215.1 uncultured Myxococcales bacterium | reverse complement strand
GGCAGCGCCGGCGACCCCGCCGCCGCCGGCCGAGGCGCCGGCGCGCGGCGTCCCCTGGGCGTTCGCGATCGGGCTGGCCGTGCTGGGGCTGCTGGTGGGGGCCCTGATCTTCGCGCTGATGGCGGCGCTCTCCGCCGCGCGCCGGCGCGAATCGCAAACCGCCGCAGCGCCAGCGGGCGGCGCCACCGGCGAGGGCGCAAAACCGGCCGCGGCCGCCGTCGATCACCTGCCGGAGGTCCGGCGCGCCCTGCGCGAGGACCGCGTGCTGGCGCGGCGGGTGATGCGGGAGCTGCTGATGGAGAATCAGGTCGAGACCGTGGCCGCCGCAGTCGAGCTGGTGGGGCCCGGCATCGTCGAGGACCTGCGCAGCGATCCGGCGTGCGCCGCCCCGCTGCGAGAGGCAGCCGCCCTGCTGGTGGCCGCCGGCCGCCCCACCGATTCGCGCGACGTGGCGGAGCGCCTGCACCGCCGCATCTTGAAGCACAGGATGGTGGGGAGCGACGACCCGGTGGAGCAGGAGTTCGCGTTCCTGCTGGGTGTCTCGGCGCCGCGGCTGGCCGCGCTGCTGCAGCCCGAGCCGCCCAGCGTCTGCGCGGCGGCGCTGCGCTACGCGCCGGCCCACCTGCGCGCCGCCTACCTCGAGTCGTGCACGCCCGACGAGCGGGCGGGGCTGGCCGCGGCGATCGCCTCGCCGAAGGCGCTGTCGCGCGAGCACCTGATGGACGTCGCGGCGACGCTGCGGGCGCGCGCCATCGAGCTGGCCCACCTGGACGCCGGCGAGACGGGCGACATCGACCTGGCGGTCGAGTTGATCGAGGAGCGCCCGCCCGCCGAGCAGGCCGACATGCTGGACGCCATGCGCCGCGCCGACCCGGCGCGCGCGCGCGCCGTCGAGGGGGCGCTGATCTCGGACGCGACCTTCGAGCTGGTTCCCGAGGACGTCCTCAGCGCGGCGGTGATGGCGGTCCCGTCGGAGACGCTGGCTCGCTTCCTGCGCGCCGCGCCGCCGGCCGTCGGCGCGCGCACGATGTCGGCGCTGCCCGCGACGGTCGCCGGTGCGCTGCAAGAGGACCTTTCGCTGGCGCTGAACGCCAGCCCGCGCGAGACGGCCGAGGCGCGCCGCGCGCTGTTCGCCGCGTTGCGCGCGGCGCTGCGTGCGCGTGGCCTGCGCGCCCCGCAACCCGCCGAGCGTCCCCGCGGCCCGCAAGACACGAAGGATAAAGGAAAGGTGGTGGCACTATGACGCGCATCATTCGGCTGACTGTCTGCCTGGCGCTGTTCGGGGCCGCGTGCACGATCGTCGCGCCGGAAGGAAAGGACGCCGGCGTGAAGATCGTCCACGTCCCATTCCCGGTGCCGCGGCCGGATGCGCTGCCGCCGCCCAAGCCGCTGCAGGCCAGCGTCCTCTACGTCGCCAACCTCCAGAAGTCGTCGGCCAATCTGGCGCAGAAGTATGCCGACACGATCATCGGCCTTGCCGCCTTCTGGCAGTCCGCCGGCCTGTCGATCGCGAACATGGGGCTCATCTCGACGTACGCCGATCAGTTCGGGCCGCGTCTGTTGCTGGGACGCTCGGCGGCGGCCGGGCAGCCTCCGTCGTCGCTGGCGCTGGTCGCGGCGCTGGCCTCCGCGGCCGATGCGGGCATCACCGACTACCAGTCGCTGCTGCCCTTGATCGCCCCGACGCTGGGGAACATCGACGACGCGGATGTGGCTCCCGCCCTGCAGCTGCTGGCCGCTTCCGGCAACTTCGAGGGTGACGGCCAAACTTCGGAGGCCAAGAACCTCATCGACTTCGGCCGCGACTTGAACAGCGCCGCCCTGCCGCCCGAGCTCGGCGGCATCGATCGCAGCGCCTTCTTCGCGGTGCCGCACGACCTGTTCATCATCGTCTATTTGCAGCCGCTGCCGCGCCGCTGCACGCTGGGCACGTCCGACTGCAACGTCGACGGGCGGTCGCCGAAGGACATCTTCCTCGACACGAACCCCGACGGCACGGTGTCGTGGCTGTCGTTCTCGCAGGGAGGCATCCTGCCCGAGCAGGTGGTGCACGTCTCCATCGCGACCAGCGAGAATGAGACCGAGACCGCCTTCGCGGCGCGCTGCGGGGCGCTGCCCGGGTTCCCGCGCAACCTTCTGGACGTGATGGCGCCGTCGCAGAACGCCTTCTTCACGCCGCTCATGAACGCCTTGAACGCGGCCCACCCGGGCACCGGCCATGCCGCCGATCTGTGCGACATGATCGACGGCAAGGCGCCCCAGAACATCATCGCGCTGGGCGCCAGCGTGGCCGCCCTGGCCACCAGCCACTCGCCGTAACCTCGTGGCGAACGCAAACGATCTGCCCCCCTGGCTGCGGC
>CAZPUH010000939.1:0-5973 GCA_964589215.1 uncultured Myxococcales bacterium | reverse complement strand
CACGACCGGGGAAGCCGGTTCCGGCGGGCGTGCCGCGTCTGGCGGGCAGGCCGGGACCGGGACGGGCGGAGCCGGCGGCCGGGCCGGACAAGACGGGAGCGCCGGCCACCCCGCCGCGGGCGGAGGCGCGTCCGGAGGCGGTTCATCCGGCGCTGGCGGCGCGCCCGCGGCCGGCGGGGCCGACGGTCTGGCGGCGGCGCAGGTGCTGGATGGGTTCGCGCTGCTCAAGCCCTGCTTCTCGGCGCCAGGCACCTGCGCCGGCTGCACGTGCGACGAGAACGCCGCGAACATCCTGAACACGGGCGCCGCGCCCGAGAACCAGCACGTCACCAAGCAGTTCGGCGGCGACCCCGCCGTCACCTACCACGTCAAGCTGCGCGTCGTCGGCGTCGCCGAGCGCTACTGGTACACGGGCGGGACCCTGGACCCGACCAGCAAGATCTTCTACACGGGCGGGTTGCCCACCATTCACATGCCGCCCCAGGCGCCGAACAACAATCTCGGCCCCGGGCAGGGCGCCTGCAAGATCCACCCGCCGCAGACGGACAGCTCGTACCCGATCCCGTTCGCCGTCCCGCCCGAGGTCGCGCCCGCCGACAACTGCTACAACGGGTTCAACATCTTCGCGATGACCGTCGCGTCGCCGAAGCAGAGCTACTTCCTCAACTACACGACCGACTACGACAACGTCGACCGGCAGCCGCACGCGGTCTACAAGACCGACTACACCGTCACGATCCCGATCGCCGGCCAGTCGAAGATCGACTTCTACGTCATCGACGGCGACCACCACGAGGTCGCCAACACGACCATGACGGTCCCGAACGTCAAGAACACCACCATCAAGCAGCCTTACGTCGGCAACTTCCTGGAGCTGGAGGTCGTCGACGTGACCCGCTGACCCGCGTCAGGCGCCTGGATTGACAACCCGATGACCGGGTGACGCAATGACGGAGAATGCTCCCCTTTCTCTGCGGGATGCTCATGTTCGCGCGTTTGGCGCTCGCGCTGGCGGTGGCCGCGGCCCTCGGATGCGGCAAGGGGAGCCCCGCCACCTCCGGCGGGCAGACGCTCGACGCGTCCAGCCCGACCATGGGGGGCACGGGCGGCGGAAGGAGCTCCGGGGGCGGTAGCGGCTCGGGCGGGGTGAATGGCGCCGGTGGCATCGACGGCGCCGGTGGGACGAACGGGTGGGGCGGCAGCAGCGGACCGAAGGACGGCGGCGTGTCCGCGGACGCCGGCAGCTCGAAGGGCGGCGCCTCGGCGGCGGGCGCCAGCGGTCACGACGGCGGGACGGCGAGCGCGCCGTCCGGGCTGCTGGTCGACCTTCTCTCGCACCCCGAGAACGCGGCCCTGACCGACGCCGCGCCGAAATTCGGGTGGATCGTCAACGCCGCCGGGACGGGCGCGACCCAGAGCGCCTACCGGATCCTGGTGAGCTCGACGGCCGCCCTTGTCGCCGCCGGCACCGGTGACCTGTGGGATTCGGGCAAGGTCGCGTCGAGCCAGTCGATCGACGTGCCCTACGCGGGCAAGCCGCTGTCCGGGAAGGCGACGTACGTCTGGAAGGTGCAGACCTGGGACGCGGCGCAGGTGGCCAGCGATTGGTCGGCGCCCCAGACGTTCGTCATGGCCGGCGCGCTCGGCGCGTACGCGACGGCGACCGAGGCCCTGGTGACGACGCACGTCGCGCCCGTCACCGCCACGGCGGTCGGCAGCGGGCACACGTTCTTCGACTTCGGCCGCGACGCCTTCGGCTGGCTGGAGCTGACGGTCAACGCCCCCACCGCGGGGACGGTGATCAAGGTGAACGTCGGCGAGAAGGCCAGCGGTCAGAGCGTGGACCTCAGCCCGGGCGCCACGATCCGCGCGGCGTCTTCGTCCGTGACCCTGCAGCAGGGGATGCACACCTACCGGGTGACGGTGCCGACGGACGCCGCCACCATGAACCCGCCGGCGTCGATCGGGAACGTGATGCCGTTCCGCTACGCGGAGGTGCTGAATTCGCCCGTGTCGCTGACCGCTGCGTCGGCCAGCCAGGTGGCGGTGTCGTATCCGTACGACGAGGGCGCGTCGTCGTTCTCGTCGTCGAACGCGTCGCTGGACGCGATCTGGAACCTGTCGAAGCACACCATCCTGGCCACGACGTTCGCCGGCATCTACATCGACGGCGACCGCGAGCGAAAACCGTACGAGGCCGACGCCTACATCCAGCAGCTGGGGCACTACGCGGTCGACCGGCAGTTCGCGCTGGCCCGCTACAGCCACGAGTACCTGCTGACCCACCCGACCTGGCCGACCGAGTGGAAGCAGCACTCGATCTTCACGGCCTGGATGGACTGGATGTACACCGGCAACACCGATTCGCTGGCGCACGCGTACAGCGCGCTCGCCGGCGACAAGCTGCTCACCCAGTACGTCGGCGCGGACGGCCTTCTCGACACGGGCTCCATCTGCAGCACGTCGGGCGGCAGCTGCGGGCCCATCGTCGACTGGCCCGACGGCGAGCGCGACGGGTTCGTGTTCACGGCGGTCAACACGGTCGTGAACGCGTTCTACTGCCGCAACCTCCAGCAGATGGCCGACATCGCGACGGCGCTGGGGAAGACCGCTGACGCCGCGAAGTATTCGTCGATGGCCGCGGCCGCCATCGACACCTTCAACCGGAAGCTCTTCAACACGACGACGCGGCTGTACGTGGACGGCGAGACGACCAGCCACTCGTCCCTGCACGCAAACCTGTTTCCGCTGGCGTTCGGGCTGGTGCCCGCCGACCGCGTGGCGGGCGTGACCGCGTTCGTGAAATCACGCGGGATGGCGTGCAGCGTCTACGGCGCCCAGTACCTTCTGGAGGCGCTGTACGCCAGCGGCGAGGCGGACGCGGCGATGGCGCTGATGACCGCCACGTCGCTGCGCAGCTGGAACAACATGATCAAGTCCGGCGCCACCATGACCATGGAGGCCTGGGACGTCAGCCTGAAGTCGAACCTCGACTGGAACCACGCCTGGGGCGCCGCGCCGGCCAACATCGTCGGCCGCTACGTCCTGGGGGTCACGCCGGCAGCGCCGGGTTTCGCGGTCGCCTCGATTCGCCCCCAGCTGGGTTCGGCGCTGAGCCACGCCGACGGCGTCGTCCCCACCATCCGGGGACCGATTCACGTGGTGCTGGACCGTGGCACCGGCAGCGGCTTCACGAACAGGTTCACGCTGCCCGCCAACATGACGGCCAACGTCGCCCTGCCGGTCCCGGCGGGCGCCGCGTGCACGCCGGTGCTGGACGGGCGCGCCGCCGCCGCCAAGGTCAGCGGCGGCGTGTCATGGATCTCGGCTGTCGGTTCGGGCCCCCACGAGCTGCACTGCCAGTGACGGCGCCGCGCCGTCAGCGACGGCGCGCGCGGATGCGCCGCCGCGCGGCCACGACCGCCAGCAAGAGCACGATCCCGATCGCCAGCTTGCTGCCGGTCTTGCCGGCGCCGCCGTAGGTGCAGCCGCCGGACGAGTCGCCGCCGGACGCGCCCGAAGCCCCCGTCGACCCGCCGGTGGCGGCCGTCGCGCCGCCCGTGCCCGGGGCTCCACCCGTGCCGTGCGTCCCGCCGGTGGCAGCTGAACCGCCCGACCCGCTGCTCGGGGCGCCGCCGGTGCCGGCGATCTCGCCGCCGGTCCCCGGCGCGCCGCCCGTCGCCGGCGCGCCACCCGTCGCCGTCGCGCCGCCAGTTCCGCCGGTCGCTGCGCCCGCGGCGCCGCCCTTGCCCCCGGCTCCGGCTGCGCCGCCATGTCCGCCGCCGCCGGTCGTGCCGGTCGCCACGGCGATGTCGGCGCAGTGGTGGTAGTTGCAGCTACCGGCCGGATGGTCGGTCATGAACATGAGCACCTGCAACGTGCAGGGCGCCGCGGCGGTGCAGGTGGCCGTCGACGGAATCGTCACGTTGAAGGTCTTCGTTCCGCTCTGGGTGGTGTTCGTCGACGTCGATCCCGCCGGCAGACCCAGCTTGTCGGCCAGCACGGGCTGCGTCGGCGACCAGACGGGGTTGTCGATGAACGCCGGCGTGCATTGCTGGGCCGACCCGGCCGCGCCCAGCGTCGGCGGATCCGGGAAGGAGGTAGCCGTCTGCGACGCGGCGGCCCCCTGCTTCAGCGAGACGCGGTACCAGCCCGGGTGCGCGATCGTGGCGGTGACCTGCACGGGCACCGATTGCCCCGGCTGAACGGTCGTCACCGTCTTCGTCGCGGAGGTGCCGGTCGTCATCTCGTTGCCGCAGGGCGCATCCTTTTGCGGCGAGCCGTCACTCAGCTGGGTCCACCAGCTTTGGGGCGAGACCAGCTGAAAGTGTGCCTGCGTCAAAGACGGCACCAGCAGTCCGAACCCCGCCACCGCCGCCCCAAAGACGAGTTGAAACCTGCGCATGTGAAACTCCCTCGTGATCGTTGACGGCCGGGACGACCGATCTATATCGCTGAAACGGGCGCCGCGTCCATCGCGGCGGACGGGCGGGGAATGGTGAACCAGAACACCGTCCCCTCGCCCAGCGTGCTTTGCACGGCGATTTCACCGCCGTGCGCGCGGACGATCGTTCGCGCAATGAACAGCCCCAGCCCCGCGCCGGTGCCCCCGCCCTTCCAGTGTTGCTCGAACACGAGCGGAAGGTGCTGGGGGGCGATACCGATCCCGGTGTCCGCCACGCTGAATCGCGCCAGGCGGTCTTCGGCCTGAACGCGGACGGTGATTCGCCCGCCCTCGGGCGTGAAACGAATCGCGTTGCCGATCAGATTGGCGAGCACGCGCAACACCTGGCCGCGATCGCAGGTCAGCGCGATCGGCTCGGCGGGGAGCTCCGGCTCCAGCTGAACACCCCGTTCGCGCGCGACCGGCGCGTTGGCTTCAACGACCTCTTGCACGATCGATTGCGCGTCTTCGCGCTGCAACGACAGCCGCAGGTCTCCGCGCTCGGCCTGCGTCGCTTCGAACAGATCCCGCACCAACTTTTCCATGCGCGCCACCGCGCGCGTGATGACGATCGTCCGCCGGCGCGCCGGTTCCAGTTGGGCGTCCATCTCCAATGATTCGGCGGCGACACGGATGGCCGTCAACGGATTGCGCAGGTCGTGAATGACCAGCTCCATCAACGACTCGCGCGCTCGCTTGGCGGCGTCTGCCCGCGCGCGCGCCAGCTGCAACGAATGGATCACCGCGCAGATCGACACGGCGACCAACAGGAACAGCGCCAGGTCGGCGTTGAGATGCGGGTGCCCGGCACGGTCCGACCAGAAGCAGGCCAGCGCCAACGTGCTGATCGCGGCGCTCACGACGCCGGGACCGAACCCGCCGACCCACGCCGCCAGCATCACCGTCGGCAGAAACACGAGATGCCGATTGTGCTGGCGGCCCCACACCGGATCCAGCGCGAGGCGGCCGGCCACGACCAGCGCGGTCAGACCTATCGCCGACCCGTAGCGAAGCCACGGGGATCGCTGCCCTCGGCCGGCCATGTCGCCAGCGCCCACGGCAAAAAGCTACGGTAGCGGGACCGCCGGAGCAACCGCGGGCGCCCGTCAGGGCTGCGGCCGCTTCAGGCCACGAGCTCGGTCAGGATGCCCTTGGGCAGGCTGGCATCGCCGAAGCTGTCGTAGGGCGCGCCGCCCGTCTTGGTGACGCCGGCGGCGGTCAGCAGCGTGTTCAGCATCTTGTTGACGCCGCCTACCGAGGGATCGCCGCCCTTGCCGTCCTGGCTGCCGCCCGGCTGCTGGCCGCTGCCGATGACGATGTGCTGCCCCTTCTTGAAGTAGCCGTTGGCCGTCCCGGCCTGGATCCAGGGGATGTTGCTGAACGAGTGGGCGCCGGTCGCGCACTGGTTGCACCAGATCGCGACGCCCTGGTCCAGCAGCGGGCCGGTCGGCGTCGTGTACGTCGACAGCGTGTCGAGCAGGTACTTGTAGTAGTTCAACATCATGCGATCGATGTAGTTGTGGAACGGG
>CAZPUH010000938.1:0-8782 GCA_964589215.1 uncultured Myxococcales bacterium | reverse complement strand
GGTGGACGACCGCCAGAAGAACAACGGCGACTGGCGCGCGCAGGCCTACCTGGAACAGAAGGAAAAGGACAAGGTCGACACCGTCTACAACACCGAGTACTACCGGCGGTCCGAAGACCAGAAGTTCATGATCCTGTTCACGGCGCCGAAGTCGTCGGCGGGGCAGGGCTACCTGCGCATCGACAAGAACCTCTGGTTCTACGACCCGTCGGTCGGCAAGTGGGAGCGGCGCACCGAGCGCGAGCGCATCGGCGGCACGAACTCGCGGCGCTCCGACTTCGACGAGTCCCGGCTGGCCGAGGAGTACGACCCCACCGACGAAGGGGAAGAGAAGCTGGGCGCCTACACGGCGCAGAAGCTGCTGCTGAAGGGGAAGCCGGGCCAGGATCTGGCGTTCCCGATCGTCCGCATCTGGATCGACAAGGACACCAAGAACATCCTCAAGCGGCAAGAGTACGCGTTGTCCGGGCGCCTGCTGCGCACGTCGTACTACCCGAAGTGGAAGAAGATCTACAGCTCGTCGAAGAAGGGCGAGGTCTGGTACCCCGAGGAGATCCGCTTTTACGACGAGGTCGAGAAGGCCAACCAGACGCTGGTCCTGATCAAGGCGGTCGATCCCAGCGCGCTCCCCCCCAACCTGTTCACGAAGGCCTGGCTCGAGAGCAAGAGCCGATGATCGCAGGGGCGAGTCGCCAGGCGGCGGCGATCGCCGCTGCCCTCACGCTGTTGGCGGGCGCCGGAGCTTCTGCGCAGACCCTGGGCGATCGCCCCAGCGAACAGGATCTGTTCGGCGGCGGGGCGAAGCCCGCGCCCGCTCCCGCCTCTGGCGCGCCGCCGGCCGCGGGCGTTGCTCCCGCAGCCGCGCCGCCCGCGCCCGCTTCAGCGGACGCGAAGCCGAACGAGCCCCCCGCTGCCTCCACCGAGGGGACGTCGCGCGATCAGGACATCCTCGGCAAGGGCGAGGAGGCCAAGTTTCTGTCGGACTTCGTAGCGCCCGAGAACCCGCTGCAGATCGGCGGGCAGCTGTACCTGCGCGCGCAGACGACGGCTTCCGCGCACCAGAACCCCGGTGACTGGTCGCTGTCCGCGCCCAGCCTCCTCGACCTGTATCTGGACGCCCGCCCCAACCCGCGCGTGCGCGCGTTCATTCTGGGGCGCATGGCGTACGACCCGACGCTGGTGCCGAACGACGCGCCCAACACGGCCGGGGCGGACACGAACGGCGCGCTGGCCGGGACGACGACGCCCACCGGCTTCTCGACGTTCAGCAGCAAGCGCGGTCCCACGTCGCTGCTGGATCAGATGTGGATCCGGTTCGACATCCTGCAGAAGGTGTTCGTCACGACCGGCAAGCAGCACGTCCACTTCGGGACCGGGCGCTTCTGGCAGCCGACCGACTACCTGCACCCGGTCAAGCGCAACCCGCTGGACGTGTTCGACGCGCGCGGCGGCGTCACGATGATCAAGGTGAACGTCCCCTGGGAGGCGCAGGGGTGGAACTTCTCCGCTTTCGGCGTCACCGAGGATCCCAACGTGGAGACGAACACGCTCGGCAAGGTCGCCGGCGCGGCCCGCGCCGAGGTGGTCCTGGCGGGCGTCGAGCTGGGCGCCGACATCTTCGCGCACAAGGGCGAACGCCCGCGCTACGGATTCGACTTCTCGACGGGGATCTGGGACTTCGACGTCTACGGCGAGATGGCGCTGCGCCCCGGCGGCGACTTCCTGCACTACGATCCGGAGCTGATGACCGTCGGGACGTACACCGGCTACGAGACGCAGATCGTCGGCGGCATCAACTACTCGCGCAAGTACAACGACAACGACGCCTGGACCGTCGGCGCCGAGTACTTCTACAACCACCCTGGCTATTCCAGCGCCTCGGTCTACCCGCAGGCGTTGCAGTACGCGGTCGCCAATCCGAACGTGGTACCCAACCCGTTCGTGCTGTTCCCGTTCTTTTACCTGGGGCAGCACTACGGGGCGCTGTTCGCCAGCTTCCCGGCGCCGTACTCGTGGAACTACACGACCTTCACGATCTCGACGCTGGGCAACCTGACGGACAAGTCGTTCATCAGCCGCGTCGACTACTCGGTGACGGTGTTGACCCACCTGTCCGTCGAGGCGTTCGTGGGCGTCCACTACGGCCACGTCGGCGGCGAGTTCCGGTTCGAGCTACCGTCCAGCACCGCGGCTCAGCTGGGCGCAACCTCCGGCGTGCTCGGCAGCTACCCCATCGTCGACATGGGCGCCGCGCTGCGGATCAAGATTTAAACGTGCTCTAAAAATCCGGGTCGGCGCCCGCCGAGCCCTTCTTGGGGCGCGGGATGCCGTAGCCGTCGAGCTTGGTCAGGAAGGTGCGGCGCGGGATGCCCAGGAGCTTCGCCGCCCGGCTCTGGTTGCCGGCGCAGGCGTTGAGAGCGGCGATGATCCGCTCGCGCTCGGCCGCGTTCGTGGCGCCGCGCGCCGCGCGCACGGGCGAGGGGACGTCGACGCGCCCGGCGTCCACCTGCCGCGGCGTCATGCCGGAGAGGGGGTAGGCGTCGAGGACGGGGGGCGTCATCCGGGCGGGCGGGGGCGGGACCGGGCGACTCAGCTTTTCCATCGGCAGGTGCTCGGTGCCGATGACGGCGCCGCTGTTCAGCAGCACGGCCCGCTCGACGATGTTCTTCAGCTCGCGCACGTTTCCCGGCCAGGGGTACGACTCGAGCAGCATCAGGATGGGCGCGGGGAAGATGGGCGGCGCCCGCCCCAGGTCGCGGCAGATCTGACGCGCGAACGTCTCGGCCAGCGGGCGGATCTCGTCCAGCCGCTCGCGCAGCGGCGGGATCGTCAGCGTGATCCCCGCCAGCCGGAAGTAGAGGTCCTGGCGGAAGGTCCCGCGCACGATCTCCGCTTCCAGGTCGCGGTTGGTCGCCGCGATGAACCGCAGGTCGACGCGGCGCGGGCGCACGCTGCCGAGGCGCGTGACCTCGCGGGTCTCCAGCACGCGCAGCAGCTTGGCCTGCGTGGCCAGCGGCAGCTCGCCGACCTCGTCGAGAAACAGCGTGCCGCCGGCCGCTGTCTCCATGAGGCCGGGCTTGGCTTGGACGGCGCCCGTGAAGGCCCCGCGCTCATGTCCGAAGAGCTCGCTCTCGAGGAGCGTCTCGGACAGCGCCGCGCAGTTCAAACAAACGTACGGGCCGTCGCGCCGCGGTGAGGCGCGGTGCACGGTCTCGGCCAGCAACTCCTTGCCCACGCCGGTCTCGCCGGTGATGAGGACGTTGATGGTGCCGGCGGCCGCGCGTTCGGCCAGCGCGTGGACTCGCTGCATGGCCACGCCGCGAGGCGGGGCCGGGGACTCCGTCGCGGTGATCGAGCCCGGCAACGTCTCGGGCCGCGCGTCGCTGACGGGCGCCGTCCGCCGCTGGACGATCAGCACCGTCGAGCCGATCTGCACGGTGTCGCCAATCCGGATCGCGACCCGCTCGCCGCGCGGGACCGGCTGGTCCTTGATGCGCGTGCCGTTCACGCTGCCCAGATCCTCGAGCAGCATGCCCTCGCCGAAGTGCAGGCAGGCGTGCGCGCGCGACGCCAGCGGGTCGTCGACGCGAACGGCGTTCGTTTCACCGCGGCCGATCGTCAGCGTGCCGGACGCCGGCAGGTTGTACGTCGCGTACGAATCGCGGCCGACGACCAGCAGGAACGCGCTCGCGGGATCCTGATCCTCGCTCTGAGCCGCGACCATGGTGGTTCGACCGCGCATGTCCGGCAGTATGTCGACGAGCGCCCCGACTGAGCAAGCGCCAGTTTGCGCAAGTTGTGCAGATCTGCGCAACTCGCGCCGAGGCTCAGCCACACCGCATGTAATTACAATGACTTATGCGTGGCACTGGCCTTGCTTGATGGGAGGGTATGCATCCGGAAGAAATGGTGTCTCGGTACGAGGGGGTTCTGTATGCGCGGGCGATGCGGTTGGTGCGGAGCCGCTCGGATGCGTTGGACCTGTTGCAAGACACGTATGAACGCGCACTGCGCGGCCAGGCGACGTTCCAGCCGGGAACGAACCTTCGGCACTGGCTGATGACCATCATGTACAACCTGTTCCTCGACCGCTGCCGGCGCCAGGCGCGCGAGCCGCGGGCCCTGTGCATCGACGAGCACGAGGTCGCCAGCCCCGAGGCGGACGCGCCGGAACCCTGGGAAACCATTACGGACGAACAGATTCACGCGGCGCTGGCCGACCTGGAGCGTCCCTTCCGGGAGGTGTACGAGCTGCGGCTTCTGGACAACTGCAGCTACGACGAGATCGCCGACCGCCTGACGATCCCGCGCTCCACCGTCGGCACCCGTCTGATGCGCGCGCGGCGCAAGCTGCGGGAGACCCTCCTCACCGACGACGACCCGCGCTGCGGCACCGGCCGGCGCCTGCCGAAGCCCGTCGCCACACCCCGCGCGGTCGCGTCGACCGCGACATGAGGATCATACCGGCGCTCGTCTGAAAAGCGGCGGCTCAGACGGGGTCGCCGTCGGCGTTCCGGATGACGGGCGCCGGCAGACCGAGCTCCCGGAGCGGCCCTTCGATGGCCGCGCGGTCGCCGACGATGGTGATCATGGCGGCGTCTGGATCGATGGTGCGGGCCGCCAGCGCGCGCAGGTCGTCGGCCGTTGTGGCCTCCAGCGCGGCGACGAACCGCTTGGGTTCGTCCAGCGGCAGGCCGTAAAGGCCGATCTCGCCGAACGTCGCGGCGACGCCTCCGGTCGTGGACAGCCCCTCTGCCACGCGCATCAGCAGCGTCGCGCGGGCCTTGGCGTGCTCGTCGGCGGTGACGGGCCGCTCGTGCAGCCCGGCCAGCTCGGCGAGCATCTCGCGCACCGACGGCGCGGTCGACTCGGCGAAGACCGAGGCGCGCGCCGCGAAGCTCCCCGGCAGGCGGAGGAACGTGAAGCTGGACGCGGCCCCGTACGTGTACCCGTGCTTTTCGCGCAGGTTGAAGTTGAGGCGGCTCGTGAAGCTTCCGCCCAGGACCGCGTTCAGCATGGCCAGACCCGGACGGTCGGGCGACAGGCGGTCGGTTCCCGGCGCCGTCAGGCGCACCACGCTCTGCGGGGCGCCCGGCCGATCGACGATGCACAGGCGCGGCCGCTGCGGCCAGGCGGGGGGCGAGGGGAGCGGCGGAACCTGGCCCGGCGTCCAGGCGCCCAGCGCGGCTTCCAGTCGATCGCGCAGCTGCGCCGGATCGAACGCCCCGGCCACGACCAGGAACGCGTGGTTCGGGCGCCAGTGCGTGGCGTGGAAGGCCCGCGCGTCGGCCAGCGTCAGGTTCTCCAGCGTGCGCGCGTAGCCCTCGACCGGACGGCCGTACGGGTGCTGCTCGCCGAACAGCAGCCGGTCGGAGACCACGCTCACGACCGATTCGGGCTGGTCGCGGCGCTGCACCGCGGAGGTGTGCCGGTCGGCCAGCACGCGCTGCCAGTCCCCTTCGGCGAGCCGCGGGCGGACCAGCACGTCGCCCGCCAGGTCCAGCGCCGCGAAGAAGGTCTCGCGCGGCGACTGCACGGACAGCTGCGAGCCGTCGCGCCCGCTGCCCAGCCACAGATCGGCGCCCAGGTGTTCCAGCGCGTCGGCAAACGCCAGCGCGTCTCGATCTCCCGCGCCCTCGTCCAGCATCTCGGCGGTCAGCGAGGCCAGGCCGGCCTGGTCGGGGCGATCCGCGCCGGCGCCGCTGCGGATCATCAGCGCGGCCGAGACGATGGGCGCCACCTCGCGGTGGACGGCGACGACCGGCAGCCCGTTCGACAGCGTGAAGCGGGCGGCGGGCGGCACCAGCACCGCGGGCAGCGGCCCGACGGCGGGCGCCGCCTGCATCGCCTCTGGCGTGGCCGTCACGCGGTCACCGTGTCGGGCAGGGTCTGCATCGCCAGCCGCTTGCCGGCGAGCACCCGGGCAAACGCGTCGCGCACCGACTCCCGCGTGGCCGCCCGGTAGCGATCGACGTCGCGCTCCGCGCCGTCGGGCGTGCCCAGGACGTACTGGTAGTGATTCAGCAGGTCGGCCCGCGTCTGCAAGTGATCCAGGCCTTTGTAGAAGTCGGCCAGGTGCGTGTTGCGCGCCCGGGCCAGCTCTTCTTCCGTGGGACCGTCGGAGGCCAGCCGCGTCAGCTGCGCGTCGACGGCGGCGGTGATCTCTTCCAGCCCGCGCCCTGGCTTGGCGGTGGCGCCCACGTGGAACAGGCTGCCCAGCATCAGCGACCCCTGGTACGCGAAGGCGTCCTGCGCGATGCGCCCGTCGAATACCAGCGCGCGGTAGAGGCGGCTGGACTTGCCGCCGCCCAGCACGTGCGCGGCCAGATCCATGTCGGCGTCGCCGGGCGCGAACAGCGCCGGCGAATGCCACGCGAGGCGCAGCCGCGGCAGCTGCACGCGGTCGGTCAGCGTGCGCGTCACGTCGCGCTCTAGCCGGGGCGGGGGCGGCGGCGGGCGCCGTTCGGGACGCGGCCGCGCCGGCTGCCAGCCGAAGTACTTGTCGACCAGCGCGCGGACCGTCGTCGGGTCGAAGTCTCCGGCGATCGACAGGCTGGCGTTCGACGGCCGGTAGAAGCGCTCGAAGAACTCGCGGACGTCGTCGACGGTGGCCGCCTCGAGATCCGTGTGCGAGCCGATCGTCGGCCAGTGGTAGGGGTGCTCGGGCGGGTACATCACCTCGGGAACGACCAGCTCACCGGCGCCGTAGGGCCGGTTCTCGTACGACTGGCGGCGCTCGTTCTGGACGACCTTGCGCTGGCGATCCAGCTCCTCCAGCGTGATGACCTCCGGCAAGGTCGCCAGCCGGTCGGCTTCCAGCCACAGGAACGTCTCGAGCAAGTTTCGCGGGCCGATCTCGTAGTAGTTCGTCCGGTCGTTGCTGGTGGTGCCGTTGTTGTGGCCGCCCCAGCTCTCCATGATCGAATCGAACGACGGATACGGCGCGTGCTTCGAGCCCATGAACATGAGGTGCTCGAAGAGGTGCGCGAACCCCGTCCGGCCGGGCGATTCGTCCTTGGATCCCACGTGGGACCATAGGTCCACCGCCACGAGCGGGCTGGAACGATCCGGGTGCAGGATGACGGTGAGGCCGTTGGCCAGCGCGTACGTGTCGAACTCGATCTTGAGCATAGCGACGGGGACGATGCGGAGGCAGAACGGGTGAGCCGAGCTCCCCACCGACGATCGGCATCATGGCACGGATCGGCGGAGGTCTCCCGCGTAAAGCGCCGAGCGACTTCGCTGTTGGCGATCCTGGTTGTCGGCGCGACGGTCGGGCTGGCCGGAGTCGCGCGCGCCGACGGTGGCATTCCGGGATCGCTGGCAATCCTGTTGCCCGCCGACCAGCCGCGCAAGGTCGGGCTGGCGACGACGTTCGGGCTCATTCTCTCGGAAGACGCCGGAGCGACCTGGCTGTGGACCTGCGAGCAGCCGGCGACCACGTCGATGGCGAACGTCTACGCGGTCGGCCCCGCGGCGATCGCTTCGGGCGGCGTCGGAGATCGGTTCTACGCGCTGTCGCCGTTCGAAGGGCTGGCCTGGTCCGACGACGAATCCTGCACCTGGCAGACGGCGGCCGGTTTGCCGGCGGGGGCCGTGGTGTCGGACTTCTTCGTCGATCCGTCCGATCCGGCCCATGTGCTGGCGGTCTCCGTGGCCCCCTCTGACGGCGGCGTGGCGGGGGCCGGGGGCGTCTTCGCGTCCACCGACGGGGGCAAGACGTTCGGGCCGACGCCGCTCTACACGGCGCCCGCGGGCGCTGCGATCGTCGGCGTCGAGATCGCGCGCAGCGACCCGAGGGTCATCTATGTCGCCACGTACACGACGACGGCCGCGGGCGCGGCGCCGGTGCTGGCCCGGTCCAGCGACGGCGGCGCCACCTGGAACAGCACCGCGCTGGGGGCCTCCGTCGGCGCGGCCGTCGTGCGCATCCTGGCCGTCGACCCGCAGAACAGCGACGTGGTCTACTTGCGCGTGCTCGCGGCGGGCGGCGACGGCGTGGCCGTGGCGCGCGGCGGAGGCGCCACCGTCGCCGTGCCGGTCACCTTCGCGCGCGGGCAGCTGAGCGCCTTCGCCCGCCTGAGCAGCGGCACGGTCCTGGTCGGCGCGCTGATCTTCACCGATGCCGGCGGCACCGAGGGGGTGGCCGTTCGGTCGACGGACGGTGGCGTCTCGTTCCAGCCCTGGACGACGCTGCCGGATCCCACGCATCTCGTCGGGCTCGCCGAACGCGTCGAGAACGGCCGCCCGCGTCTTTATCTGTCGGCCAAGAACTACAGCGACGGGTGGGCGCTGGCGGTCTCCGACGACGAAGGCGCGACGCTGACGAAGCTGATGACCTACGATCAGGTGAAAGGCCCCAAGGCGTGCGTGCGCCAGATCTGTCAGGACACCTGCAAGTTCGAGAACATGCAGGGCATCTGGGATCTCTCCGTATGCACCGGCACCGCCAGCGGCGGCTCGGGCGGTGGGGGCTCGGGGTGTGGCTGCAGGATCGACCCGACCTCCGCCCGCGCGACGCGCCTCGCCGCGGCGGCGAGCGCGGCGTTCCTCTGTCTGCTGGCGCTCGCTCGAGCGCGCCGGCGTCGCGGGTCGTGACGGAATTCTCGACGGAGATCGCCTCGACAGCCCCTGGGGCGCGGTGTAGATTTCGTTCCTCTTTGTACACGGCATTTCCGTACAAGGCTGGGCCCATAGCTCAGCGGTCAGAGCTGGCGGCTCATAACCGCCTGGTCCCTGGTTCGAATCCAGGTGGGCCCACTCTCGACTACCCGGCGATGCC
>CAZPUH010000937.1:0-1279 GCA_964589215.1 uncultured Myxococcales bacterium | reverse complement strand
GTGGCTGTGGGCGCGCGCCAGCCACCACTCCCCCGACCTGGACGCGCGGATCGCCGCCGCCGGCGCCGCGGTGCTGCTGACGACGGCGCTGTCCGCCGCCGTGGCGGCCGCGCGCGCGCCGTACGCGGGGGCCGAGCTCGTTCGCTGGGCGGCGGTGGCCGGGGTAGCGCTGGGCACCACCCTGCTCGTGGCCGGGGACGACCGCGGACGGCTGGTGGACGCCGTCCAGATCGGCGCGGCGCTGGTCGCCGCGATCGGTCTGGCCCAGCACCTGGGGGTCTGTCCGCTGCCCATCCCCAGCATCAGCGTCCCCGGGTCGACGTTCGGGAACCGCAACGTCGCCGCCGAGGCGGTCGCGACCGCCTTGCCGTTCGGCCTGGCGCGCGCGCTCGCAGCCCGCAACGACGGTCCCCAGGCGAGAGGGGCCGTGCGTGGCTTGGCGATCCTCGCGCTGAGCCTGGAGCTGGCTTTTCTGGCCGTGGCCCGGACGCGAGGGGCCTGGATCGGCGGCGCCGCGGGCGTCGTCGCCGTCCTCGCGCTGGCCCGGCCGCGCCTCTCGCGGCGTCTCATGCTCGGCACGATGGCCTGCCTGGCGGCCGTCGCGATCGCGGCGGCGCTGCCTGGACGCTGGACCCGCCATGACGCGGGCGACGCCAAGCGATTCGCGCCCGCGGCCGCTGTGCTGCGCGAGGGGCTGTCGGTGAGCTCGCCGGTTGCCCGCACGCGCCTGGGCCTGTGGCGGCGCGCCTGGGCGATGTACCGGCAGGCGCCGACCTTCGGCGTCGGGCCGGGGAACTTCGCGGTCGTCTTCCCGCGCTACGCCGAGCCGGGCGCCGCCGAAGAAGGGGTGTTGTCGGCCACGCGCGCGCCCAGACGAGTGCACGACGATCTGCTCGAACGGCTGACGGAGACCGGGCCGCTGGGACTGCTGGCGCTGCTGGCACTTTACGCCGCGGCGGGCGCCGCCGCCCTGCGAGCTTGCCGCAACCCCACCCGCGGCGATGCCGGAGGCGATACCGGCGCGCGCGGCTGGGCGGCCGGGTGCGCCGGCAGCCTGGCGGCGTTCGCCGGCTGCGGGCTGACCGGCTTCCCGATGGCGATGCCGGCGACGGCGTTTCTCTTGGGGGTGGCGGTGGGCGGATTGGCGGCGCGTCCGGACCGCGCGGCCACGCCGGAGGAGCAGCGGCGGCCCGAGCTCCGCGCCGCGGCGGGGGCGCTGGCGGCGGCCCTCGTCATCGGGGGGGTCGTCTGGCCCGCGCGCCGGCTGGCCGCCTCGCTG
>CAZPUH010000936.1:0-19139 GCA_964589215.1 uncultured Myxococcales bacterium | reverse complement strand
GACCGGCACCGGCGGAGCGTCGGGGCAGGGCGGCGCCGCGCACTCCGGCGGCGCCGGCGGCGGCAGCGCTGGGTCGGCCGGTGGCGGCGGTGGGGTCAGAGGAACCGCCGGCGCGCCGGCGACCGGGGGAACCGCCGGCGGTGCGGCGGGCGGCAGCGGGTCACCCCACTGGGTGGGGACCTGGACCGCGTCGCCCTATCTCGATTCGGCGAACCCGCCGCCGGTGGGCCTGTCGAACAGCGTCCTTCGCCAGGTCACCCACGTCTCGCTGGGCGGCAGCCAGATCCGCGTCCAGCTCTCGAACCTGGACGGCAACGGTTCGCTGGTGGTCAGCGCGGCCCACGTCGCGCTGTGCAAGGCGTCGCCGTCCGTCGACAGCAGCATCGACACGTCGACCGACGAGCCGCTGTCCTTCGGAGGGATGGCGTCGGTGACGATCGCGCAGGGCAAGGAAGTCTGGTCCGACCCGGTCGACTTCACGATGCCGGCGCTGGCCAACGTGACCATCACGCTGGCGCTGGGCGCCGTGCCCAGCAGCCTCACCCAGCACTCCGGTTCGCGGACCACGTCGTACATCCAGGCCGGCAGCACGAACGTCAGCGCCGCCAGCATGGGCTCGGCGCAGACGACGGAGCACTGGTTCTTCATCTCGGGCATCGACGTCAGCGCCAGCGCCTCGGCGCGCGGCGTGGTCGCCATCGGCGACTCGATCACCGACGGGCGCGGCACCGACACGAACGGCAACGACCGCTGGACGGACATCCTGGCCTCGCGCCTGCACGCGAACGCGGCGACGGCGGACGTCGCGGTGATGAACCAGGGCATCGGCGCGACGAATCTGGTCGGCAGCTCGGGCACCGCCGCGCAGGCCCGTTTCAGCCGCGACGTCCTCGACCAGAGCGGCGTCCGCTACGCGATCGTGTACGACGGCGTCAACGACATCGGGGGCGGCGCGTCGTTCGCGTCCATGAAGACGGCCTACGACGATCTGATCGCGCGCGCGCACGCCAAGGGGCTGCTGATCTACGGCGCGACGATCATGCCGTTCGGCGGCAACAGCTACTACACGGCGGCCCACGAGATGGTTCGCCAGCAGGTCAACACGTACATCAAGAGCGGCGTCTTCGACGGCGTCATCGACTTCGACGCCGCGCTGACGGACGGCGGCAACCCGCCGAAGCTGCAGGCGACGTACGCCGCCTGGTCGCAGATGGACGGCCTGCACCCCGGCCCCGCCGGCTACCAGAAGATGGGCAGCTCGATCGATCTGACGCTGTTCACGAAATAGCGTCAGAACTGCGCGTGGACGCCCACGGTGGGTAGGATGATCTTGAGGACGTCCTGGCGGACGGCCATCGGTGAGCTGGGCGTGCTGGCCGACTCCAGCTGCAACACCTCCGGGTTCAGCGTGACGTTCTCGAAGTCGGCGTAGAGGTCCAGCACGAAGCGATCGAAGACGAACCGCCGCTCGGCGCGCAGGTCGACCTGGTAGTAGAGCGGGAGCTGCTGGTATGCGCCGACGGGGCTGTCGATGACGGGCGCCCAGCGGCCCGTGTTCAGGTGGAAGCCGACGCCGACCGTCGTCGCGGCGCCGATCCGGTACCCGGAGACGACGTTCAGGATGTGCCGCTCGTCCCAGTCGGAGCGACCGAGCACGCCCGTGTCGTCGTAGCGCTGGCTCCACGACAGCGTGTACGCCACCCAGCCAAACAGCCGCCCGGCGTCCGCCCGCCGCAGCAGGACCTCGAGCCCGTAGGCGCGGCCCAGCCGCGACACCAGAAAGTCGGCGGCGGTCGGATCGGGGTTGGTGATGTCGATGTTGCGCACGTCGGTGACGCGCAGCCGCTGGTAGTAGCCGGTGACGTTCAGGCTCAGCCGCCAGGGCAAGCGCGCCTGCGCGCCCAGCGAACCGCCGACGGAGGTTTGCGCGCCGAGGTCCGCCAGCGCGAACGCCTCGAACCCGGCCACGCTGACGGGCAGGCTGGGCATCTGCGCGAACCGGCCGCCGTTCGCCCGCAGCGAAACCGCGTCGGACAGCTGGAACAGAACGTCCAGGCGGGGCTCGAGGAAGCCCTGGGTGGTCGACTGTTCGGAGAACAGATCCGCGCGCAACGCCGGCGAGACCACCCAGCGCCGGCCGAGACGCAGGATCAGCGTCGCGTACGCGGCCTGCGACAGCGCCTTGCGCGATCGGGCGAGGTCGCTCTGCTTGCGCTGGAACATCGGGACGTGCGACTGGAAAGACTGCGCCTCGGCGCTGGCGCCGACCTCGGCCTCCGCCCAGGCGCCCAGCGCGCGCGTGTAGATGAGCCGCGGCGCGACGCTGAGCGCGCGCTCCCTGATGGGGCTGTCGTAGAGGGTCGAGTTGGCCCAGTCGATCCCGAAGGTGACGCCCGCCAGCAGGCGCCCGCCGCCCAGCGTCCGGCGCCACCGCAGGTCGAGACGATGAAATTGAAGCGCGCCGTACTCCATCGCGTTGGCGTCGGGGTTGGTCCAGCCCACGTCGTCGAGGGAGCCGAACGCGAACAGCGTCGCTTGCCCGCCCGCCAGCGGGTGATCGACGCGCAGCTGGTAGTCGCCGTAGCGCAGCAGCGTGTTGAGCGACAGCGCCGAGAAGAGCGCGCCGGTGTACGAGTAGCGCGCCGCCACGGCGACGGTCCCGCGGCCGGCGTCCCAGGGCGCCGTGGCGATGGCCCCCGCGTCGTACACGGTGACGTCGGCCGACGCATGGACCCGATCCGCGGGGGGCGCCGCGGTTCGCGCCGCCATGATCCCCGAGACGTAGGGGCCGTAGTTCGCGGGGCCGCCGCCCGGGTAGAACTCGACCCCCTCGATCAGATACGGGTGAATGACCGAGCGGGGCAGCGCCAGGTGAAACAGCTCCGGGACCCGGATGCCGTCCAGGAAGAAGCCCGTGTTGCCGGGGTTCGCCCCTCGCACGACGTACAGCGACGCCGGCCAGGCGATCTGCAGGACGCCCGGCAGGAGGCCGATCACGCGCAGCGGATCGCCGCCCGTGCCCGGCGCCTGGCGTGCCTCGGCCGCCGAAACCGGCACCTGCTGCAGCTCCGCGCGGGTGGCGCGCACGGTGGTCTGGTAGCGCACGCCGCTGCTCGGCAACAGCACGCGGAACGTCAAATCCTCCGCGGGCCGGTCCGCCGCGACCGTGACGGTGTGGGCCACGATCTGCCGACCCGCGAGCTGCACGGTGATCGTGTGCTCTCCGGCGGGCACGTTCAGCTCGAAGCGGCCGTCCCGGCCGGTCTGGGCGGCGACCCGGCCGTCGATCGCGATCGCGGCACCGACGATCGGGTCGCGCGTCCCCTTCTCGAGCACGCGGCCGTCGAGCCGAACGGTCGGCGCTGGAGTGGAGGGCGCGCCCGCTGCGTCGGTCACCGCCGCGCCCCCCTCGGCCGGTCCACCGTCCAGTCGGGGGGCGTCGGTCGACCCGTCCAGCCCTGCATCGCGCGGCAGCGACGCATCCGGGGCGACCGCCGCCGCGCGCGCGGGAACGACCAGCGCGCCGGCGAGCCCGAGCACCAGCGCGGCCGCGGCCGGAAAGGTCACGGAAGGTCTGCCGGTCTCACCGTGGCGAGCCAGATGCCGTCCTGCGGGGAGGGGTTGCGTCCCCGGACCACGTAGACGACGTCGAAGACGCCGGTCCTCGTCTGGCCGGCAGACGCGCCGCCGTCGGCAAGCTCGGTCTGCGGGACCACCTTGTACTGGCTGACCGCGGGCGAGATCGGCAGCTTCCGGCCGCTGTCCAGGTTGACGACGCCCAGCAATCCGGTCGCGTCTTGATTGCTGTAGTCGTACCCGGCCACGAACCAGGAGGCGCCGATGCCCGTTGCGAACCCGAACAGCTGCTCGGCAACGTACGAGAAATGGTCCGGGTTGGCGACGTCGAGCCAGACCAGGTCGCCCTGATACGACATCTCCAGGTGCGTCGTGCCCGCCACGAACCCCGCCGCCAGCAACGGCCCCGACAGGATCATCGTCGCGCCCGTGCCGTCGCTGTTCGCCGTCCAGAGATCCGTGTCCTCGCCGACCTGCGTCTTGGTGATCCAGGCGATCTTGCTGCCGTCGCCGGAGAAATCGGCCCACTCGGCGTACTCCTGCAATTCCACGCAGGTGTGCGGCTGCGCAGGGTCCAGCGTCAACAGCTGCAGCGGCGAGAACGTCGCGAGGTTGGTGAGCTGAAGCGGCCGGAAAAGCGCGTGAAGGCCGTCGGGTGAGATGACGCCATCCTCGAACGCGTCGGGCGACGACGGGCAGACGGTCACCTGCGACGTCGTGCTGTCCCAAACCACGAGCTGGCTGGGCGCGCCGTTCATGCCGTCGAGCTGGAAGGCGATGATCGGCACCGGCGCTCCGCGGCCGATCGCGTCGTCGGCGGAGCCGACGCCCAGCCAGGAGAAGACCGGCGCCGCCGCGCCGTCGGTCAGCTGAAACAGCGCCAGCTCGCTGGCCGGCCCGGACGAAAACGGGCCGGCGAACAGGGTGGTGCCGCCGTCGCTCATCTTGCGGGTGTAGATGTAGTGACCTTTGAAGTCGAGGATGCCGACGTCGGCGCTGACGGTGTTCGACTGCAGCGATCCCGCCTGCGGCGCCCCGGCCGCCCAGGCGGTGCTGGCGGGCGTCGCGGGAACGACCTCGACCGCGGTCTGCGCGCCCAGATCGATGGTGTACACGCCCGCGCCGGCCGTCTCTGCCGGCGACGCCCCCAGCGCCACCACCGTCGTGGCCTGGCCGCTGGAATCGGTTCGGTAAGAGACGACCTGCTGCACGTCGAAGGGGAGCTCGACCGGCGCCAGCTGCTGATACGGTCCGGTCCACAGCATCTGACGGGTGGTCGCCGAGTCCCGGCGGAACAGCGAAAACGTCCCGTCGTCGCGGACGCAGCCGGTGAAGCTGGTGACGCCTTTGATCTCGGTGACGGTGCTGGTCGTCGTGTCGGTGATCTGGACGGTCATGGTGCCGTCCGGCAGCATGTCGGTGGCCCCGCAAACGTAGCGGGCACCGGCAGGCGCTCCGCTCGCGGGTGGTGGGTCGAGGTCGAGGTTGCGCACCTCGCCGCTGGCCAGATCGAGAGACCACTGGACCGGTACGTCGGCGCCTTCCGGCTGCGTGGTGTAGACGACCTTGGACCCATCGCCGACGACGTCGCGGGCGTAGCTGAGCTTGAGGGTTGCGTCGCGAATCGGCAAAACCTGCCGCGATTCGAAGCCGTGCGTGACCGCCACGTTGCCACCACACGCCGTCGCACCCAAGAGCAGCCACAGCGCCGCGTGTCGCCCGAACGCATGTCCTCGACGACCCATCAGGCAACGGCAACGATACCGCGTCCGTGACGGCGGCGCCGGCCTTTGCGCCGCGCGCGGGGGGCGCCCGTCGTGGAAACCGGCTACTGGGCGAGCAAGCGCGTGAAGCCGCTGGCGACGCGGGACAGGGCCGCGGCGCCGCCCGCGATCGTCTGCGGGGCGGCGTTCGGCTGCTTGACCGCGCAGGCGTGAAGGCGCGTGCCGGCGATCGAGAACGTCGCGACCGCGGCGCCCGCCCACGGGCCGTGCACGCCGCCTTCGTTCTCGTCGAGAGACGGGCGGCGCGCCGGATCGGCCAGCATCGGCCGGCGCGCGGCGAGCTCTTCGTGGTTGCCGTCGCCACCCGCGTGGGCGACGCAGAACCCCAGCTCGTCGGAGACCACGATCGCGGCGAACCCCTGGTCCTCGCGGCAGGCTTCCAGCTGCAAGCGGAGCGCGTCGGCGAGGCAGCCGCTCCGGCGGCGGCGGCGTTCGGACCGGCGGCCTTCTTTTGCGACCATGTACAGCAATGTAGGCCCTTGTGGGCCGCTGCGCAAGAAACTGCCAAGAAAGGGCTGAACGGGCAGGGGCGTCAGCGGCCGGTCACCCGGCGAGCCCGCTGTCGGCGAGGAGCTCGAGCTCGCCCACCCGCTGGAACCCGCAGCGCTCGAGGATTGGCCGGGACATCGCGCCGGCGTGGATGACCAGCCCCTCTTTGCGGAGCCGTTCGGCCTCCGCCCAGCGCGCCGCCAGGATGGCGCGGTAAACGCCGCGGCGACGGGCGGAAGGAATCACCCCGGCCCCGCCCATGAGGATGCCGGTGGACCCGCACGCCGAGAAGCCCGCCCCGACGGCCTTGCCGTCGAGGAACGCCACGTGCGTGAAGCGGTCGTTTCCGTCCTGCGTCTCCCAGAGCTGGGGGGCAGCGGCGCGCCAGGAGGCCCGCTCTTCTTCCGAGCCATCGAAGGCTTCGAGCACGGCGTCCAGTCCGGCCAGGTAGTCCTCGAATGTTCGGGCCAGCCGGGCTTCGACCCCGCTGTCCGGCGCGGACCGGGGCGGCTCGACGAGCGTCATGATCGTGAACGTCGGCTCGTAGGGGGGGTGAACCGCCGGGATGAAGCCGCGCTCGCGCAGCAGGCGGGCCAGCTCGCGCGGGCGCGAGGAGGGGCCGACGTGCCAGACGTTGCCGCGCACGTTTCGCTCTCTCAGGAGCGCCCGCACCTCCGCGATGGTCGCGTCCAGCTCCGCCGCGGTCGTCCGCACCCGGCAGGTGACGGACTGCAGGGGGCTCGGCGACAGCGCGACGACGTACTGTGGGCGGCGGATGTGGGCGGCCACCAGCGGGACCGACGTGATGTAGGCGTCCGGCTCCTCGGCAAAGGCCTTCAGCGCGTCGGACACCGTCATCCGACGCGCATGATCTCACGCCCGCTCGGGTTGCTGCAAATGCGTCGTCGCGCGGTGCCGTGGGCGGGGACCGACCGTGCCGCGTCAGGTGCTTGACTACGGGCAGCTCGGATCGCGCGACCGTGCAAGCAACGCGCAATCGTCCATTTGTGGCCGGAGCGAAATATTCGTTCGCGGGCTCGTTGAGGCGTCCATCGACTGATTGAAGCCCGTGCAAAGAACGGCCTGCAGGCGCTTCAATTTACGGCCGGTCGATTTGCTTGACCAAAATGCTCGCCGCTCGTTACTTAGGCGGTCGGCAACGACAACCCCGATTGCTTGGGAGGGTGGTGGACATGAAGAGCGGCGACAATCGAGCCCCTGGGTGTGGTGTGGCGTCTGGCTTCAACGGTCGCGCGCGCGGTCGCGGCGCCGCCACCCGACGAGTCCCGTCTCTGTGCGCGGCGCTGGCGATTGCCGGCCTCGTGCTGGCCGTGCCGCGCGAGAGCCGCGCGTTCAAGCTTCAGACGCACGAAGCCGTCGCGATCGAGGCGGCCCGGCAGTTCGAACAGAGCTTCCCAGGCGGCGGCGCCGGCAACTTGCAGTTCGTCGTCAACGGCAAGACGCTGGTCGTACCCCTGAGCACGCTGGACGTCATCAAGGCGATCCACAACCAGCAAAGCTATTTTCTGGCAGGCGCCGTGGGTCCGGACGGATTCCCCGACCCCGTCAGCGGGCAGTGGCTCGCGCACGAGAACGGCACGCCGGGCGGGACGATGAGCTTCGTGTCCAGCGCGTCCGGCCGGAACATCGTGATGCCGAACATCACGGACAAATTCGAGACACGCAAGAGCGTGCTGACCTATCGCGCCGTCGACTTCGCGATGGACATGGTGCAGTTCTTCAACAACGACTACAGCCAGCGGCCCGGGGTCACCCAGGACGACAAGGACAAGATCCTGGCCTTCATCGCCGGCTACTTCTCGCACGGCGTGACCGACAGCTTCGCGCACACGTGGGTGAACGACATCGTCGGAAATTCCTGGGACCTCACGTCCGGCTCGGGCATGTTCGGAACGCTGACCGAAGAGGTCAGGCACGTCTCCGTCGAAGCGGTGGTCGACCACCGCGCGCCGAAGACGCCGTTCGCGGTCGCCGGCGACGGCGGCGGGTTCGGCAAGCTGGAGTTGAACGCCCCGGTGGCGTTCCTAGACGCATTTTATTCGTCGCCCACCGCGCTGAAGAACGACGTCACCGCGGACCCCTCCAACGACCCGATCTCGTTCATTCAGTACTTCCGTAATCTCGATCTCTTCCGGGCCGGTCCCGTGATGGTGTACCTGAACGCGCAGGTGGCGCTTCCGGGGGCGGTCCGCAGCTGGTCGCGCCTGGGCTTCCTGTTCGACCTGGCCGAAGCCGTCAACAACAACACGCTGGTCCAGCTGTTCTTCTCTCTGGTCGACATCCCGTTGTCGGTCGTCAATGACCTTCTCAAGTACGCGCCCCAGGGGATCGACGACCTGACCAAGCTGGCGACGTTCGGGTACGCGCACTGCGTCCCCTTGAACACGCTCAATGTCCTCGGCACGCCGGTTCTGACGGACGGCCTCGAGCAGGCGCTTCAATACCTGGGCGGAATGAATCAGCGGATCGCCGCGCAGACCGAGCGGGCCCGCGTCGGCAGATACAACCTGCAGCGCATGTCCGAGTGCATCGGCGAGAGCCTGACGAAGCTGGAAGCGCCGCAGTGGTCCGCGGCCAATCCGGGCGTGAACACCGATCCGTGCGCCGACATTGCGCGCGCCGGGTGGCAGGACGAGAACCCGGCCGGTCTCTACCGCGGCAACATTCGCCCGTTCACCGATCCGTTCACGGGCCAGCAGATCATGTCCAAGATCGACGGCGAGTTCCTGATGGATCTGAAGGGCGTCTTCCTGGGCAGCAACCCGGACGACCTGTTCGCCGCCGACACGACCAACGCCTGGAAGACCGGCGCCTCCTACAACACGACCATCGCCTACGAGGCGCAGAATCTGCATCGGTCGGCGCTGAGCAACTACGAGCGCGTCCTGACGTACCTTCGCTTCCCCGGTCTGACCGTGGAGGGGCTGGCAGAGACGTTCCTGCCGTCCGATCCGGGCTCGGGTGGCGGGCCGTCCACCCTGGACAAGGTGCACGCCGTCTGTGCGGATGCGCGGGACCAGGGATTCCAGAACTGCCTGGACCTGGCGACGCTGCCGATCGCGGCGACCGCGCGGCAGCTGAAGTGCTTTGCCGACTGGGAAACCTGCGCGGCGGGCGCCGTGGCGGAATGTGCCGAGGCCGCCTGCCAGCTGTCCTGTACGGTTCCGGGGCTTCCCTGCGGCAGCATCTGCGGCACGGGCAGCTCGGGCGCCTGCGTGAACTTCTGCCATGACGCCTTCCAGTACGGCTGCCTGGGCCCGCTCTGCGGGTACCTGGATCCGCTTGGCTATGGCTGCGAGCTGGTGTGCGACGTCTTCGACACGACGACCACTTGCACGTCGGACGCGGTCAAGGAGGCCAAGTGCGCCGTCAAGGACGTCGTCTGCTCGCTGGACAACATCGAGAAGACGGTGGAGCTGCAGGGGCTGGGCGGCGCGATCCTGGCGCCGGTCAAGAAATTCTGCAACGTCGTCGACGACGCCGAGAAGTTCTTCCAGTGCGTGAAGGGCGACTCCACCGATGCCACCGTGGCCGCCGCTGACCGCCACAAGTGCATCGTGGACGCCTGCCAGGAGATCATCTCGCAGGCGCCGTCGCTCCCGCCGGCGCTGCAAGGCTTCGACTGCGAAGCGACCTACACGAAGATCGAGAACATCTGGAACGACGTGATGGAGCAAGCGGCGGCCTGGAAGGCCCTCATGCAGTCCGCCATGCGCAACCCGGACCAGTTCGTCAACGTGACGTTCTTCCAGGACGACATCAAGAAGGACCCGGCGTACCGCGACACGATCCTGGCGACGGTCGCCCAGAAGAAGGCGGCGCTGCTCGCGAATCCGCCGCCCAGCACGGCGTCGGCGGACGACGTCCAGCTGTACAACGACGAGCTCACCGTGCTCGACACGATCACCAGCGTCGGCAACGGCGGCACGCTGCCGGCGCCCCTGACCGCCCTGCGGCTGGGCAAGGCGATGGACGCGCTGGCCCAGCAGCCCTGGCCGAACACGCTGGGACCGACGTTGAAGAAGATCATCTCGGACATGGGGACCGACTTCAACAACTCGTTCAACCAGGCCTTCAACGCCATCCAGGCGACGAAGCTGACGCCGATGGTGAACCAGACGGACATCGACCACCTGTTCAGCATCGACCAGCACCAGGCCGCCGACGCGCAGGCCCTGCTGCCCTGGCGGTCGACGAACTACTCCTCGGTCTGCTCCGGTCCGATCACCAGCGTCTACTGCGACGTCCTCAAGAGCTTCGACGACCCGAACTGCAAGGGGCCGGAGTGCTGCCACGGGCCCGACTGCAAGGGCTCGCGGCCGCAGGACACGGGGCTCGACTACCGGGCGCCGACGGGGCCGAACAACTGGGTCCCGGGCCGCAGCATCGTCGCGTTCAACCCGTACGACCCGACCCAGAAGACGCAGAACGTGCTGACGAACTTCCCGCTGGCCGCGACCCAGACGGCGTACGACAAGCTCTACACGTCGATCTTCGCCGTGCCGAGTGTACTGCCGCGGTTCTTCGGGTTCGACGACCCGGACCATCCGTGGACCGACGGTGGCGGCGCGACGCTTACGCCGAACAACACCCGCTCGACCGCGGGCACGGGCTCGACCGACCTGCGAGGGTGCAACTTCGTCAACGTGAACAGCCCGGTCTTCCGCACGGCGGACATCGGAGCGGTCGGCACGATCCTGCAGATCGACGTGTTCTTGCCGGCCGTCGTCACCGCCGGCGACATGCAAATCTCGGTGTCGATCCCGGGCGCGAACATCTTCAATCAGTACCTGAACAGCGGTAATCCGGTTCCGCTCAAGAACCTGCCAGCCGGCTGGAACACGCTGTCGTTCCCGATTCCCGGCAACGTCGTGACGGCGCTGCTGGGCGACTTTGCGGGCGCGCAGTTCTTCCTGCACCTCAACATGCCGAACTGCACGGCGCCGGTCGGGCTAGACAACCTGCGCTTCTCCGGGACCATCACCCAGCGGACGAACTTCCACATCCTGCCCAGCTCGACGTACAGGGTCGACAACGGCGCGGTGTTCGGGTTTGACAACCTCGGCGACTGGACGCCGACCACCGGAACGAAGTCGGCGGCCCCGCAAGTCGACCAGGGAAGCGGCGCGCTCTCCATTCCCGCCGGTGGCTACAACCCCGTCGTGAGCCGCTGGTTGACGAAGTCGGAGTGGGGAAACCCGACGGGCGCGATGAACCTGGACGTCTTCATCCCGGGACCGCAGTCCAACCGCAGCTGGTACGGTGACGTGCAGCTGTACTGGGAGTGCCAGCACCTGCCGAAGACCATGGTGGGCGACCTGCCGCTGACGAACGGGTTCGAGAACGAATACAACTCGCTGCGGTTCACGATCCCCAGCAACGTGGTGTCGTTCCTGAAGTCCGCGCTGTCCGGCGAGCAGTGTCGGGTGACGGTGGTGCCGAACACGAACCCCGGCGGCAACCTCTTCCTGGACAACCTCGGGTTCATTCAATAAACGGACGGCGTGAGGGGAGGGGTCAGCTTGGCGCAAAAACGCGTGAGTCTCGTGGTCGTGGCGGCGGCCACGCTGGCCCTGTCCGTGTTCCTGGTGTGGAGGACCGTTCACGGCCAGTCTGCGTCACAGCTGGTCCACCAACCGTACGTCGGCAGCTGGAAGTTCACGAGCGGCGAGGTCAAGGCTGGCCCGGGCTTTTACCTCAGTCAGAAGGTGTCGCCGGACGGGACGACGTCGCAGTCGCTGGCCGGTCATGTGGCGGTCGTCGAGGCGCGCGACGGTGCGCTGTGGTACAGGGGCGACGAGCGGAGTTGCTGGTACGAGCTGCGCGTCGGCGAGGGAAAGGCGGAGGTCGTGCCGGGCGGCAAAGTCGACTGTGACGAGTCGACGCCGGACGCCGGAACCAACCGGCGCGATTCCGTGCAGTTGTCGATGGTCCTCGACGCCCAGGATCAGGCGCACGTCACCGGTGAGACGCGCAGCTCATTCGAATACAAAGGTCAGCGGCGTGACGTTTCCGTCACCTATCAAGGCGTCGCCGTGCGGGACGTTGCGAAGCCCAATTAAAGGCATCAATCGGAGCGCGGCACGCCCATTGCGATTCGCGACTTGTCTGCCGATACGTGAGACGATGGTTGCATGGCGAGAAAGATGACGAGGCCCGTTGCGCGTTGGACGCGGATGATGATCGGCCTGCTCTGGACGGTGGGCGTGGGCTGCGGTGGCGGTGACGGCTCAAACTCGCTGCCCGCCGGCGGGACCACCGCCTGCACCACCGGCACGGGCACCACGCAGACGTGCGACGAGTTTTATCAAAGCAACGCCACGTCGGCGAGCCTGTCGCGGCTGATGATGGATTGCACCAGCGCGGGGGGAGTCGTGTCCGCCGCGTGCTCGCACGCGGGCGCTGACGGCGGCTGCAAGGTCGCCAACACGAACGGCGGCGTCACCATTGGCGTGACGACCTGGTACTACGCGGGCAACGCCGCCAGCGAAATGCAAGCGTGCACGGGCGGCGGCGGAACCTGGCTGAATCCGTGATTGGACGGCATCTGCTGGGCGCCGGGCTGTTGCTCCTGGGCGCGTGTAGCAGCAGCAACTCGTCGCGGACCGACGGCGCGGTCGCGACGTGCGGCGCCGAGATTTCAGCCGGGCAAGCTTGCAGCGCCCTGCGGGCCGGCAGCGCCGTGACGCCCGCGTGCGGGGCCGGAGCTCTGCCATCGGGACAGGGCGGGACGATCGTCGACGGGACCTACGTGCTGACCGCGCTCACGTACTACACCGCGGGCAGCTGCCCGACGTTCCCCGTGGCCGAAACGCTCGCTCTCGGTGGCGGATGCATGGAGCTGGCGATCGGTCCGCCCTTGACCAGCACGGCGTCGGGGGCCTTCACGGTGTCCGGAAACAGCATCACCACCACGACCGCCTGCATTCACATTGAAATGGACGGCGCCACGCCCCGCCAAAGCGCCCCGGTGCAGACGTTCACCGCCACGCCAACGACGTTTACCCTGTTCACCCATGACACGTCGGCGAACGCGGTGCCCGACGACATGGCGGTATTCACCCGGCAATGAACATGCAGAAGCCAGAAAATCGATGTGAACGAGTGGCCGCATTGGCCTTGGTTCTGTTTTCTGCCTGCGGAAGCTGCGGCACGCAGCCCCCGAAGTCGACGCCCATTCCGCAGCCGACGGGCTCCGTCACCGACGTCGAGGGAAACGTCTATCCGACCATCAAGATCGGCCAGCAGGAATGGATGGTCGAGAACTTGAAGACGACGACGTACAACACCGGCGCGCCGGTCCCCAACGTGACGGACATGGGCGCGTGGTCGACGCTGTCATCGCCGGCTTACGCCTGGCCCGACAACGACCCCGCCAACAAGGACGTCTACGGCGCCCTGTACAACTGGTACGCCGTCAGCACGAACCAGCTCTGTCCGGCCGGGTGGACGATCCCCTCCAGCGACACCTGGGGCGCGCTGGTCGACACCCAGGGCGGCAAGAGCGTCGCCGGCGGACGTCTGAAGGAGGTGGGGACCGCCCTCTGGATGGCCCCGAACGCTGGCGCCACGAACCAATCCGGATTTTCGGCGCGCCCCGCGGGCTCGCGCGACCTGGACGGCGCGTTCGTCTACAGAGGGAAAAACGCCTTCTGGTGGTGCTCCGACCAGAAGCTGCTGTCGTTGCCCGCGACGGCCTGGTTCTGGCAAGCCACGTACGACAACGCGTCTTCCGTCGGGGGGCAGAGCCAGCTCTCCACCGGCTTCTCCGTCCGCTGCATGCGCGTCGCGAACTGAGGGCGGCGTCGCGCTCACTCGAGCGTCAGCGGAAAGCTGAAGACCGTGGGGGCCGCGATCGCCAGCGTCGTCGCATAGTCGCCGGCCGCCACGCTCTGCGCCGACACGGCCGACGCGGCCAGCGACGCGTCGCCCGCCTGGAACTGCGCGAGCACGCCCGAAGGAATCGTGAAACTGCCGGCCGCGGCGGCGACCCGGCACACGGCCATGGTGTCGCGGCTCGTGGCAAAGTCCGTCTGCTGGAGCGCGAAGACCGCGTCGCCGGTCCCGCCCGACCAGGTGACGAAAAGGTCGTTGGCGCGCGAAAGAATCGGCGGCGAGGCCGCGAGCGGGCTGCCGGCGACCTGTGTGAGCTCGAGCAGCTGCGGCGCGTCCACGTCCGTCGGCGGGAACGCAGGAATGGTCGCGCCGGCTGCCGAAAACCGCAACGAAGAGACCGGGGTTGCGGTCCCCCAGTAGAACAGGTCATAGGAGTCCGGGCCGAACGTGATCGACGGTGGCAGACCGCTGCCGGCCTCGGAAGGCGACGGTGCGGGCCAGGTGATGGTGAGCGCGCCGACGTTGGGCTCCATGCTCGCGCCGGACGTCGCGGCGATGAGCTGCGGACAGCGGAACACGCGGCACCCGCCCGTCGTAGTTTTCGCGCAACCGTCCGGTTCGCCGATCCCGAACCGCAGCGACGTGAGCTCGCCGGCGGGCAGCAGGTGCGGCGCGTCGCTGAAGCCCGCGCTCGCGTAATACGCGCCGGTGCCGGTCGCCAGCCCGGGGGCCAACACGATCACGGCGCCGAATCTGGTTCCCGTAGCCGCGCCGCCACTCCCACCGGCGCCGAGGCTGGGGCCGCCGGAGCTGCACGCGCACGCCAACAGTCCGCAGAGGACGAGCACCAGCGACGTCGCCGGCGCGACCGAGCCACCAGAGTTCACGATCCGCCCGACTGTACCCGAGGGCAAACCGGCATGAGCAAAGTTTCACCGCCGGCGGCTTTCTGAATGTTAGACTGAACACTTGATCAGTATGCATGCGCCCGCTAAGGTGCCGGGCCATGGAGTGGTGCGGGCGGTGTGGCGGCGAGGTCGGGGAGATTCCGGCGGTGGTCTGGTGGTGCTGGTGGTGCGGGCGCGCGCTCTGCGGCCGCTGCGGCGGCTCCGACGTCGCGACCTGCGGCGTGAGACCGCGGACGTGCGACCGCAACCCGCGGCGGGCGTTCGTGCCCCGCCCGCGCCCGCAGGCCGCACGACCGCCGTCACGATTTCTCAACAGAAGCTAGCCGAGCTGGACGTTCAACCGATGGCGACGAACAGCTCTGTCACGAGGTCGACGATCTGCCGCTTCGTGACGATGGTCTCGAGCGTCTCCATGGCGCGGCTCCCGGCTGATACGACCGATCGTGACCTGAAGGCGGGGATATGCTCGTCATGAGCGCCATGACACGACGGCGAACCAAACAGGCCGGATCGACGACTCGTGTCGCGATCCGAACGGCGTTGGCCGGTCTGTTCCTGCTCGGCGCGTGCAGCGGCGGGGGCAGCAGCAGCGGCGGCGACGCTGCCAGCGGCACGGGTGGACAGGGGGGCTCACCCAAGAACGGCGGCGGCGGGCGCGACGCTGGCGTTGGCCGCGCGGGGGATGGCAGCTGCGCGTCGCTGTCCCCGACCGGTGGGACCGTGAGCTGGCTCGACAACGGCACGCCCGAGTGCGCCAGCATCATCCAGGCGACGCGCGCCATTCCGCCGGGGATGGACTTCATCGACATCCTCGCGTCGGCTGCCGACGGCTCCAGCTTGGAGATCGTCGTCTCGGTGGCGTCGCCCGCCAGGCTCTCCGGCTCGTACGCGTGCAACGGCACGGGAACGATCGTCACGGAGCTCATCTACACGACCCCTGCGTCGTTCGTGGCACAGAGCTGCACGATCGAGCTCGCCAACCCTGGAGAGCCAGGCGTCGCTAACGCGAAGGGCACCTTCTCCGCCAACCTCCTGGGAGGGAACGGCGTGACGAAGGCCATCACGAACGGCTCGTTCGACACGCCGGTGATCCGGATCGATCAGTAGGCGACCGGAATCCCGCCGTGCCTCCCGCGACGCCGTCACGCCGGGAATCCGCGGCGGCGACGGTTGAAAGATCAGCGGAGGTTTCGACCTCGAAGCGACGCTGGACCAGCAGCCGGCCGTTCATGCAGTAGGCGGGACAGGGAACGCTTTGAAGCGCGTCAAGCCGGGGGAGGGTTGGTGGCATTCGAGGCGGTAGTTCCCTAGCGGAGGCCGGACGACCCCGTCAGGTCGGCGTGGACGCCAGTCGCGCCCTGGGGGGGCCCGCCGTGCCTTACCGGGGCGAAAAGCGGGGCCGGCGACGTCATGCTACTTGGCGCAGGGCCCGTTCCCCTCTTGGTCGCACGGGTACTTCGTCTGGCAGCTGAACACGTCGTTGATCAGCGCCAAGGCGCCGTTCGTCTCGGCATCGCTTTTCGTGAACGCGATGTAGCCCAATCCGGTGTACCCGACGTCGACAAACTTCTTAGTCGCGTCAATGACGCAGCTGTCCTGTCGCCCGGGGGGAACGTCGCACCGGACCTCGTCTCCGACGTGGCCGACGAACATCTCCCCCTTGAGCGCGCACTTTTCCGTCGGGGTCAGCTCCCTGATGCAGCCGGACACACCGACCAGCACGAGCGCTACGATCAATAGGCGCAAGCAACGATGGTCCGAGAAATCGGGTTCTGCAGCAACAACATTGCGCGCCGCAGCGCGCTCTCCGGCAACGGTATGCCTAGCGGTCGGCCAACCCGCCGGTCTGGCCCGTTCAGACCTTCAGAGACGACTTCGAGCAGATCACGCGCAGGGGCGAACACAAAGCGAGTACGCCGGCGGCTGGGCGAAACAGAAGCCGACCTCGAAGGTGTCTCAAGCAAGCACGCGCGATATTAATTCGAAACAGGATCGCAGTACGGCGCCGTCCTAAGTGGTCGAATATCTAGACCTTCTTTCTGCGCGCTCGGGCAAGTCTCCAAGTGCTTTTGGTTTTCTCCCACGCGCTTGGGTCGAACGGGGTTGTCGTAGTGCGTCGGCGCCCGGCGGCGGGGACCATGTCGACGCTAACCGCGCGGGCCGCCGGCCGCGTGACAGCCCGCCTCGGCCGTCATCAACTGGAAGAAATGTCGCCGGGTCGATGCGTTCCGACCCTGGTCTGAACGGCTTTCAAGCCGATGCGGCCAGCGACCGCTCCAACCCGCGTTAGAGGCGGCAGGATAGGGAGAAAAATATTCTTGACCCGGCGACGGTGTTCGATTGAGCCTGTAATCGAGCCTTGAGTGGCTTCCGTACCCTTGAGTGGGGCGAGCAGGGGTTGATTCCCCGCAGGAACAAATGAATCGCAGGAGGAATTCGATGGAAGCTGACGCGGCACGTCCGTCATTTCACGATGGCGCCCTTCGACGCACGCTCGATGAGGTGGGCGGCACGATCGAAAGCTTCGCTGAGAGACTCGACAAGCTCTCAGCGGACATCAAGCAGCTGGAGGCGTACCTCGATCGGTCGGGTGTGCGCGTTCGCGTGGCAGTGTTCGTTGACGGCAGGAATCGGGAATCGGTGTCGTGGGAGAGGGCCGAGCCTGATCGATGGCGGGTCACCTACACCGAGATGCAGGCCGATGAGTTGGGCCTCGCGTGCCCGTTGATCGAAGCCCCGGTGGATGTGCGGCTGCGTTGCCGCCGTATTTTGCCAGACCTCCTGCGTGCCGTCGCGGAAGCCGCGCGAACCGACGATGAGGCTACGGTTCCGCCGACCGACGACGACATCCCCTTCTGACCAGCACTCACCGAGCTAACTGGTCCCTTTGCGCCGGGCCGGTGAGGTCACTCGCCCGGCTTTCTGACGACTGCTCTGGGAGGGAACGATGGATCCGATCGTCTCGAACAGCGGTGTTCGTTCGCCGCGTCGGCCATGGTTGGTAGCCTGCGATGAGTCGGGCACCGGCGGCGCCCCGTACTACGGATTCGGCACGCTATGGCTGCCGTGGGATCGTCGTGGCGATCTCGTGAAGGATCTCGAAGCATTAGGCCGCCAGCACGGGGTGCATCTGCACACCGCTGACGGGTTGCCGCACGAGTTCAAGTGGAACAAGGTCAAGAGGCAGAAGCTGAGTTTTTACCTGTCCGTGGTCGACTACTTCTTCGAGCGCCCCTGGCTCAGTTTCCATTGCTTGGTTGTTCGGAAGGCCGACGTGAACCGCGCCCTGCATCAAGATCTGGACGAGGCGAGGCGCAAGCATTTCGTTATGCTCTTGGCGAACAAGATCCGCCGGGCTCTCGCGCGTCATCCCTCGCGAACAGAGTTCCACGTTTGGGTCGACCCGATCGCGTCGAGATACAGGAAGGCAGACGAAGCGGTCGAAGTCATCACGAACCGGATCGTCCGGAAGGTGAGCGCTCAAACGAGCCCGACGATCAAGGTCACGACGCGGGATTCGCATTCGACTCGTGCGATTCAGCTTTGCGACCTGTTGCTCGGCGCGGTGATGAACGCGTGGCAGGGCGAGGCGACCGCTGAAGGCAAGGTGATGGTGCAGAAGCGCATAGCCGAACACATCGGCTGGGATGACCTTCGCGCGGACACGTTCAAGACCGCAGCGAAGTTCAATATTTGGCGCTTTTGCAACCCGAACCAGAGGCCGAGCGACGTTTCGAGCCGGCCGTTGCGGCTGACCGTCCAGCCCTCGAGTTGGGATGGTCCGGGCAACGTGACGCGGGCGAAGTGAACCGACGCGCTGGCCCGGGTCGGCTACTCGGAAGGGCTGGCCGCGCAGCTGAAGCAGGAGGACGAGCGCTTGGGGGCGTTGCGCCGCGAGCGGGCAGAATCAGCGGCGCAGGATCATCCCAAGGTCGTCCCGCACCCGGCCGTCATCCGCACGTTCCTGGACAACCTCTTGGCCGTCCTGGAAAAGGACGAGGCGCTCGCACGGGCTCTCCTGAAGCGGTTAATGCCGGCGGTCGTCCTGACGCCCGTCGACGGCGGCGGCTTCAAGCTGACCGGTGGCTTCGATTTGGGTGCGACGCTCGACCCGGACGGACAGCCGCCGGAATTTTTACGCGCTTCGAGCAGTAGGCGGGACAGGGATTGAACCTGCGGCCCGGGCCGTGTAAAGACCCCGCTCTACCACTGAGCTACCCGCCTGAGCGGCGGTGAGCTTAGCTCAGAACCGCTCGCTTGGGACCAACACCCTGGGCGCGCGGGGTGTGAGAAGCCGGCCCCCCCGACCTCTCAGACCCTCGCGGCCCACCCGCCCTTACCCCATCGAACAAAGCCACTGTACCCCACACCATGTTTCGTTCTTCTTTCACTGTTGCGAATGTTCTGTAAATTGCCGTCACGTGTCTAAGCTGTCGCGCTTGCTGAGAAAACCGCCCTACCGGGTGGGCCGGACGAAACTTTCGAACGGTCTGCCGCTGGTGGTCGTGGAAACACCGCACCTCCA
>CAZPUH010000935.1:0-2664 GCA_964589215.1 uncultured Myxococcales bacterium | reverse complement strand
TGGCAGTACTGGTCGCCGGCCGTCTGGGGCTCGCACCTCATGGACGCCAGCCGCTACCCGGACCCGGCCAAGCTGGTGAGCGACCTGCATGCCGCCCACATCCACACGATGATCTCGATCTGGCCGCTCTATCAGACGCGGTCGAACGGCACGGCGACGGTCGCGGGCGAGCTGGACAACTACAACGCGCTCAACGCCATCAACGCGCTCTACCCCGACACGACGGCCGGTGGGACGTACCACTTCTACGACACGTTCAACGCCATGGCCCGCACCCTGACGTATCAGCAGGACTACGACCGGCTGATCGGCAAGTACGGGTGGGACGCGATCTGGGCGGACAACACGGAGCCCCAGAGCTACCCGGAGGGCGTCAACGTTCACGCCGCCACCACGGCCCTCGGAAAGGGCGCGCTTTACATCAACGCCTACCCGCTGGAGCACAATCGCGCGGTCTACGAGGGGTGGCGCAAGGTCGGGCCGCTGGACAAGCGCGTGTACATCTTGACCCGCAGCGGCTTCGCGGGGCTGCAGCGCTACGGCGCGGGCGTCTGGTCGGGCGACATCAACGCCAATCAGAGCGTCTACGTCGCGCAGATCCCGGCGGGCCTCGGCTACGCCGCTTCGGGGCTGCCGTACTGGACCACCGACATCGGCGGCTACTTCGGCACGCCCAGCGAGGAGCTCTTCACGCGCTGGCTGCAGTTCGGCGCCTTCTGTCCGACGTTCCGCATCCACGGCCAGGCCCCGAAGGAGCTGTACGGACCGCAGGGCGGCACGGCCTGGAGCGCGCAGGGGAAGGCCAACATGCTCGCCATCGACCAGCTGCGGTACCGGTTGATGCCGTACATCTACTCGCTGGCCTGGAAGGTGACCAGCGAGGGGTACACGATCATGCGCCCGCTGGTGGTCGACTTCCAGAACGACACCGCGGTCTACGGCATCAAGGACCAGTACATGTTCGGCCCGGCGCTGCTGGTCAATCCCGTCACGGCGATGGGCGCGACGAGCCGGTCGGTCTACCTGCCGGCCGGGACCTGGTACGACTTCTGGACCGGGTCGACGGTGATGGGCGGCGGCATGAACACGGCCGCGGCGCCGCTGAGCCAGATCCCGCTCTACGTGCGCGCCGGATCGATCCTGCCCATGGGTCCGATGATCCAGTACGCGACCGAGAGCGCCGACCCGCTGGAGATCCGCGTCTACAAGGGGCAGAACGGCACGTTCACGCTCTACGAGGACGCGGGTGACACCTACGACTACGAGACGGGCCAGTACGCCCAGATCAAGTTCTCGTGGGACGACACCGCCAAGCAGCTGACGATCGGCGCGCGGTCAGGCAGCTTCACCGGCATGCTGGCGTCGCGCACCTTCAACGTGGTCTTCGTCGGCGCCAGCCACGGCAACGGCCTGGCGGTCACGGCGACCGCCGACAAGACCGTCACCTACGACGGGACGCAGACCGTCGTGAGCGCGCCGTAGCGGCCGGGACAGCTTCGGCTACAGGCGCTCGTCGCACTCGGCGCGCATGACGTCGTCGATAGACTCGCGTCGCGAGACCAGCGTCGCGCGGCCGTCGTCCCAGAACACCTGCGGGACGCGGCCGATCGAGACGTAGTTCGACGACATCGTGTAGCCGTACGCGCCCGCGTCGTGCAGGACCAAGAGGTCGCCCGGCTCGGGGCGGGGCAGCGGGCGCGGGTCCAGCAGCTCCTTGTCGTCGCGCGTGAAGACGTCGCCGCTCTCGCACAGCGGGCCGGCGACGACCTGGGGCTCGGGCGGGCGCCCCTCGCCCCGGCCGACGATCGAGATGTGGTGGTAGCTGCCGTACATCGCCGGGCGCACGAGGTCGTTGAAGCCGGCGTCGACCATGATGAACTTGTGGCCCGGCCCCTTGGCGTTCGACTGCGTCTCTTTCAGGTCCTTCACGCGGCAGACCAGCAGGCCCGCGGCCGCGATGGGGTAGCGGCCGGGCTCGATCTCGACGCGGATGGGCCGCCCGGCGCCGCGCGCCAGCTGGGCGGCCGCTTCGACCAGCAGGTTGCGGAACCCGCCGAAGTCGTAGACGGGCGCGCCCGGCCGATAGGGGTGCGGGATGCCGCCGCCCAGGTTCACCGCCTCGACCGTCGGGAAGTCCTTCAGCATGGGCGCCGCCATCCCGACGAACCGGCGCAGGTTCTCGTCGAACTCCTCGATGCGCGGCCCCGTGCCCAGGTGCGCGTGCAGCGAGACGATCGGCAGCTTGGCGGCGGCAGCGCGCGCGCGCAGCTGCGCCAGCGCCTCGTACCAGATGCCGTGCTTCGAGGAGGGGCCGCCCGTGTCGCACGACTGCACGTGCCCGTGGCCGAAGCCCGGGTTCACGCGCACGGCGATGGGGCCGGCGTACCCGGCGCCGTGCAGCTCGTCGATCATGCCGGCCGAACCGACGTTCGGCAGCACCCCGTGCTCGAGGACGACGGTCAGCGCGTTGTCGCGCAGCACGTCGGCGGTCAGCATCACGACCGGCGGCGTCGCGCCCGTCGCGAACCCGGCGCGGCGCGCCCGCAGCACTTCGTTGCCGCTGACGGCGTCGATCCACAGGCCGGCGGCGCGCACGGCCTCCAGCACTTTCCAGTTCGAGTTCGCCTTCATCGCGTAGCGCGCCTGCAGGTGCTCGCCGGCCGT
>CAZPUH010000934.1:0-2729 GCA_964589215.1 uncultured Myxococcales bacterium | reverse complement strand
CGCATCCAGCGCTTCGTCTCCGAGAGCCCCTGCTACCGCGTGCGGCTGGATCGCAGCGACGACCGCCCGCCGGTGCGGTCGCTGGGCATCGAGGCGCTGCTGCGGTCGGTGCGCGGCAACATCGACAAGCTCTCCGGTCTGGGCAAGACCATTCAGCCCGAGCTGTCGATGGTCGTCCAGAGCGTCGACGACCCCGGGCGCATGGCGGACCTGGTCGCCTCGCACCTGACGCTGAAGGTGCCCGAGGCGCAAGAGCTGCTGGAGCTGGACGAGTCGGTCCAGCGCCTCACGCGCGTCAACCAGACGCTGGAAAAAGAGATCGGCATCCTCGAGGTGCAGTCGCAGATCCAGAACCGCGCGCGCGAGGAGATGTCGAAAACCCAGCGCGACTACTACCTGCGCGAGCAGCTGCGGCAGATCAAGCACGAGCTGGGCGACGGCGACGTGCACGGCGAAGAGATGGAAGAGCTGCGCGCCAAGGTCACGCGCGCGGCCATGCCGGAAGAGGCGCGCGTCGAGGCCGAGAAGCAGGTGCGGCGCCTGGATCAGATGCATGCCGAGAGCGCCGAGGCGGGTGTCCTGCGCACCTACATCGAGTGGCTGACCGAGCTGCCCTGGAACGTCTCCAGCGACGACAACCTAGACCTCGAGACGGCGCGCCGCATTCTGGACGAGGACCATTACGACCTCGAGCAGGTCAAGGATCGGATCCTCGACTACCTGGCCGTCCGCAAGCTGCGCGGCGGCGCGCACGGCCCCATCCTCTGCTTCCTGGGCCCGCCCGGCGTCGGCAAGACGTCGCTGGGGCGTTCGATCGCCCGCGCGCTGGGGCGCAAGTTCGTGCGCATCTCGCTGGGCGGCGTCCGCGACGAGGCCGAGATCCGCGGGCACCGCCGCACCTACGTGGGTGCCCTGCCGGGCCGGTTGATCCAGGCCATGAAGCAGGCCGGCACGAACAACCCCGTGCTGCTGCTCGACGAGGTCGACAAGCTGGGCGCCGACGTGCGCGGCGATCCGTCGGCGGCGTTGCTCGAGGTGCTGGACCCCGAGCAGAATCACAACTTCCGCGACCACTACCTGGGCGTGTCGTTCGACCTGTCGAAGGTGATGTTCATCGCGACGGCCAACCTGCCGGAGACGATCCCGCCGCCGCTGCGCGACCGCATGGAGACGCTGCACCTGTCCGGCTACGCCGAGGAAGAGAAGCTGGCGATCGCCGAGCGGTACATCATCCCCAAGCAGATCGCCGAGGCGGGGCTGACCGCCAACGAGATCGTGATCGGCCGCGAGGTCACGCGGCGGATCATCAACGAGTACACGCGCGAGTCGGGCCTGCGCGGTCTGGAGAAGCTGATCGCGCACCTGTCCCGCCGGGTCGCGCGGCGGGTCGTCGAGGACGCCGCGCGCGCCGCCGCCAACCTGACGCCGCCGCCCGCCCGCGGGGCGGTCATCACCGTCGAGGAGGTGCCGACGTTCCTGGGGCCGCCGCGCTTCGTCGCCGAGGAGCGCCACCGCGATCACGAGGTCGGGACCGTCAACGGCCTCGCCTGGACGCCCTACGGCGGCGAGGTGTTGCTGGTCGAGGCGCAGACCATGGCCGGCAAGGGCTCGCTGATCCTGACCGGCCAGCTGGGCGACGTGATGAAGGAGTCGGCGCAGGCGGCGCTCTCGTTCGCGCGCGCGCACGCGCTGGCGCTGGGGTTGAGCAGCGAGTTCTACGCGGGGCGCGAGATCCACATCCACGTGCCGTCGGGCGGCGTCCCCAAGGACGGTCCGTCCGCGGGGGTCACGATGGCGTGCGCGCTGGTGTCGCTGATCGCCGGCATCCCGGTCCGGCACGACGTGGCGATGACCGGCGAGCTGACGCTGCGGGGCAAGGTCCTGCCGATCGGCGGGTTGAAAGAGAAGCTGCTGGCCGCCGCGCGCGCCGGCATCAAGACGGTCCTCATCCCGGCGGCGAACGCCCACGAGCTGACCGACATCCCGGCCTACGTCACCGCCAAGCTGACGATCCGTCCGGTGCGGACGATGGAGGAGGTGCTGGAGCTCGCGCTGGCGCGGCCGCTGAAGAAGGCCGGCGCCGGCGCCGCGAAGAGCGGGCGCGGCGAGCGCACCGAACGCCGCAAGGTCTCGTCCCGCCCCGGCATGGCCTGACGGGCGCGAAATTACGTCGGGCGGCGGGTCAGCGTGATCAGCGGCGGCGGCGTCCCGAGCGGATCGACCTCCGGCTGATCGGGCGGCTTCGGGTACAGGTGCGAGGGGACCACGTTGCCCAGCGCGGCCAGCATGGTCTGGCGCAGCGTCGGGTTCTTGCGTTCCAGGTCGGCCAGCAGCGCCTTCATCTGCTTGCGCTGGGCCTCGTCCTGCGACCCGCACAGCTTGCACGGCAGGATCGGGAACTTGCGCGCCTCGGCCAGCGCCGCCAGGTCGGCCTCCGCCGCGTAGGCCAGCGGGCGGATGACGACGAAGCGGCCGTCATCCGTCGTCAGGCGGGGCGGCATGGCCGCCAGCTTGCCGCCGAAGAACAGATTCAGGAGCAGCGTCTCCAGCGCGTCGTCGCGGTGATGCCCGAGCGCGATCTTGTTGCACCCCAGGTCCGCCGCCGCCCGGTACAGGATCCCGCGCCGCAGCCGCGAGCAGAGCGAGCAGTAGGTCTTCCCCTCGGGGACCTTGTCCGTGACGATCGCGTAGGTGTTCTCGTGTAGGATCTTGTGCGGAACGCCCTCCGC
>CAZPUH010000933.1:0-2394 GCA_964589215.1 uncultured Myxococcales bacterium | reverse complement strand
TCTGCCCCGTTTGTGTGGTGATCATTCCGTCGGTTGCCCCGTGAGGACCCCGACCTGTTGCACGGCGTCCGGCACCAGCTCCTTGACGATGTCGAGGAAGCTCATGGTCACCAGCTTCTTGCACCGCTCGATGAAGAGCGGAATCGGGCTGGATGGTTCGTGCCGGGTGTAGTACGCCGCGATCTTGTCCAACGTCCGGAGAACGTCCTCCCGCGACCCAATTTCCCCGGGAAGTGACGAAATCGTCTGCGGAGTCGCCGAATTGGATGCCGCCCCCACGTCTGCCCCTCCCTCGACCGCGCTGGCAGCCGCCGGCGAGCGGCGGGTCAGGGCGGCCTTCAAGAAGTTCGCGATCTTCTGAGCCAGGGCCGACAGCGCCGGCAAGGCCGTGATGCTCCCGGAGCCGACGCGCTCCGTCAGCGCCGCGTCCAGGCTGGCCAGCGCTGCCACGCAGGCGCCGGCCGCCGCGGTCGCGGCCTGCAGCTCCGCCAGGTCGGAGTCCATGGTGGCCGCGTCGATGGCGCTGGTCGAAGGCCCGCCCGCCTCGGCGCCGGCGCCGCCGGAGGAGGCGGCCTCGACATCCTTGTAGGCGTAACGGCCCAGCGTGCGTGACGCGACCAGCGGCGTGGCGCGCAGCGCGGCCAGCGTGTCGGGCGCGGCCAGCGTCGCCAGGATGTTGAGCCGCATCGTCGGATCGTTGTCGTCGTCCGGGTCCAGGCGGGGGTGGACGCCGTCCCAGTAGGCCTGGATCATCTTGTCGATGACCGTCAGCCCGGCGGTGAACCCCTTGAGCCCGTCGGTGTTCAGCAGCGACTTCGTGAGGTGAACGGCGATCCGCAGATCCTTGGTGCGGGCCAGAAGCTCCGTGGCCTGGCGTCCCACGGCCTTCCAGTCGGGTGGCTCGGCGGGGATGATCGTGGAACCAATTTGCTGTTCGGGCTTTCCGGCGGCCGCCCGCTCGAGCGCGGCGAACGCGGGATCCCCGTATTCCAGGTCCGGCCCGCAGGGCTCGTTCCCCGGGACCGGGCTCACCAAAGCATCCACGTCGACGACCGTCATGTTGACCTAAAAGTGCGCGCTTATTAGCTATCACCGCACGCGGGTTGTCAATGCGGCTGGGTTGCCCGCCGCAATGCGGCTTGGTCGCCGCCGCGATCGGATATGATGCCCCTTCGACCCTGCGCCATGCCTTTAGAGGTCACCGTCAAGGATCCCACGTCCACCTCCCACCGGACGCTGACGTTCGCGAAGTCACCGGTTCGCATCGGGCGCAACCAGCTGAACGACATCGCGCTCGACGACCCGTTCGTCTCGGAGTGGCACGGCCTGATTCACTTCGGCGCGGACACGGTCGACTACTACGACCTGGGATCGACCAACGGCACCGTGCTGGACGGCAAGCGGCTGGCGAAGAACGTCCCTGCCCCCCTCACCGACCGGTCACGCATTCACCTGGGGCGCATCGAGGTGACGATCGTCAACCGGCGCCAGGTGCACGAGACGGGCCCGCGCAAGACGCTGGCCTGGGGCCGCGCCGACGCCGCTGATCCGAACGCGCCGAGCCTGCCTCCGCCGCAGCAGCCCCCGCGCGTCGCCCCGTCCGGGCGGGAGCAGCCGGTGCGCGTCGCCGAGGCCGCCCGCCCCTCGTCACCGTCGGGTGCGTTCGAATCGGGGATCGCCGACCAGAACGCCGAGTTCGACGCGCTCATCCGGCGGCAAAAGATCCTCGAGGCGTTCAGCGAGGCCTTCGTCGGCTTGCGGAAGGGGTACGAGCAGTTCGGCGCCGAGGTCGGCGTCCGCACCATCAACGGCCGCACGCCGCTGCACCGGGCCCGCACCAGCCGCGAGATCCTCGACCACTTGCTGGGCCCCGGCGTGGACGTCACGACGGTGACCCACGATCTGATCGCCATCTTCGCGGACTTCGGCATCCACCACATCGCGATGATGGAGGCGGTGACCGAGGGCGTGCGCGCGCTGCTGCAGTCGCTGGATCCGCGCGCCAACGACCTGGACGTCGGCGGGCGGCTGTTCTCGGCCGCCAAGGCCAAGGGGCAATGGAAGGCCTACCTGGAACGGTTCGACCAGGCCCTGACCGACGATCAAGAGCTGCACGCCGCCATCTTCGGGGCCGAGTTCGCCCGCGCCTACGCCCGCGTGACCCAGGGCGAGGGGAACAAGCGCGGCGAGAACGACGGCGACTGACGCCCCAAGTTGGCGTGCCGGCGTCCTGGCGCTTACGTGAACGACGTTGCCGCTAGTGTCCTGTCTCAGAAGTTAGTAGACAGTATCGCTTAATGCTGTCGAGGATCTCGTCGGCGGTCTTCGTCCAGACGAAGGGGCGCGGCTTTTCGTTGTTGATGTCGACGTAAGCGCGGATGGCCGCCTCGAGTT
>CAZPUH010000932.1:0-2761 GCA_964589215.1 uncultured Myxococcales bacterium | reverse complement strand
GTCCGGTCGGCGGCGTGCACGACCAGGTTGATCGTGCGGACGTCGCCCTCGTACAACGCCTTCCCCCAGCCATCCCCCGCCAGGCAGAACTGGACGATCCGTGTTGCTTCGTCGACCGTCAGTGCCATCCCGTCCAGCTTGCACCCGTTGCGGTTAAGAGGTGGTTTCGGCCCGGTACAATGCAAGTAACATGAGGCGCCACCCGCGGGTCGCGCCGTCAGCCCCTCAGATCGTCCCGACTTGCGCCTCCGCCAGGTTGCGGACCGGCGCGGCGGCCGCCGCGGTCTTGCGGGCATAGAACCACCAGGTCAGCGCCACGCACGTGACGTAGAAGACCAGGAAGCCGTGCAGCGCCAGCTCGACGCCGCCCGTCGCGTGGATCGAGGCCCCGAACGAGCGGGGAATCAGATATCCGCCGCAGGCGCCGATGGCCGACGTGAAGCCCAGCACCGCGGCGCTCTCGCGACGCGCGACGGCCAGCGCCTGCCGCTCGGCCTCGGGTCCCTGGCCCTCGACGGCGCGCAGCTTCTCGCGCCGGAAGATCACCGGGATCATGCGGAACGTCGAGCCGTTCCCGACGCCGGTGGTCACGAACAGCAGCAGGAAGACGCCCAGGAACCCGCCGAACGAATGCTGGTGCACGAAGTGCGACACGCCCAGCGTCGCGAGCCCCATGACCACGAAGTTCCACATCGTCACGCGCGTGCCGCCGATGCGATCGGCCAGCTTGCCGCCCAGCGGCCGCGCGATCGAGCCGACCAGCGCGCCCAGGAACGCCAGGTTCATCGTCACCTGCGGGAACTGCGTCTTCAGCAGCAGCGGGAACGCCGCCGAGTAGCCGATGAATGAGCCGAACGTGCCGATGTAGAGCCACGCCATCACCCAGGTGTGCTTGCTGCGGGTGACCGTGATCTGGTCGCGAAACGTCGAGCGCGCCGAGGCGAGGTTGTTCATGAACCGCGCCGCGCCCACCACCGCGATCGCGATGAGCGGCATCCAGAAGAGACCGGCGTTCTCGAGGTGCAGCTTGGTCGTGCCGGCCAGGATCGGCACGGTCATGACCAGCGGGATCAGCAGCTGCACGGTGCTGACGCCGATGTTGCCGCCGGCCGCGTTCAACCCCAGCGCGAACCCCTTGGCGCGGTCCGGGTAGAAGAACGAGATGTTGGCCATGCTGGAGGCAAAGTTTCCGCCGCCGAGGCCGGCTGTCGCCGCCGCCAGCGCCATCAACCAGTACGGCGTCGACGGGTCGCGTACCAGCAGCACCAGCGCCGTCGTCGGGATGAACAGCAGCAGCGCGCTGACGATCGTCCAGTTGCGGCCGCCGAAGCGGGGCACCGCGAACGTGTAGGGGAACCGCATCAACGACCCGATGAGCCCCGGCAGCGCGACCAGCGAGAAGAGCTGCTCGGTCGTGTAGTGGAAGCCGACCTTGTTGAGGCGCGGTGCCACGACGCTCCAGATCAGCCACACCGAGAAGCCGATGTTCTCGGCCACGATGGACCAGATCAGGTTGCGGCGCGCCACGCGCCGCCCCGTTTCGCGCCAGAAGGTCTCGTCCTCCGGGTTCCACTCGCTGATCCAGTGCGGACCGGTGTGAAAGTTACTCTCGGTCTTCATGTCGGTCTCCGTTTCACGGCGCGATGCCGATCTCGACCCGGCCGTCGCGCACACGGACCGGGTAGACGGGTAGCTTCACCAGGGGGTCTTCGAAGCAGGCGCCCGTCTCCAGGTCGAACGTCTGCTTGTAGATCGGGGAGGCGATCTTGAGGCGGCCGCCGCGGTCGCCCACGATGCCGCGGGAGATCACGAAGGCCTGGCTGAAGGGGTCGTAGTTCGAGAGCCCGTAGACCCTCTCGCCCTCGTCCGGGCGGATCAGCGCGATCTGGCGGTCGCCGATCAGCGCGGCGACGCCGGTGGCGGGCGAGATGTCGTCCAGCGCGCACGTATCGATCCAGACCAGGCCTGGATCGGCCGCCGCCGGCTCTTCGACGTGGACGGCGACGCTCATGCGGCCTCCTTCTTCGTCGCGGGCGATGGATCCGCCAGGCGGTCCAGCAGCTCGCGCTTCTCGTGCGGGTGGGCGGGGCGCGGCTGTCCGCGCTCGCGGATGAACACCAGGCTGGGATCGGCGGCGGGGCTGTTCACGAAGCCGCGGAACTGGGCCAGCTTCTGGGGGTCCTCGAGCGCGTCCTTCCACTCGCACTTGTACGTGCCGACCACGTGGGCCATCTCGGCCTCCAGCTCGGCGCCGATGCCCAGCTTGTCGTGGACGACGACGTCGCGCAGGTAGGCGATGCCGCCCTCGAGGTTGTTCAGCCAGCCGGCCGTCCGCTGCAGCCGGTCGGCCGTGCGGATGTAGAACATCAGGAATCGGTCGATGTACCTGACCAGCGTCGGCTCGTCGAGATCGGTGGCCAGGAGCTGCGCGTGCTGCGGCTTCATGCCGCCGTTGCCGCAGACGTAGAGGTTCCACCCCTTCTCTGTCGCGATGATGCCGAAGTCCTTCCCCTGCGCCTCGGCGCACTCGCGCGCGCAGCCGGACACGGCGGACTTCAGCTTGTGCGGGCTGCGCAGCCCCTTGTAGCGGTTCTCGATCCGCACGGCGAGGCCCACGGAATCCTGCACGCCGTAGCGGCACCAGGTGTCGCCCACGCAGGACTTCACGGTGCGCAGCGCCTTGCCGTAGGCGTGCCCCGACTCGAACCCGGCGGCCACCAGGTCCCGCCAGATCAGCGGCAGCTGCTCGAGGCGCGCGCCC
>CAZPUH010000931.1:0-2552 GCA_964589215.1 uncultured Myxococcales bacterium | reverse complement strand
GGCGCCGGCGGGGGGGCGGGCGTCATCGCCTGCGGGGCGGCTGCGGGCGTGGCGGCCGGCTTCGGCGCCTGGCTCGCGCAGGCCAGCCCCGCGCAGCCCAGTGCGACGGCGGAAAAGGCTCGGAGTTTCGAGAGCTCGCGGATCATTTCTTCACCCGTCCCATGATGGGCGCTTCCGGGTTCGGGTCGACGGTGACCACCACGCGGTTGCTCCGGTCCAGCACCTCGCGGGCGTAGCGCTGCAAGGCCGTGGCGTCGACCGCGCGGTAGCGCCGCAGGTCCTCGGTCACGAAGCCGGGGTCCCCCAGCGAATAGTTGTACGACTGCAGCCGCTCGGCGCGCGCCAGCACCGACTCGAGGCTGCGCACCGTCTCCGACTCGATCTGATTCTTCGCCCGATCGACCTCGGCCGGCGTCGGCGGCGCGGCCTGCAGCTTGGCGACCTCCTCGTCGATGACGGCCAGGATCTCGTCCAGCGTGTGTCCCGGCATGGGCGACGCCGTGATCTCGAACGTGCTCGACAAGAGCTGGCTCTGCTGCGAGGCCCCGACCGCCTGCGCGATCTTGAGGTCGTACACCAGCCGCTTGTAGAGGCGCGACGCCTTGCCGTTGCCCAGGATGTTCGCCAGCACGTCCAGCTCGCGGTCTCCCGGCGCGAAGTTGGCCGGAGACGGGTAGTCGACGTAGAGCTGCGGCTGCTGGATCTTGGCCTCCATGGCGATCCGCTTGGGCGCCGCCATGCGGACCTCGCCGCCGGCCCGTCGCACGACCGGCGCCCCCGCGGGGATCGGGCCGAAGTACTTCTGCACCAGCTCCTTGGTCTTCGCGCGGTCGATGTCGCCGCTGATCGTCAGCGTGGCGTTCCCGGGCGCGTAGTAGGTGCGGAAGAACGCCTTCACGTCGTCGACGGAGGCGGCCGACAGATCGGCCATCGAGCCGATCACCGAGTGGTGGTAGGGATGGTCGGCGGGGTAGATGGCCTCCGCCAGCACCTCGGGGATGATCCCGGCCGGGCGGTTCTCGTAGCGCTGGCGGCGCTCGTTCTTCACGACGTCGCGCTGGTTGTCGAGCGTCTCCTTGAACGACGGGCGGTCCAGCAGGAACCCCATTCGATCGCTCTCCAGCCACAGCGCGAGCTCGAGCTGGTTGGACGGGACGACCTCGTAGTAGTTGGTGCGGTCGGCCGCGGTCGAGCCGTTCACGTTGGACGCGCCCGCCTTCTGCAGGAAGGCGAAGTAGCGGTCCTCGGGGATGTGCTTGGTCCCCTGGAACATGATGTGCTCGAAGAGGTGGGCGAAGCCGGTGTGGGCGGGCGCTTCGTCTCGCGACCCGACCTTGTACCAGACGTCGACGGCGACCTCGGGCGTGCGGTGGTCCTCGTGCAGGATCACCTCCAGCCCGTTCGGCAGCGTGAGCTTCTCGAAGGGAATCTGAGGGAGGTCGGTGGGCGGGGGCGGTGCCGTCGCCGGGGGTGTTGCCGACGGTGGCGCAGCGCTTGCCAGACCGGCCCAGAGGACAGCCAACGCTGCCGCGGCCCGTGCATGCATGTCGCATTTCTAGCACGCCGCCTCACCGCGTGGACGCGGCTCGCCGCGCGGACGGGCGACGGGACCCGATGAGAGCGCGAAGGGCGCTATCGGCGGACGTGATTATCTGGGAGAATCGAGACCGGTCAACGATGGCCACGCCGACGACCCCCGATGCTGGCGCGCCGGCTCCCGTCACCGACGAGGAGCTGGTCACCCGTGCGCGCGCCAAGGACTTTGCCGCGTTCGAGCAATTGGTGGAGCGGTACGAGGACAAGGTGTACCGCCTCGCGTTCCGTTTCGTCCGGAACGAGACGGAGGCGAAGGAGATCGTCCAGGACACCTTCCTGTCCGTGTGGCGCAAGCTGGACACCTTCAAGGGCGACTCGCAGTTCGGCAGCTGGGTCTACCGGGTCGCGGCCAACGCGGCGTTGATGCGGCTGCGGTCCCAGCGGCGCCACCCCGAGGTGTCGACCGAAGAGCTGCCGGTCGATTTCCTGGACACCTACGGCCACATCCCCGCACCCGGCGACAACTGGGCCCGCCGGCCCGACGACGAGCTGCAGAGCGACGAGCTGCGCCGCCGGATCCAGGCGGCCGTCGACGAGCTGCCGGAGATCTACAAGACCGTCTTCCTCATTCGCGACGTCGAAGGGCTTTCGAACGAGGAGACGGCCGAGGTGCTCGACATCTCCATCCCGACCGTGAAGACGCGCCTTCATCGCGCGCGGCTCGCCTTGCGCGAAGCAATATCCCGGTACTTCGAACAACGCTAAACCCGGCGGTCCGGCTATAATCGGGCCGCCCATGGCAAAAGTACGGGCTGCGGCGGCGCTGGTGTTTGGCGTCGTCGTCGCGGTGGCGGGGCGGACGGGAGCAGCGGATGCGGCGGGGACCACCGGCGCCGGGGCCCCCGGCGCGCCGGATGCTTACGGCGAGGTGCTGGCGCGCGCGGCGGCGGCGCTGGCCAGCCAGGCCGCTCGCCCGGAGGCCGCCGCCGCGGTGGCGCAGCTTGCGAGCCTGGACG
>CAZPUH010000930.1:0-2403 GCA_964589215.1 uncultured Myxococcales bacterium | reverse complement strand
GCCCGCCTCTTCCAGCAGCTTCACGGTCCGGTACACGGTGGCCAGCCCCACCCGCGGGTGCTTGCGGCGGGCCGACGAAAGAAGGTCCTCCAGAGCGACGTGGCCCGACGAGCGCAGGAACGCGTCGACGATCGCCTCGCGCTGCTGGGTGGTCTTGAGCCCCTTGCGCTCGAGGTAAGCGCGCCAGTGCTCCTTGGGATTGGGGTGGCCCGCAGCGCCGCCCCCGGCCCGCTTGGTCAGGCTGCCTGCTGTCGCCATTTGATCGAGCACCCCATCGACGGCCGCTGCGGCGCGGGAACGGGCTGGCCGGCCAGCAGCGCCTCCAGCGCGGCGGCCAGCTCGCGCCGGGTCACTTTGCTCTCGTCTTTCCAGGAGTCGTCGATGCGCCCCCGATAGGCGAGCTTGCGGTCCGCGCCGTAGACGAAGATGTCCGGCGTGCAGACGGCGCCGAAGGCGCGCGCGACGTCCTGAGCTTCGTCGTGCAGGTACGGAAACCCGTACGCCTTGTCGCGCCACCGGTCGCGCAGCTTGTCGAAGGCGTCGTCGGGGTAGCTTTCGGCGTCGTTGGAGCAGACGGCAACGAACTGAACACCACGCGGGCCGAGCTCGCGCGCGAGCCGGATCAACCGGTCCTCGACCGCCTTCACGTACGGGCAGTGGTTGCAGATGAACATGACGCACAACACGGGCGAGCCGGCGAAGTCGTCGCGCGCGTAGGTCTTTCCGTCGACGGCAGGAAGGCTGAACCCCGGGCATGGGGCACCGAGCTCGGGCGGAGGAGTTTCGACGGCCATGGGCCGGTAGAATACAACGTCGTCGGGGCGAAGGTGGCAACACTCCGTTGTGGAACGGCCCTGCGGTTCCAGGTACAACAGAAACCGCATGTCCCCCGAGGGAAAGACCGATCCCGAAGCGGCCGCCGCCAGCGGCGCGCTGGCCGAGACGGCGCGGTTCGAGGACATCCTCGGACGTCTGCGCGGGCTCGTCGAACGCCTCGAAGGGGGCAACCTCCCGCTCGAGGACAGCTTGCGGGCCTTCGAAGAAGGGATGGAGCTGTGCCGCCGCGGGACCGCGATCCTCGACGGCGCCGAGAAAAAGGTCGAGCTGCTTCTCGGGAACGCCGCCGCGCCCCGCCTGACCCCGTTCGATCAGACCTGATGCGCGCGTCTTCCGATTCGTTGACCGGCTGGGTCGAACAGCAGCGCGCGGCGCTGGCTGCGTTGCTCGAGCAGCGCATGGCCGCGCCGGCGGACGGCGACCCGGGCCGGCTCGTCGAGGCGATGCGCTACTCGCTGCTGGCGCCGGGCAAGCGGATCCGCCCGCTGCTGGCGCTGGCCGCGGCCGAGACGGCGGGCGGCATCGACGACAACGTGCGGCTGGCGGCGGCGTCCGTCGAGCTGGTGCACTGCTACTCGCTGATTCACGACGACCTGCCGGCGATGGACGACGACGACTTCCGGCGCGGCCGCCCCAGCAATCACAAGGCGTTCGGCGAGGCGACGGCGATCCTGGCGGGTGATGCGCTGCTGACGCTGGCCTTCGAGTGGATCGCCGAGGCCGGCGAGCGAGCCGGGGCGCCCGAGCGATATCTGCGCGCCGCCCTCTCGCTGGCGCGCGGCGCCGGCGCGCGCGGCATGGTGCGCGGCCAGGCGCGCGACCTGGGCGAGTCTCCTCCCGCCACGCTGGAGGGGTTGGAGCTCCTACACGCGGAAAAGACCGCTGCCCTCTTCCGGTCCGCGCTGGAGGTCGGTGCGCTGGCGGCGGGCGCCTCGCCCGACGTCGTCACGGCCCTGGCGCGCTACGGTGAGGCTTACGGGATTGCCTTCCAGCACGCCGACGACCGCGACGACGCCGAGCACGACCAGCACGCGTCGGCGGCCCGGGTCCGACTTCACACGCTGGTGTCGGAAGCGTGCGCGCTGGTCGCACCTTTCGGTCCCGCGGGCGCGCGTCTCGCAAGTTTCGCGCGCGGCTTGATTCGTGAGCCGGAACCATCTGTGATAGCATAGAGCCTGCGGAATGGGGGCCGACGAGAGAACCCATATCTTCGAGCCGCAGTCGCCGGCGACGGGGGTCAAGCGGGACCGGGCCTACCTGGTGGTTCTGGCTGGCGCGAGCGTCGGCGAGATGTACAAGGTCGAGACCGACAAGACGATCATCGGCCGCGGTCAGAAGGCGCACATCCGGCTGCTCGACGACGGCATCTCGCGCGAGCACGCGCAGGTGGTCGTCGAGGGAAACAAGGTCTTCCTACAGGATCTCGGGTCGACGAACGGCACCTTCTGCAACGGCATCAAGGTCGATCGCAAAGAGCTGGCCGACGGTGACAAGATCCTGGTCGGCTCGACGACGATCCTGAAGTTCACGTACCACGACAACCTGGACGAGATCTTCCAGAAGCAG
>CAZPUH010000929.1:0-7216 GCA_964589215.1 uncultured Myxococcales bacterium | reverse complement strand
GATAGCGGCGATATTCGGGCGGCGAGGCAGAGGTGTCGGACGGCATTACGGTGGGGCGGGTGCGGAGCGCCGCTCCCGCCGGGGACCCCGGAGCGCCGGGGTGCCTGCGAAACCTACGGGCCTACGCCGGTGGTGTCAAATCCGGCGTTCCGGCGGCTACTGGGCGGATGGGGCGGCTACCACCATCCGGTAGCGCCCCTGGGTGTCGGTCAGAGCTTTACCGATCAGCCGCGGGGCGACCCGATTCGGCCCCTGGCAGTCGCTGGGCGACGTGCACCGCACCTCGAAAAAGCGGACCACGGCCGAGGGAAGCGCCTCGCCCTTCGCGCCGCTGACCGAGCCGGCGACCACGGCCCCACCGGGCAGGGTGACGTCATGCGAAACGTCCCCCCCTCCGGCGACGGCCACGCTCCACTCGGTCAGGCGCGGCGCCGCCGATCCGGCCGGCGGGTCGTAGTCGACCTGGTAGGTGCCCGGGTCCAGCGGCAGCGCATACCTGCCATTGACGTCCGTCGCCGTGGTGGCGGTGACGGCCGCCGGCGCGCCGCAGGGCGGGGACGGGTCGGGGGTCCCGGTCGCCGAGACCGACACGTTGGGGACCGCCAGGCCTGCGGCGGTTCGGATGATGCCGCTCAGGACGGGACGCAGCGGCGCGGTTATCGTCTTCACGTTCGGCGGTGTGCCGGAGTTCGACGTGCCGCCCGAGACGGTCTTCACCATCGGCACGCACTGGCTGGCGTAGACGGAGCCCGCGGGTGGCGTGGCCGCGATCGCGTACGTGCTGCCGGGTAACAGCGGCAGCGTGACGTTGCCGCTCATGTCCGTCGTCCCGCTGGCGGCGTACTGGGCCGTGCCGGTGACGGCCCCGCTACCCGCGGTCGCGCCCAGCGAGCTCTGCGCGCGGACGAAGACGCCGGAGATGGGCGCCGTTCCGCTGGTGACGGCGACGCTGAAGGTATCCGCCTTCACGTAGGCCGGCAGGGTGATGGTGCCCAGCTTGGTGCCCGCCGCGATCGTCAGGGGCGCCGACGTGACCCACGGGTCGGACGAGGTCGGAAGCAGCTCCACGATCAGCGGGTTTGCGGTCGCTGCCGCCGGAATTTCCAGCTGGAACGTCCCGTCGGACTGGGTGAAAGGCGCGTTGCTCACCTGGAGCCCGTTCTGGAACGCCTTCGCCACGAACGTGGCCGGCGGCCGATTCTGCAACGAGTCGAGCAGCTGCCCGGACGTCGAGACGTCGCCGGCCGGGAAGCTGACGGCGACGATCGAGGATACGGTCACCGAAAAGGCGTACACGGGCGTCTGCTGGTCGGAAGGCGGCAGCGGAATCAACGAGATCGAGGCCGCCATGTCGAGCGCGTCATCAGGGACCAGCAGCATCGCGGTCGTCGAGCTTCCGGACGACACGGCCGTCGACTGGTAGACGACGTCAGGCCGCCCGGGCACGAGGGGCGCCATCGTCAGCACGGTGTTGGCGAGCGCCGGAATCGCCCCTCCGTTGGGGATGGCATTGAACGTGACGCTCACGGGATTGGCGGTCTCGGCGACGAAGAAGGGGTTGCTGACGACGTTGCGGCTGACGATCTGGGTGTGCGCGTACACCGAGGAGCTCAGCGGGTCGACCTCCACGGCCCAGGCGACGGAGCCGGTCAGCAGCGGGACACACTTGTCGGTCAGGCACCCGGCGCTCGCGCCGCCGGTTCCGTTGCCGGTGGAGCCCCCGCTGCCGGAGCTGGAGCCTCCGGCGCCCACGGACCCACCCATCCCCGGGAAGCCGGCGCTTCCCCCGTTGGCCGCCGCGCAGCCCGACGCGACGGCGGCGAACAGAACCAGGACACGCGCGAACCGACGACCGACCATCATTGTGCCTGTGCGCTCGCGGTCGGGCACTGGAACAACACCGTCCAGTTGCCGCGCGTCACGTAGCCCCCGGTCTCGACGATGTCGAGACGGTTGTTGTTGTCCGCCGTCCTCTGCTCGAGCGGCCGGTCCGCGACGAAAACGTCCAGCGGTTGTGGCGTCGTGATGGTGGCGAAGCCGTTCGAGCAGTCGAACGTGCGCGACGGATTTTCGGTGTGGACGGTGCCCGTGGCGGGCGGCGGGTAGCGACTGTCGTCAATCTTGAAGGTGGTGGACTGGAAGGGCGGGTAGTCGAGCACCCAGCGGACGTAGAGGGAGTCGCTCACGTTCGGGTCGGTCACCGAGAACCGGAACGTGAAGCTGGAGGTGATGGTCACGACCGACCCGAAGAGCGGGTCGCCGCCGAGGATTGCGGGAGGCGCGTTGACGGCGGCGAGCGGATCTTGAAAATCGGGGGCCACGGGGATGACGCAGGCGAACATCGGTTGCGACAGGGCCAGCAACAGGAGCGCCAGTGCTGGATTCAGCAGCAAACGTGCCAGCCCCGAACGCCCCGCGCGGCGCCACCGAGCGGCCACTGATGCGGCCGCGACCCGGACATTTCTGTCGCTGATCAGGCTTTGCCTCACTCTTCCGAGGGGGGGAGCGCTCCGGCGTCGTCTCCCAGGTCCGGCCCGTCGCCCTTTTCCAGGTGTCGGAAGATGGTGCGGGGATCGACGCCCAGGTCGCGGGCCGTCTTGGTGCGGTTTCCGTTGTTCAGCAGCAGCACCTCGTTGATGTACTCGCGCTGGAACTTCTCCTTGGCGTCCGCCAGCGGCAGGATGGCCGGCAGGTCGTCGGGCGACAGGTCCAGATCCTCCGGCCCCAGCAGCGCGCGGTCGGCCAGCACGACCGCCTTCTTGATCCGGTTCTCGAGCTCGCGGATGTTTCCCGGCCAGCGATGCCGCTTGATGGCGGCGATGGCGTTGGGTGTGAACCCGCGGACGCGGCCGCCGTACTCGGGCGCATAGCGCCCCACCATGTAGCGTGCCAGCACGACGACGTCGTCGCCCCGGTCGCGCAGCGGCGGCAGGTGCAGGTGCACGACGTTGAGGCGGTAGTAGAGGTCCTCGCGGAAGCGTCCGGCCTTCATCTCGACGTCCAGGTCGCGGTTCGTCGCGGCCAGGATCCGGATGTCGACCGTCTCGGGGGTGGTGTCGCCGACCCTCACGACGACCTTCTCTTGCAGCGCGCGCAGGATCTTGACCTGCAGCGCCAGCGGCATCTCGCCGATCTCGTCCAGGAACAGCGTGCCGCGGTCGGCCGCCTGGAAGCGCCCCATCTTGTTGCTCACGGCGCCCGTGAACGCGCCCCGGACGTGCCCGAACAGCTCCGACTCCAGCAGGTTCTCGGGGATCGCGCCGCAGTTGATCGTGATGAAGGGGTGCTTGGCCCGGTTGGACCGCGTGTGCAGCTCGCGCGCGATCAGCTCCTTGCCGGTGCCGGTCTCGCCCGTGATGAGGACGGAGATGTCGGTGGCCGCCACCTTCTGCACCTTGCGGAAGATGTCCTGCATGCGCGGGGACGACCCCAGGATCTCGCCAAACCGGATCTGCTCGATCCGCTTTTGCAGCGACCGATTGTCCAGCTGCAGCTCGTTCACCAGCAGCGCGTTGCGGACCAGCAGCGCCGCCTGGGCCGCGAAGACCGAGATGACCTCCAGGTGGGACGGCTTGAACAGCTGGGCCACGCTGTCATTGCCGACGTAGATGACGCCCAGCATGTTGCCGCGCTCGAGCAGCGGGACGCACATCACCGACGTCAGCTTCAGGTTGACGACGGACATCGAGTTGCGGAACTCCTCGTCGTTCAGCGCGTCCGAGATGATGAGCGGCTGCCGGGTCTTCACGACGTGCGCCAGGATCGAGTCCGACAGCTGGCTGACCCCGTCTGCGATCGTCTCCCGCCGCAGGTTGCGCGCGGCTTTGACGACCGGCTCGCCCGACTCCATCAGCACCAGGAACCCCTTGTCGGCGTTGGACACCTGGATCATCACGTCCAGCAGCTGATCGACCAGCGCCGGCAGCTCGTAGCTGGACATCAGCTTCCCGCTGAACTCGTACAGCTTCTTGTACGACGCCAGCTCGGTCGTGGCGTCGCTGGCCGCCGGCTCGTCGGTGGCAGGGTGGTCGTACAGCGAGAACTCCAGCTCGACGCTGCCGATCCGGATGCGGTCCTCGTGGGCCAGGCGGTGCTTGGTCCGCTTGCGCCCGTTGACCAGGATCTCCGCGTCGCGGTCGGTCGCCGCCAGATTGAACTCACGCCCGTCGAAGTGGATGTGTGCCGGGCTGTCCGACAGCGAGGCGTCCGGCAGCGGCACGTCCGCGTCGTCGCTGCGCCCCAGCGACGTGAGCTTCTTGTGGATCCTGTAGATCTTCGTCCCGTCTCCGGGGAGCTGAATCTTGAGGGTCGCCATCTCGAGTGGGTCCTTTGTCGGGGGCTCTCAGAACTGCAAAGACGCGGAAAGTCCGAACGGGCTCAGGCCGATGTGCACGTCGCCGGCGGTGGGCGCCGCCGGCAGCTGCACGTAGCCGCGGTAGTGGCGAAGGGCGTCCACCACGCCCCAGATCGCCGCGGCGAAAAACAGACCGCCCGAGACCAGCTGCACGGCCAGCAGGTTCCGGGAGGTGTTTTCCTGGGAGTGGTCGATCTCGCCCATCGGGCAGGCGGCCCGCACCCCCGTCGCGTCGACTATCTGGTCGACCAGGCAGTGGCGGCGCGGTTCGATGCCGTAAAGAGCGAAGTTGGTGAGGAACGCACCCAGCGAGATGGCGGCCAGGCCGCCTTCCAGGCCCAGGAACAGCCACCCCTTGCGGCGCTGGCCGTTCTGGAACTGGCCGGCTCCGAACGGCACGAAGTTCAGCAAGTAAGAGTGCCGCTCGTACACGATCGTCGACGCGGGGGAGGGGTGCAGGCGCGCCTCTCGCTGCCGGCGGGCGGCCAGCTCTTGATCGCGCTGCCGCCGGCGCAGCTCGATGGCCGCGATCTCCGCCTCTTCTTCCTTCACGACGGCGTTGAACGCGTCGACGACGGGTTGCGGATCCATCAGAGGATCGAAGCGGTAGTCCGGACGAAGCTCGAGCAGCTTGTGGAACTCGCGCCGCGCGTCCGCTGCCCGGTTGACGTAGAGGTAGGCGACGCCCAGCATGCGGTGCGCCTGGACGACCTCTCCTTCGCTGTCGAGAACGACTTCCGGATAGACCAGCGGGTTCAGGATCTCGATGGCGCGCCGGTACTCGGCGCGCCCGAACGCCGTCCGGCCGCGCTCGAACGCCTCGCGCGGGGTGGCGGGCGCGGCGACCGCGCCGCGGAGGGTCCAGGTGAGCGCCAGAAAGATCGCGAGGACCGACGCCGCCCGCAGGCGGTTGCGCCTCCTCATCAATTGGCGCCCGGACGCAGCTTCACGACGTGGCTCAGCTTCTGCCCGGCGCGGACGCGAATCCGATCGCTGGCGAAAGCGTCGCCGGCGTCGACGGCGACCTCGACGTCCTTGCTCAGCTCGTCGTCGGGGAAGAACGGGACGTCGATCTCGTCGCCCGGGCGTGCCGCGGTCGTCGCCAGCTTTCGGTTCGGATCGCGCACCAGCACCCGCGCCGCCGGGCTGGGCGGCTCGGTCGTGACGACGACGCGCGCCGGACGCCACTTCAACCGGCGCGCGATGATCGCGTCGGGCGGCAGCGGGTGGTCGGGGCCGATCTCGACGCGCTCGACGAAGCAGCAGCCGCTGGGGCTGCGCAGCTCCAGCACGTGGTCGGCGTTCCAGGGGATCGCGATCGAGGTGTGCGCCGGGTCGTAGGCGAACTGCCGCTGCCCGTCGAGGTAGACGTCGACGTTCTGGGGCGTCGGACCCAGCGTGAACGTGCGCGTCGGGACCGCGGCCGCCGGCGCCGCGACGGCGACCTGCCGTTCCGGCCGGGCGCGCGCCGGATGAGGATGCGCCGGTCGTGGCTGCTCGGACATCTGCGGCTGCGCCGGCCCGGCCTCGGTCCGCAGCGCGCCCTCCGGCGCAGGAGCAGGCGAGGGCGGCGTCGTGGGCGCGCTCAGCCGCTGCGTCACGACGGGCGCCGGCGGAGGCGACCGCAAGTGGCGCGCCCCCGTCCAGGCGCCGACGACCACGACGCCGATGGCCAGCAACGCCAGCGACGCGCGCCGGAGCCGCCGCCGCCCCTCCAGACGATCCAGCGCCGCCGTCACCTCGGCGTTCTGCGGGTCGAAGGCCAGGACGCGATTCCACAGCTCCATCGCGCGCGCCACCCGCCGCTCGCGCAGGTGCTTGCCGGCCGCCGCGCTCAACGCGGCCGCCATCCGGGCGGGCAGCGCCTTCTCGTAGCAGGTCGGATCGGCGAAGAAGCCGCGCAGCTCGGCGCGCACGTCGGTCAGCCCCGCGTCCGCCAGATAGGCGACGAGGTCGTCGGCCAGCGGCGCCACGTCGGGGTACCGATCGTCGGGGCGGCGCGCCAGCGCGCGCGTGATGATGCGCGCGGCCCGCTGGTCGACGCCGTGCGCGATGGTGCGCGGATCGGGAAACCTGCCCTCCGAGATCCGACGCAGCACCTCGTGCGGGTTCTTGCCGGCGAACGGCAGCGCGCCCGTCGCCAGCAGGTACAGCATGATCCCGACGGAGAAGACGTCGGTGCGAAAGTCGAGCGGCTTGCCCTCGATGATCTCGGGCGCCATGTACGCGGGCGAGCCGAGCAGCTGGCCGGTCACCGTCATGCGCTGGAAGTCCAGCACCTGCGCGATCCCGAAGTCCATCAGCTTGATGAGGCCGTCCTTGCGGATCATCACGTTCTCGGGCTTCACGTCGCGGTGAATGACGCCCAGCCCGTGCGCGTGCCCCAGCGCGCGGCACACCTCGACGCCGATCAGCGCCGCGATCTCCGGGAAGCGCGGCTGGTGCTTGCCCAGGAACTGCTTCAGCGTCTGGCCGTCGATGAACTCCGTGACGATGAACGACGTCGCCGAGCCCGTGCCCGAATAGTCGAAGATCTCGAGAATGTTTTCGTGGCGCAGCTTGGCGACTGCCTGGGCCTCGCGTTCCAGCCGCGCTTTCGAATCCGCTTCACCGGCCAGGTGCTGGTGCAGGATCTTGATCGCGACTTCGCGCTTCAGCGTTTCGTCCTGCGCGCGGTAGACCACGGCCATGCCGCCCTGGCCCACCTCTTCGATGAGCCGATACCGTTCCGGTATGCGGGCCTGCTCCATCCGTCACCGTGTCGGACGCGGGAACCCTGCGACAAATCTGTCATAGGGCCAAGCTGCAGACTGGATATTACGCACCTTTGCGACGCGCCTTCAAGCGACGCGGCATAGGACT
>CAZPUH010000928.1:0-4075 GCA_964589215.1 uncultured Myxococcales bacterium | reverse complement strand
GCCGGGGCCGCGCCCGTGGCCGGCGCTGCGCCACCGGCCGGGGTCGCGCCGGCCGCCGGGGCGGCGCCGCCACCGCTCTCAGCGCCTTCGTCACCCTCGGGCGCGCGGTCCCAGCGATCGACCTTGCCGGAGCCGGTGGTGTCGTACCCGATGCGATCCAGCTTGCCCCCCTCGTAGTACTGCCACTCGTCGATCTTCCCGTCGCCGTTGGTGTCCCGCTCGATGCGGACCAGCTTCTCGTCCTCGTAGTACTTCCAGAGGTCCGCCTTCTGGTCGTAGTTGGTGTCCAGCTCTTCGCGGACCTTCTTGCCCTGCGCGTAGTAGACGGTCAGGTCGAACTTGCCGTCGAAATCCAGGTCGAACTCTTCCAGCGTCGTCGCCGAGCCCTTGTCGTCGTAGTAGTAGACGATGTCGACCTTGCCGTCGTGATTGAGGTCGACCTGCTTGCAGGCGAGCACCTCGGTCTTCTGGCCGCCGATGTCGGCGACCTGGAAGAACTTCCAGACGTCCGGCTTCTGGTCCTGATTGGTGTCCGACGTGACGACGTGCTTCCCCTTGTCGTTGCACTTGTTCCGGTCCACGGCGGGGCCGGCCGGGACGTTGGTGCCGCTCGCGTGCGAGACCATCTCCGCCTGCTTCGGGGTGCTGCCGCACGCCGCCAAAAGGGCCGCCAACGCCACGGGGACCAGCCAGAGTCTCTTAGCCATTGCGCTACGGTAGGGCGAAAATGCGGTCATATCAAGTACATGCCTTCTTGACCGCGAACCTATGGTCATGCATGGTCACGCCATGGCGAGGAAGAAGATCTCCACGACCATCTACATCACGCCCGAGCAGAACGATCAGCTGAAGCTGCTGAACGCGAAGACGCGCGTCCCCGTCGCGGAATACATCCGACAGGGCATCGATCTGATCCTCGAAAAAGAGCGGCACAACTTACCGGGACAGCTCACACTGCACGTCCCGTCCGGCCGCTAGGCGTCCGCCCGGCCCCCTTTTATGTCCACGCCGACACGCCTCATCCGCAACTTCTCCATCATCGCCCACATCGATCACGGCAAGTCGACGCTCGCGGACCGCCTGCTCGACGCGACCGGCGCGCTCAGCGATCGCGAGCGCAAGGCGCAGTTCCTCGACAGCATGGATCTGGAACGCGAGCGCGGGATCACGATCAAGGCCGCGACCGTCCGCCTCGAGTACCAGGCCAGCGACGGCCAGACCTACGAGCTGAACTTGATCGACACGCCGGGGCACGTCGACTTCCACTACGAGGTCTCGCGCTCGCTCGCGGCCTGCGAAGGGGCGGTTTTGGTCGTCGACGCCTCCCAGGGCGTCGAGGCGCAGACGCTGGCCAACGTGTACCTGGCCGTGAACAACAACCTCACGATCATCCCGGTCATCAACAAGATCGACCTGCCGGCCGCGGATCCCGAGAACGTCCGCCGCCAGATCGAGGACGTGATCGGCATCGACGCCTCCGAGGCCATCCTGGCGTCGGCGAAGGAAGGGAAGGGGATCGTCGAGATCCTCGAGGCGGTCGTGGCCAAGGTGCCGCCGCCCGTCGGCGACCCCGAAAAGCCGCTCAAGGTGTTGCTGCTCGACAGCTGGTACGACAGCTACCGCGGCGTCGTGATCCTGGTGCGCGTCATCGACGGCGTGATGCGCCCGAAGCAGAAGGTCCGCTTCCTCGCCGCGCGCCGTGACTACGAGATCCAGACGATTGGCGCGTTCGCGCCGTTCCCGCGCGAGATGCCGGAGATCGGCCCGGGCGAGGTCGGCTTCTTCACGGCCGCCATCAAAGAGGTCGCCGACGCGCGCGTGGGCGACACCATCACCGACGCCGCTCACCCCTGCGCCGAGGCGCTGCCGGGCTTTCAGCCGGCCAAGCCCATGGTGTTCGCCGGTATCTTCCCGACGGACACGGCCCGCTACGAAGACCTGCGCGACGCGCTGGACAAGCTGCGCCTCAACGACGCGTCGTTCACCCGCGAGCCCGAGACCTCGGCCGCGCTGGGGTTCGGCTTTCGCTGCGGCTTCCTGGGCCTCCTTCACATGGAGATCGTCCAGGAGCGTCTCGAGCGCGAGTACAACCTGGACCTCATCACGACGGCCCCCACGGTCCGCTTCCGGGTCGTGCTGCACGACGGCGAGACCGTCGAGCTCGACAACCCCGCCAAGTTCCCCAGCGAAGGGGACATCGAGCGCATCGAAGAGCCGATGATCGCCGTCTCGATCCACACGCCGCCGGAATACGTGGGGGCCATCCTGAAGTTGTGCGAAGACAAGCGTGGCAAGCAAACCGGCCTCACGTACGCGGGCGACAAGCGCGTGATCATTCGCTACGACCTGCCGCTGACCGAGATGGTCTTCGGGTTCTACGACCGCCTCAAGTCGTCGTCGCGCGGGTATGCCTCGCTGGACTACGAACCGAAAGGCTACGCGCCCGCCGACCTGGTCCGCATGGACCTGCTGGTGAACGGCGACCGCGTCGACTCGCTGTCGCTGATCGTCCACCGCGAGGGGTCGTACGAGAAGGGGCGCGACCTCTGCGTGAAGATGAAGGACCTCATCCCGCAACAGCAATTCGAGGTGGCCATCCAGGCGGCCATCGGTTCCAAGATCATCGCCCGGACGACGGTGAAGGCCCTGCGCAAGAACGTGACCGCCAAGTGCTACGGCGGCGACATCTCGCGGAAGCGCAAGTTGTTGGAGCGGCAGAAAGAGGGTAAGAAGCGCATGAAGCAAGTGGGCAACGTCGAGATCCCGCAAGAGGCCTTCCTGGCCATCCTCAAGGTGGACTGATGGGCGGCAAGCACCTCGTCGACGAACAGTCCGGCACCCTCTACGGCTGGTGGCGCCAGCGGACGGCGGTGCGCCGCACGCGCGCCGAGGGGCGGCACCTGGTCAAGGAGGCCGAGCGGATCCTGAAGCGCAAGGGGTTCCGCATCCCCGAGGTGGTGGCGACCGAGATCAAGACCGACATCATGGCGGTCGAGGCGGCGCTGGGCGGCGACGAGCTCGACAACATGCGCAAGGCAATCGCGGCGCTGGACGACGCGATGGACGCCCACCTCGCCAAGTTCCGCAAGTCGACGATGCGCGAGTACTCGGAGTCGATCGGCGTCGCCGTCGCGGTGGCGCTGTTGCTGCGCGCGTTCGTCGTCGAGGCGTTCCAGATTCCGTCCGGGTCGATGATCCCCACGCTGGAGGTCGGCGACCACATCTTCGTGTCGAAGTTTTCCTACGGGCTCAGCATCCCGTTCACCGACACGAAGATCCTGCAGTACGCGGAGCCGCAGCGGGGCGACGTCATCGTCTTCAAGTTCCCGCAGGACCACAGCACCGACTACATCAAGCGCGTCGTCGGGCTGCCGGGCGACGTCGTCGAGATGCGCCAGGAGGAGCTGTACATCAACGGCAAGCCGGTCCCGCGCGAGAAGAGCAGCCAGCCCTGCGACCTCGGCGAGGTGAGCGAGGCCAGCGAACGCGAGCGCCCGCCCAGCCTGTTCGACGAGTGCGAGACCTGGATCGAGACGCTGGGGGGCAAGCAGCACCGGACGATCCAGGAGCCCGGGCGCGGCGGCCGCGACTTCCAGCGGACGGTGATTCCGGCCGGGCGCCTGTTCGTGATGGGCGACAACCGCGACAACTCGTCCGACTCCCGCGTCTGGGGCTTCGTCGACCTGAACCTGGTCAAGGGGCGCGCCCTCATCATCTGGTGGTCGCGCGCCGAAATCGACGGCTACAGCCCGGTCGCCTGGTTCAAATCCATCCGCTGGCGCCGCTTCTTCCAGCCCGTCCAATAGGCGGCGGGCAAGCGCGCCCGGGTCGGCTTGCTTGTATCGAGCGCGCGCAACCGGGTCGGCCTGCTTTTAGCGAGCGCGACCGAGTCGGCCTGCTTGTATCGCGCGCGACCGGGTCGGCCTGCTCTTAGCGAGCGCGACCGAGTCGGGGCTGCTTCGGGGGGCGGGTATGGCGCCGGGGGCACCGCGCAGCCTAACTGACGGCGAAGACGCCGTCAGATGGCGCGCTCCTACTACGCGCTGGCGTCCTCGCCGCAGACGGCGAGGAGCGC
>CAZPUH010000927.1:0-5524 GCA_964589215.1 uncultured Myxococcales bacterium | reverse complement strand
GCCGGCGCCTGCCGCGCGCGCGGCGGCGACGCCCGCCCGCACCACGTCCAGCGTCGGCTCGGCGCCGATCGGGAACGGCGTCACCGACAGCCCCGCGCCCTGAAGATCCGCCGCCACGGTCCCGGCGCGCGCCGGGCTGGACCCGGTGACCAGCAGCGCGGCGCGCGCGCCGGTGTCGGCGACGGCGGCCGCCAGCTGGCGCTGCACGCCCGCGCCGAAGAGCACGCGGCCCGCGGTCGCCAGCTCGAACGGGCTCACCAGCCGTCCGCGTCCGGGAACACGTTCGTCAGCTCGCGCCGGCTGCGCGGCTCGGCCATCATGTCGGCGACCGCGTCGCGCCAGGCGGCGTAGTGCGCGGTGGCCCGGTGCGCGGCGGGCGCGTCGGGCGTGCGATACACCTCGATCAGCACGAAGCGCGTGGGGTCGGCGCGGTCGACCAGCACGTCGAACCGCGCGATCCCCGGCTCGCGAACGCTGGCGCGCGCGTTGGCCAGCGTCGCCGCCCGAAACGCCTCCACGGCATCGGGCTTCACGTGAACGGACACCTCGACGATCAGCAGCGGCTGTGACACGGGCCGAGCCTAACTCAGGAAGCGGCCGCCAGCTTCTTGCGGATGCGCGTCACGAGCTCCTCCATCCGGAAGGGCTTGCCCAGCACCTCCGCGTCGGGCGGCAGCTGCGCTAGCAGGTGGTCGTCCGCGTAGCCGCTGATGAAAAGGACGCGCAGGTCGCCGCGCATGCGCCGCATCTGCTCCCAGGTCGCGGGCCCGCCCAGTTCGGGCATGACGACGTCCAGCACGACCATGTCGACGGATCCGGCGTCCTCGCGCAGCAGGCGGATGGCCTCCCGCCCGTCCGCCGCCACCAGCGTCCGAAAGCCGGCCCGCTCCAGCGCCAGCACGATGACCTTCCGGACGCGCTCCTCGTCCTCGGCCAGCAGGATGGTCTCCTGGTGGGTGGCCGGGGCGGTCCGGTCGCCGGCGTCCTCGATCTCGCTGGCGGCGCGGCCTTCGCCCGGCAGCAGGATGCTGACCGACGTCCCCTGCCCCAGCTGGCTGTTCACGCGAACCAGCCCGCCGTGCTGCTGGACCATCCCGTAGATGGTCGCCAGCCCCAACCCGGTCCCGCTGTGCGCGCCCTTGGTCGAGAAGAACGGCTCGAAGGCCCGCTCGCGCACCTCGCGCGTCATGCCCACGCCCGTGTCGCTGACCGTCAGCTGCGCGAAGCGCCCCGGCGTCACCCACGGGTGGGCCTCGCACGTCGCCGCGTCGAGCACCGCGGCCTGCGTCTCGAGGCTGAGGTGGCCGCCCCGCACCATGGCGTCCCGCGCGTTGACGCACAGGTTGACGACCACCTGCTCGAGATGGGCAGGGTCGGCCTTCACCGCCGGCAGGTCCGCCCCCGGCGTGAACGTCATCGTGATGTTCTCGGGCAGCAACCGCCCCAGCATGTCGATGAGCCCCTGGATCAGCCGATTGAGGTCGATGGCGACGGGGCGGAACGGCTGCCGGCGGCTGAACGCCAGCAGCTGGTTCGTCAGCGTGGCAGCCCGGCGGCCAGCGGCCTCGATCTCGGCGAGACACGCGGCTGTCTCCGAGGCGCCGCCGACGGCCGACCTGGCCGCCTCCGCGTTGGCCAGGATCGCCAGCATCAGGTTGTTGAAGTCGTGCGCGATGCCGCCCGCCAGCTGTCCGACAGCCTCCATCTTCTGCGCCTGCCGCAGCTGGGCCTCCAGCCCGCGCTGCGCGGTCACGTCGCGCGCGACGCCGTACACGTCGTGCGTGATCGGGTCGATCGTCGCCCGCCACGAGAAGACGCGGTCCTGGCCGTCCTTGCGAACCAGCCGATTTTCGAAGTCGAAGATTTGTGTGCCGTGCAGCACCCGTTCGAAGGTCTCGAGCGTCCGGCTCCGGTCGTCGGCGTGAACCAGGTCGATGAACGGCGTCGCGCGGAGCTCGGTCGACCGGTACCCCAGCGTCTCGCCGAAGGCTGGGTTGATCCGCTTGAACTCCCCTTTCGCGTTGACGACGACGAACATGTCCAGCGACAGGGAGAAGAAGCGGTCGCGGTCCGCCTCCCCGCGACGCTGTTCCGTGACGTCGTTCGTGATGGCGATGAGGCCGATGATCTCGCCGTCACAGCGGATGGGCCCGACGCGCACGTCCCAGATCAGAAGCGACGGACCGTGGGCGTACATCGTCTCGAACTGCGTCCGCTGCCCCGTGCGAAGCACCTGGTGGTAGGTCTCGCGGCCGATCTCCTTGTAACCGACGGGGAACAGGTCGAGGACGCTCTTGCCGACGATCTCCTCCCGCAGCGACGCGGGCATCGTCCAGTTGATGTAGCGGAGCGTGAGGTCGCGGTCGATGATGGCGATGACGTCGCGCGCCTCACCTGTGATGCCGTCGAGACTTTCGCGCCCCTCCCCCATCAGCCAGCGGGATAGGGCGTCCCCCTCTACCGGCACGCCGCTCATCGGCATTGAGCATGCCACGACCCGCGGCCGCAAACACCCTGCGAGCTACAGTTCGACGGGCGTCCACCGCAAATTCGGCTGCTACACTTATCGGTCATGTCTCGGATCGGCGAAGCCGGCTCCGTCATCCCCCTACGGTCCGGCGAGCCCGGCCCCTGGCTGGGCGCCTGGATCGCCGAGCAGCTTCGCAGCGGCGCCGCGCGCGGAACCACCTTGCAGGGCGTGTCGGGCGAGGCGATGTACGTCTACGGCTCGATCGGCGTCGATGCGGCGCTGACCGCGACGGGCGACATCTGGATCAACGAATACGACTTCGACACCGTCGAGGGAACGGAGGCCACCTGCACCTGGCGGCGGGCCGCCCCGCTCGAGCGCCTGGGGTTCATCGTGATCGCGGCGCGCCGGTTCGGGGTGCTGCTCGGCCTCCTGCCGGCGCGGCCCGCCGACGCCGCCGGATGCGCGGCCTGCCGCGCGACCGGCGACTGGCACCTGTTCTCGGCCGATCGAAAAGAGTCGCTGCGAATTCGCGGGATGATCTGCAAGGCGTGCGGCGGCATGGGCTGGACCGAACCGGCGCGCGCGCGATCCTCCTAGCGAGCGGCCGGACGGGGCAGCGCGGCGAATTCCCGGACCGACGGCCGGTCCCATTCGCGGTCGGCGAAGTCGCGCACCTTGGTGGGCAACCGGTAGCCGGTGCGCGCCAGACGCCAGAGCATCATCGCCAGATCGGTGTCGGCGATGCTCCAGGCGTCGAACAGGGGTCCGCCGCCGTCGGGGATCAAGCTGCTCGCCACGCGCACGACCTTCTCGGCGGCCTGCTGGCCGGCGGGCGACAAGGGTGGCGGGGCACCGGCCGCCTCGGGCGAGAAGACGTACTCGGTCGAACGCTCCTCGCGAAGGGCCATGACGTCGCTGCGCACCCAGGCCATCACCTGGCGCGCGCGCGCCCGGTGCACGGTGTCGACCGGAAGCACGCGCGCGTAGGTCGGCGGCGGGAACTTCTCGTCCAGGTATTCGACGATCGCGCTGGATTCGGACAGCGACAGTTCGCCGTCGACCAGCACGGGGACGCGCGCCGTCAGCGACAGGTCGACGAAAGAGGGCTGGTGCTGCTCGCCCCGCTGCAGCGACACCCGCTTCAGCTCGAAGGGGATCTGCTTTTCGCGCAGGGCCACGAAGCACGACAGCACGTAGGGACTGTTTCCCAGCTCGCTCCCCCAGAGGATCAGGCTCATGCGGCGAACCATAGCAACGCGCGCGGCCCGAGGGAGAGCCGACGCAACGGAAACCGGCACGTGCCCGCTTACGCGAAGCTGACCGGCTGCCCGGTCGACTCCAGCACCGACAGCCAGAGCTCGTCGTGCACGTCCACCTGCTTGCGGAAGCGCGTGACCAGCGGCAGCGGCACGTGCACGAAGTGCCCGTGCCACTGGCCGATGATCATCTCCGTGTTGCCGGCCATGGCGGCATGGACGGCGTTGCGCGCCATGTTCCAGCAGAACACGCTGTCGGCGGCCGAGGCCGGCACGCTGCGGATCTGATAGCTGGGGTCGATGTATTTCAGCGTCACGTCGATCTGGCGGCTGGCGAAGTGCCGGTTGATGCGGTCGCGCAGCACCTGGCCGATGTCCTGCAAGCGCAGGTTGCCGCTGGCGTCCGTGGCGGGCGTGCCGGCGGCGCCCGCCGGAGCCGCGCACAGGTCCTGCCCAGCGCCCTCCGCCACGACGACGACGGCGTGCGCCCGCTCGGCCAGGCGGCGTTCGAGACTGGCCAGGAAGCCGCGCGGCCCTTCGAGGCAGATCGGGACCTCCGGGATGAGCACGAAGTTGGCGTCCGTCGAGGCGAGCGCCGCGTGGCAGGCGATGAACCCCGAATGGCGCCCCATCAGCTTGACCAGCCCGATGCCGTTGCGGGCGCCGGTCGCCTCGACGTGCGCGCCGCGGATGGCCTCGACGGCAGCGGAGAAGGCCGACTCGAAGCCGAAGCTCCGGTCGATGAAGTGAATGTCGTTGTCGATGGTCTTGGGGATGCCGATGACCGCGATCGCCAGGCCGCGGCGCTCGATCTCCTCGACGATCTTGGCCGCCCCGCGCAACGTGCCGTCGCCGCCGATCACGAAGAGCGCGCCGATCTCCATGGCGACCAGCGTGTCGACCATGTCGCGCGGGTCGTGGCTGCCGCGCGACGTGCCCAGGACGGTCCCGCCCTTGTGATGGATCTCGCTGACCTCTTCCGGGCCCAGGCGGACGGGCTGGTGTCCGTACTTGGCGACCAGCCCCTCGAAGCCGTACCGGAACCCGAAGATCTCCTTCACCCCGTAGGCGTGCGTCAGCTCGAGCACGATCCCGCGAACGACGTTGTTGATCCCCGGGCAGAGCCCCCCGCAGGTCACGATCCCGCAGCGCAGCCGGGCGGGATCGAAGAAGATCTTGTTGCGCGGACCCGCCAGCTCGAAGCTGGGGATCTCGCCAGCGTCCGTGGCCTCGCGCGCCGTGCTGGACAATCGATCGTCCAGCAGGACGCGGTCGGCGTGCCCGACCGCGTGCAGCGCTGCGCCACCCAGTCGCCCGGCGACCGGCGAATCCTTGTCGCAGGAGCCCAGGATCTTGATGTGGAGGTCGCGCGCCTCGACGCGCTCGGCGCGCTGAGGCACGGTCAAATTTTGCGGGCGGCCAGCAGGCACCGTCGATGATTCCCCGGGTTCAGCGGCCATTCGCCCATGTTACGCCACCCGGCGCGCGTCGCTGTACGGCCGCCAACATTTTACGGGCAGTTAACGCGCCGGAAACGGCGCGCCGCGCGACCGCCGGAGCGTGGCATGCCTCGCCCTGATGCCGTTCGCCCGAAACCAGCGTAACCGGCCCCACGACGCCGAATGCGGCATTCTGCAAACAATCAATGGCGACCTGCGTTCGCTGAGGTTTGTACAAACGCTTCCTTGCGAACCGGCGACCGACTGTGCTGTTGTGCCCCTGGATGCCGCGAGGCCATGACTACGCCGTTCTCGCCGATACACCGAGCGGGCGCGGCCAGGTCTACGGCCGCCTG
>CAZPUH010000926.1:0-42395 GCA_964589215.1 uncultured Myxococcales bacterium | reverse complement strand
CACCGGTCGGGCCCGCGCCGCCCGTGCCGCTGCCGGCCGCCGCGCCGCCGTGTCCGCCGGCCGCCGCGCCGCCCGTGCCCGTCTGGAAACCATCCTGTCCGGCGTGGCCGCCCGTCGCGCTCGATCCACCCGTTGCGGGCGCCTCCCCGCCGGTGCCCGGGCCGCCACCCGTCCCAGGGCTCCCGCCCGAGGCGCCGGGCGAACCGCCGGGATCGCCTCGGCGGCCCGTGCTGCCGCCGCTGGCGCCGCCCGTTCCGCCGGGCGCGCCCATGTCGGCACTTGACCCACATCCGATGACGCCGGCCATCACCGCCGCGAACACCATCCCCGCCCGCGTCGCCCCCATCCAGCTCGATGCAGCGCGCGGCCTCGTCATACGTCGTCCAAGGGGACGACGGGACGAAATCGATTCAGTCCGCCGACGAAAAGACGATCGCGCCGGCGTCGCGCTCGACGGCGGGCGCAGCGGCCCGCGCGCGGTCGACCGCCGCGGTCTCCTGCTGGATGCGCGGGAACGCATAGAGGACGCGCCCCTGAGCGTCCGGTTCGGGCGCGATGTCGCCGCCCAGCTCGACGAGCTCCCGATCCAGGACGGCGGCCAGCTCCGGCGTCGGCGCCAGCTCTTCGCGCGGTCGCGGTCCCGACGCCGCGAAGATCTTGCCCAGCAACCGGCGGCGATCGTTGCGCGCGCGCATCCGCGCGGCCTCACGGCGCGCTTTGAGCCAGCGCCCCGCAGGAACCGCGAAGAACAGCGCCGAGAACGCCAGCGGGAAGTCCCACAGCGCGACGTGCCAGCTGGCCAGCGAGACGTGCAGCCGCGCCTCGAACGCGGGCACGATCCAGAAGGGGGCCAGCAGGTTGAAGCCGTTGAACGCGCCGATCATCAGGTTGGTCCCGGCGTCGTTCCCCGTGACCGGAGCGGGCGTCTCCAGCCGCTCGGAGGCCCAGCGCGGCGCCAGGTCGGTGACGCCGCCCGGCGTCTTCTCAGCGGTCTTGCGCAGCTCCTTGAAGGTGTAAACGACGACGCCGTCGTCGCTGACCTCCGGCTCGCCGCCGTAGTCGACCATCAGGCGCGTCACCTCTTGCTCGGCGCGCGGGAACGTCCAGCCCATCAACCGCACCAGGTCGACGGCGGCGATGCGCCCGCGCTGCGCGCGGATGTAGGCGACGATTTGCTTCTCTTCAGCCAGCGGATCGCGGGCGGGCGCCGGCGGCCCGAACACGAACGCGAACACCCGCTTGTAGAAGGGCTCGCGCCGCTGCCGGGGCGCGAACCGCCCTTGCCGCCGGCCGTAGCCGCCCCCTCCCGCGTCCCATCCCCAGAACCAGAAGAGGCTCCCGAAACCGAACCCGCCGTCGTCGTCACGATCGGACGAGTTGCTGCGCGCCACGATCATCGCGATCATCATCGCCATGAACGCGGTGAAGTAGGCGACCAGCGTCGTCACGATCGCCACCTTGAACAGGAACGTGAAACCCTTCCACAGCCGCGCGCCCAGGGCAGCCGCCCGTTCGCGCAGCGACAGCGCGTCGCGCCGCTGGAAGAGCGGGTCGAACTCGTAGACCAGCTCGCCCGACTCGGTGGCGCTGAGGTGGCTGCGGTACTCGCGTAAGAGCGCCGTCAGCGCCCGGGCCGCCTCGTCCTCGGGCAGGCCCGAGGCGACGACCGCGTCGGCCCGGGTGAGCTTCGCGTTGCGCCCGCGAAGCGCGTCCAGCATCAGCGCCTTGGCGCGCGGATCCGAGTGGGCGTTACGGTCGGGAGTTCCCAGGCTTGGTGCGGTGGTCACGGGATCGGCATTCTACGATGCCGTTGGGCCTCGTGCCGGCGCAGGTCAGCCGTCGCTCTCGAGCTGCGGATTGCCGTCGATGAACTTCAGGTCGAACCGAAAGCTGTTGATGCGCCACGCGCCTGAGCCGGCCCGGTCCAGCACGAACGCGTAGCTGCCCACGAAGGTGCGGGTGTTGTGGCCCGACCGGGTGCGACGGAAGTGGTACGCGACGCCGTAGCAGCTGGCCGTGGCGCGCCCTTCGTAGGTGGTGACCCGGAAGTTCCCCGCCTGGTGGTGGATCGCCTCCAGGCTCTTCAGCCCCTCGGCCCAGCCGGCGGCGATCTCGTCGGGGGTGCGGCGCGCGGCCGGCCCCGCCCCCAGCGAAGACATGTCGAACAGCACCTGCTCCGCGAAGCAGCGTTTCACGGCCGCCCAGTCGCGCTGGTCGGTGGCCACGAAGAGCTCCGTGAGCACGTCGATGATCTGCTGTCGGGCGACGAGGTCGGCGAGCGTGTCCATGCGACAGCAATGTTAACCAGACTTGGTCGCGTTGTGCGGGCTGACGGTGGCGGCCCCGTCAACGGCCGGTTTCGGAACCGATCAATCTCCGTAAACGAAGCGATCCGGGGGTGACGAGCCGGATTCCTGCCCCGCAAGATGATCGCGGAGGTGAAGACATGAGGACCAAAACGCAGGAGCCTGAGTCTTCGGGTGAGGCGCGCGCCGCCATTCTCTCGTATCACGACGAGCTGCGCGGGTTGCTGACAAAAACCATCCACCGCGCCGAGGGGGCCGTCGATTCGGCCGCCGACGCCGAGCCGCTGCGCGCGCAGGCGCGCGAGCTGTACGAGGCGTTCGAGGAGCACATCGGCTTCGAGGCGCGGATCCTGCCGGCGGCGCTGCGGGACGTGATCGGGTGGGGAGACGTCCTGCAGGCCGAGCTGGTCGAGGGGCACGCCCGCCAGCGCGCCGTCCTGGCGTCGGCCCGGTCGGCGCTGGAGCCCGAGGGGCTGTCGCCCGTCCGCCTGGCCGAAAGCGTGCGCACCTTCGCGGAGCACATGATCGAGGATCTGCGCGCAGAAGAGAGGTCCTTGCTGACCGCCGACCTGGACGCGCTGGCGACGGACGGTCACGGCGGCTGAGGGGCGTCCCGTAAGTCGACCCGCGCCTCGTAACCCGTTCCCCGTGGCGGCATCGAAGCCCGCACACGGAGGTTACGGCGATGAAGGTGACTGTCCTCGGAGCGACGGGTAAGACGGGTGGTGCAGCGGCCGAACGGCTCCTGGCCGCGGGCGTCGAGGTCAGGGCGGTCGCCCGCTCGGCCGACAAGCTCGCCGGGCTGGCCAAGAAGGGCGCGCAGCCGGTGGCCGCCGACCTGACCGACGCGGCGGCGCTGGCGGGCGCGCTGCGCGGCAGCGACGCGGCCTACCTGATGATCCCCAGCGACTACACGAAACCGGACCTGCTGGGTCAGTATGCGCGCGCCGGCGAGTCGATCGCGCGCGCCGTCCGCGACGCCGGGCTGCGCCGGGCGGCGCTGCTCAGCAGCCTTGGCGCGGATGCCGCCTCGGGCACCGGCCCCATCGCGGGGCTGCACGGCATCGAAGAGGCGCTGAAGGCGGTGCCTGGGTTGAACCTGCTGATTCTCCGTCCCGGCTACTTCTACGAGAACAGCTACGGGACGCTGGGGCTGATCAAGCATCAGGGGATCAACGGCGGCGCCATCGCGCCGGACGTTCCCATCCCGAGCATCGCGGCGGCCGATATCGGCGTCGCCGCCGCACAGGCGCTGCGCAGCGGAGATTTCTCCGGGACCGTCGTGCGCGAGCTGAGCGGTCCGCGTGACCTGACGATGGCGGAGGCGACGCGCATCCTGGGCAAGGCGATCGGCAAGCCCGACCTGGCCTACGTGCACTTTCCCGACGACGGCTACGTCGAGGGATTGAAGAGCGCCGGGTTCGCGCCCGACGCCGCGCGCCTGTTCCTGGAGATGGCGCAGGCCTTCAACAAGGGGGTGGTGCGCCCGCGGCCCGGCGTGGAAAAGCTCCACACGCCGACCACCTTCGAATCCTTCGCCGACGCGTTCGCGCAGGCGTACCGAGCGGCGGCCTAGCCGCCGCGTCACGGCCGCCGCGAGAGGGGCAGCGCCTCGCGGCGTGAGCTGGTAGTCTGCGCGGCCGTGATTGTTGCTTCCGGCCTGCACCGGGCGGTCTGCGAGCGGTGCAGGCGCCCCACGTCCGTCTGCTTCTGCTCGCACCTCGTCTCGCTGGAGACGCGCACGCGCGTGCTGTTGCTGCAGCACCCGCGCGAGCGGCGCACGGCCATCGGCACCGCGCGGCTCGCGCACCTCTGTCTGCCCGGGTCCGAGCTGCACGTGGGGATCGACTTCGACGACAACCCGGACGTGCTGGCCGCGCTGGCGGCCGCCGAGGCCGCGGGCCGTCCCGCGCATCTGTTGTTCCCGGGCCCGCGATCCGTGGACCTGGCCGACGCCAACCTGGCCGGGCCGATCACGCTGGTCGTCGTCGACGGGACCTGGTGGCAGGCGCGCAAGCTGGTCAGGCGCAACGCGCGGCTGGCGGCGCTGCCACAGCTCCGGTTCACGCCGCCCGCGCCCAGCAACTACCGCATCCGCCGCGAGCCCGCCGAGGACTACGTCGCGACCGTCGAGGCGCTGGCGCACGTGCTGGGCGCCCTGGAGGGCGATCCGGCGCGGTTCGCGGCGCTGTTACGCCCCTTCGACGCCATGATCGACACGCAGGTCCGGTACGCGACGCACGTCCGCGGCGCGCGGCGGCGCCACGCGCTGCACCGCGCGCGGCGCGTCCGGCGCCCCAAGGGGCCCGAGCTGCTGCGCGAGCGCCCCGGCGACGTGGTTTGCCTGCACGGCGAGGCCAACGCCTGGCCCGCGCGCCGCCCCGGGGGCCATCCGCCCGAGATCGTCCACTGGGTCGCGCGGCGGCCCCGGACGGGAGAGACCTTCGAGGCCATCATCGCGCCGCGCAGGCCGCTGGCGCCGGCGATCCCCGGCTACCTGCGCATCCCGCGCGAGCAGCTGGCCGGCGGCGAGAGCTGGACCTCGTTTCGCGCGCGGTGGTCGGCGTTCGCGCGCGAGGACGACGTGGTGTGCAGCTGGGGGCGCTTCCCCCTGGACCTGCTGGAGTCCGAGGGGATCGCGCTGCCGCCCGCGCGCGTCGACATCCGGCCCGCCGTGGGCGCCGTCTTCGGCACGCGCGCCGGCGCCATCGAGGACTGCACGACCCGGCTGGGGATCTCGGCGCCGGAGCCGTTCGCCGTCGGGCGCGGCGGCACGCGGCTGGCCGCGCTGTCCGCGATCGTCGACAAGCTGCTGCTGGCCTGAGCGCGCTCAGCGCGGCCGGTGTCGGACGGGGGGGATCTGCAGGTCGCTCTCAGACGGCACGAAGCCGGCCACGGTGCCCCGGGTCGGCAGCTGCAGCGGCCACTTGGCCATCAGCGGCGTCGGATCCCAGTAGACCTCCGGCAGCGCGCTGGACGGGCGGATGGACAGCCCGAAGCGCAAGTAGTGTCCCGGGTGGCCGCTCCCCGTGTCGCCGACGGACCCGATGACGTCGCCCGCCTTCACCTCGGCCCCCCGCCGGATCGTTCGCGGGACGGCGGCCAGGTGCGCGTAGTGCGTGAAGACCATGCCGCCGAAATGCACCAGGCGCAGCGTGACCTCGCCGCCGGCGTGCTGCAGGCGATCGATGGTCCCGTCGTGCACGGCGTAGACGTGCTCGCCCCAGAGCTCGGCGGGGACGTCGACGGTCCCGTTTCCGCCGTCGGCGACGGTGGGCGCGCGCCGGACCGGCCCGGCCAGCGGGTAGGACCAGACGCTGTTGTGAAACGCGTAAAGCCAGTCGTCGTCGGTGGGCGGCCAGGCCGGACCCTCGAACACGGGCTTCGGACGGGGCGGCGGGGGAGGGCGGACGTCCTCCACCGCCAGCGAGATCGACTGCGCCTGGGGCACGCGCACCCGGTGCCACAGCTTCGGGGCCCCGATGACGACCAGCGCCACGGCCGCCGCGCGCATCACCCAGCGTCGCGCGACGGCGGCGCGCGCGCGCTGCCGCGCCTGCACGTTCGCGACCAGGCAGGACTGCGAGCAGTGGAGCTCTTCGCGCCCCTTGCGCAGCACCACGAAGCGCCGGCCGCCCGCGAGGACGTCGTGACATACGCAGCAGCGGGGGACGGCCATCGTCACTCGTCCCCGCTGCCGTCAGGTGCGCCGTCGCTGTCGGTCTCGTCGGGCGCGTCGCTGGCTGCCGCCGCGGCCGCTTCGTCGCTGCCGCCACTCTCGGCGCCGGCGGCGTCGTCGGCGTGGTGCGACCCGCGCCGCGCCTTGGCCAGGCGGGCGGCGGCGCGCTTGCGGGCCGAGAGCAACGGCATCGAGCCCAGCGCCCAGCCCGGCCGCGCCAGCGTGGTCACCAGCCCCGACTCGCCGCCGTCGATGGGCACGCGCACCGGCCACAGCGCGATGAGCGGCTCGGGGTCCAGGTATCGCTCGGGTCCGTCCTTCCACGGGCGCACGGTGATCGCGAAGTGCAGGTGCGGCGCCGATTCCTTCACGCCGGTGTCGCCCAGCAGACCGATGACCTGGCCGGCCTTGACCCAGACGCCGCGCTCGATGTCGCGGGGGATGGCGGCCAGGTGGAAGTACCAGGTGAACACCGTGCCGTCGTGGTGAGCGATCCGCACGAACTCGCCGCCGCGATCGGGGTTGGCGTTGCGCTGCACGAAGTCCACCAGCCCGTCGTGAACGGCGTGCACGTGCTCGCCCCACATCTCGCCGCCCAGGTCGACGCCGCAGTGGCCGTTCCGGCACTCCGCGGGGCGTTGCCCCGGCCGCACCGCGCCGAACACGCGCGAGTCGGCGCGCGGCATGCGCCGCACGGGCCCGGAGAGGGGGTGAATCCAGGCGTCGTGCCCCAGCGCGGCCAGCGACGTCGTGTCGGAGGGGGGCCACTCGGGGCCGAACCAGCCCGCCGGCAAGCTCGCGGCGCCGACGTCCGCCGGGGCAGGGCGGGGCGCCATCGCCGCGCGCGCCAAGCGCCGGCGCGCCGACTTTTCGGTGTGCGGCGTCAACAGCGCGGCCGTCAGGACGGCGGCGACGGCCGTGCGCAGGGCCGTGCGGGCGCGCGACGACCAGCGCGCCCGGCGGCGCTTCCACCGGTCGAAGCGCAAGCACTCGACCGAGCACAGGACGTCAATCGCCCGCGCCTCGACGTGGACGTATCGCGTGGCCCGCAGCGGCTCGCCGCAGACGTCGCAGAGCGCCGGGCCTTCCAGCGCCATGAATGAAGGCGTTTGTTCGGGGTCGGTCATGCCGCGCGAACCTCCGGCAAGTGGCGAACGCCCAGGGACCGACCATGGTAGCAATTTCCGGAGCGCGCGCGCCCAAATCGCCCGTCACACGCGTGTCGCGATTTCGTGAGCGCGCGTACGCTAACTGCGTCGCGCCAAGTGGCGCCGCCCCCCGGCGGGTCGCTGCCCTAGGCGGGCGCGCCAAGCTCGTCGGTACGCCGCGCGGCTTCGATCAACAACATCGTGGTCGGCGCGCCGATCTCGTCGCCCACCGGGAGGACGTCGCTCTGCACGAATGCGAACCGTCCCTGCGCCCAGCCCAGCATCTCGTACACGGCGGGCTTGCGGCTGCGGCGCGACCCTTCGATGCGCGCGCGGATCACGCGCCCCTGCCGGAGCCAGAGGCGGCCGACTTCACCGGACGCCAGCAGGATCAGCTCACCGGATCGCCGTTCGAGGTCCAGGAACGTGAGCACGGTCGCCAGCCCGAACTGTTCGAGCTGGCCGCGCAAGTGGACGTCGCGGACTTCCTTGACCGCTTCTTTGCCTGGATCGGTGACCTGAGTGCCGACGGCTGCCATGGCATAGAGTTGACCCCGGCTCGCGGCCCACCGCAAAAAAACCATGCGCGCCGCCGACACGAATTTTTGCAAAAGCCGGGAAATGGGGTACGGCTCCCGGACGCGGGCGGGCAGCCGGCAGTTCGTCGGGGCGCGCGTCGTCACCCCCGAAAACTAAGCCGCGCGGGGATCCTGTCCGCTGAGCCGGCGGCGGAGTTTGCCGCCGCGCTCGAGCTGGCGTTCACAACATCGGAAGCTCGCGGGGCGGCGCGCCCAGGGGAAAAGCGGCGTCGATCCGGGCCAGGTCCTCATCCGTCAGCCGCAGGCTTCCGGCGGCCGCGTTCTCGGCCGTCCGCTCGGCGCGCGCCGACTTGGGGATCGCGAACAGCGGCGCCCGGCGGGTCAGGAAGCCCAGCGCGACCTGGCGCGGGGTGGCGCCGTGGGCCGCGGCGATCTCGCTCAGCACGCGGCCGCCGCGGCTGGTCGGCGACGGGAAATGCCGGTGACCGAAGGGGCTGTAGCCGACCAGCGCGATGCCGTACCGCTCGCAGGCCGGCAGCACCTCATGCTCGATGCCCCGCTCTTCCAGATGGTACAGGACCTGGTTCGCCGCGATGTGGCCGTCACCGGCGATCTCGCGGGCCTCGGCCAGGTCGCCCGCATCGAAGTTGCTGACCCCCCACGAACGGATCTTCCCTTGCTTCTGCAGGGCCTGGAACGCGGCGATCGTCTCTTCCAGCGGATGGCTGCCGCGCCAGTGCAGCAGGTAGCAGTCCAGTCGGTCGGTTCGCAGCCGCGCCAGCGATCGCTCGCAGGCGGCGATGGTGCCCGCGCGGGAGGCGTTGCTGGGCAGCACCTTCGACACCAGGAACACCTCGTCGCGGCGGCCGGCGATGGCCTCGGCCACCAGCTTCTCCGCGGCTCCCTCGCCGTACATCTCGGCCGTGTCGACGTGGGTCATGCCCAGGTCCAGGCCGCGGCGCAGGGCCGCGACCGCCTGCGCGTGGTCCGCCTGCTCCAGGTTCCACGTCCCCTGGCCGATCACCGGGACCTCGGCCTTCACCACCGCTCCGAACGCGCGCCGCTTCATGACCGCAATATGCACACGATCGAAAGCACGATCGCGTGGCCGTTTCCCGCGCGGCTGGCGCTTGCGCGCGTCGCGAAACCCGCCGATGCTGTCGTCGCCGCCGGCAGCTGGCCGGCGCCCCGTCCAACACCGTGCGCAAAGCCGTCGTCCTGGTTCTGGTCTTAGCCGCCGGCAGCTGCGCGCGCCGGGCGGAGCCGGCGCCTGTCGAGCCGCCGCTGGTCCAGCAGGGGCAGCAGGTGTACGCCCGCTACTGCGCGACCTGCCACGGCCCAGCCGCGGGTGGGTACGCGGCGGACAACGCCCCGTCGCTGCGCTCGCCGACGTTCCTGGCCTCGGCCAGCGACGCGTTCTTGCGGGCGGGGATCGAGCGCGGCCGCCCGGGCACCGCGATGGCCGCGTTCGGCCGCGCGTTCGGCGGGCCGCTCGGCCCAGGCGAGGTGGACGCGCTCCTGGCGTTCCTGCGCCAGGGCGCCCCGGAGCCGCGTGAGCCGCTGCCCAGCCGGGCGCCTGGCGATGCCGGACGGGGGAAGATCGTCTACGACGCGAACTGCGCGCGCTGCCACGGCACGCCGGCCCAGCGGGTGAGCGCGGTCCACCTCGTGAACCCGGTGCTGCTGGCGACGGCGACGGACGGCTTCCTGCGGTTCGCGATCGAGAACGGGCGCCCGCCGACCTCCATGATTCCCTGGAAAACGGCGCTGACGCCGGGGCAGATCGACGACGTCGTCGGCTACCTCCGTTCGCTGGCGGTGCCGATCCCGCCTCCGCCCGCGCTGATGCCGGCTCAGGCCGCGGCGGGGCCGCTGCCGCCCCGCAACGGTCCGGTGGTTCTGAACCCAAAAGGGCGCACCCCCGACTTCCAGTTGAAGGACGGCCTCTACGTCTCCATCGACCAGGTCAAGCAGGCGCTGGACGCGAAGCGCCGGCTGGTGATCGCCGACGCGCGCGCGCCGTCCGACTGGAAGAACCTGCACATCGCGGGCGCCATCTCGACGCCGTACTACGACTTTCGAGCGCTGGACGACATCCCCAAGGATGGGACCTGGGTGCTGGCCTACTGCGCCTGCCCCCACCACGTCTCGGGGCTGGTGGTGGACGAGCTTCGCAGGCGCGGCTACACGCACACGGCCGTCATCGACGAGGGGATCTTCGCCTGGCAGCACAAGGGCTATCCGGTGGTGGCCGCACCCGGCCTGGCGCCGTCGCCGGCCCCTCCGCCGCCGCACCCGTAGGGGCAGTCAGTTGGGGCGGCTGGCGCGCGCGCGCCGGCCCCAGATCGCGTCCCAGCCGCGGCGGTACGAGTCGGTCGCCACCTGAGCCGGACCGTGGGCCGCCGGTTCGGGGGCGGCCAGCTCGGTCTTCACGTCGAAGAGGAAGGGGAGGTCCGCGCGCGGGCGCAGCGAGATGACCTCGCCGGCGATGGCCTTGCCCTCGACCAGCGGCCGGACGACCCCCGCTTCCACCGGACCGTCTTCCGAGCGGCGGCGCAGGATGTAGACCCCCTGCGCGTCCTTGCCGCACACGGCGGCGACGTCGCCCAGGGGCTTGGGCTTTCGCGTGTTCGCCACGACCGGATTGTGCCACTCAAAGGCGCCGTTGGCACATTCGAGCTCGGGTCGCCCCCGTCGACCGGCCGAGGCCTGATCTGATATGCCTGTTGTACAGAAGTGACCCCGGACGAGTTCATCCTGGTCGTCGACGACGACGCCGAGATCCGCGAATCCCTCACCGACCTCTTGAGCGACGAGGGGCACCGCGTGCGGGCGGCCGCCAACGGCAAGGAGGCGCTGGAGCTGCTGCGCCGGACGCCCGCTCCCTGCATGATCCTGCTGGACCTGATGATGCCGGTCATGAACGGCTGGCAGTTCGTGACGGAGGCGGCCGGCGATCCGGCGCTGGCGGCGATTCCTGTCTGGATCATCACGGCCGCGGGCGACGCGCATCCGCCGCCAGCCGGTGTGACGGGCGTGCTTCGCAAGCCGTTTCACTTGCGCGAGCTGCTGGCGGTCGTTGACCGCTACTGCTGAGCTGCGCGTTCTCGCAGGCTCTGTCGATTTGGCCCATCCGATCCGGCGCGACCACCGTAGATCCGGTGATGTCGAAGAGACGTATGGCACTGGCCCTGTCGACCCGTCCCCTCCCGACCAAAGGCCGCGCGCGCCGGGACGAGCGCAAATCGCGCGGCACGCTTCCGCGGAAGGACGTGCCGGTCTGGACCGATCTGGAAGAGGCCTTCTTCGCCGCCGCGCCGCCCGACGAGCCCGAGGCGGCCAGTCCACCCGAACGGTTCGACGACCTGGATCGCGTCGCGGCTGCCGCCGACGAGCCGCCACTGCTGCTGCGGATCTCGGCGGCGCTGCGACGATTCGTCGGCGCCGGCTCTTAGACGGCGGGCGCGACGAAGCGGCGGATCGCGTCCAGGACGCGCGCGTCGGCGTCGGCCTGTGTGATGCCGGCTGCCTTTCGGTGCCCCGCCGACAGCAGCAGCGAGTGATCCCCGCCGTCGACGACCAGCACGGTGTGCGGTGCCGACATGCGCGCGCGCACCGCCGTCAGGTCGTCCAGCGGGCACAGCGGATCGCGCGACCCCTGCAGCAGGAGCACCGGGGTGCGCAGATCGACCAGCACCTGATCGCGCAGGGCGCCGCTGGATGCGGCGCGCAGCGGAAAGCCGAAGCAGATGATGCCGGCGACGGCTTCTTCCAGCGCGAGGTGGCAGCCGACCCGGCCTCCCATCGATTTGCCGGCCAGGAAGATCGGCCCGTTGGCGCGCGCCCGCAGGGCGTGCAGCGCCTGGCGGTGAGCTTCCACCAGCGCGGGTAGGCGGTCGGGCCGTTTGCGCCCGGCCAGCATGTACGGGTAGTCGAGCGTGACGACGTCGCCGAGCGTGGCCAGGCGGTCGCGCCAGGCCTTCATCCACGGGGACGTCGACGGCGCGCCCGCGCCGGGCGCGAACAGAAACGCGGGCCGGTTCTTCACGTCCGCTACATTAGCTGCTCGTCAGCCGGCCGTCGTCATGCGCACCGCCAGGTCCAGCAGCTTGCTGGCGTAGCCCCACTCGTTGTCGTACCAGGCGATCACCTTCACGAACGTCGGGTCCAGCTGCATCCCGGCCTTGGCGTCGAAGATCGACGTGCAGGACTGGCCGCGCATGTCGCTGGAGACGACCTCGTCGGTCGTGTAACCCAGTACGCCGCGCATCGGTCCGTCGGCGGCGGTCTTCATCGCCGCGCAGATGCCGGCGTAGGTCGCCTCCCGCGACAGCTCGCAGGTGAGGTCGACCACCGACACGTCCGAGACCGGCACGCGGAACGACATTCCGGTCAGCTTCCCCTTCAGCGATGGCAGCACCTTCGTGACCGCCTCGGCGGCGCCGGTCGACGCGGGGATGATGTTCTCGAGGATGCCCCGGCCGAAGCGCCAGTCCTTGCCCGAGACGCCGTCGACGGTCTTCTGGGTGGCGGTGGTCGCGTGAACGGTCGTCATGAGGCCGCGCCGGATCCCGAACGCGTCGTCCAGCACCTTGGCGATCGGCGCCAGACAGTTGGTGGTGCAGGAGGCGGCCGAGACGATCGGCTCGCCCGCGTACCGGTCGGTGTTGACGCCGTACACGTACACCGGCGTGTCGTCCTTCGACGGCGCCGACACGATCACGCGGCGGGCGCCCGCCGCCAGGTGGGCCTGACACTTGTCCTTGGTCAGGAAGATGCCCGTCGACTCGATGACGACGTCGACGCCGGCGTCGCCCCAGGCGGAGGCCGCCGGGTCCTTGACGGCGGTCGTCCGGACGCGGCGTCCGTCGACGATCAGGAAGTCGTCCTGCACGGCGACGGTGCCGTTGAACCGCCCGTGCACGGAGTCGTACTTCAGGAGGTAGGCCAGGTGTCCCAGCTCGAGCAAGTCGTTGATCGCGACCACCTGGACGTCGTCGCGCAGCAGCGCGGCCCGAAAGGCCGTGCGCCCGATTCGCCCGAATCCGTTGATACCGATCTTGAGCATGAAACAGTCGTAACGCCGCCGGGCTCTGGCTCAAAGGACAACTTTGTTGCAATTTCAGCCACGCGTCGCGGGCGCCGTTCGCGTAGAATCCGGACGTGAGCCCATCGCCCAAGCGGGTCTGGTTCCTGGTGACGCCGCGGACGGGCATGCTGAACATCGCCGGCCCGTGGGAGGTGCTGGGGAGCGCGAACGACGTGCTGGGCAGGATCGCGTACGAGATGCAGGCCGTCGGTCCCAGCGCGCCCGCCGCCCAGACGCGCCACGGCCTGGTGCTGGCCGGCGTGCGGCCGTTGCCGCGGTCGGGCGCCCGTCTGCCCGACGTGGTCATCGTGGGCGGCGCGCGGGTCGAGGCCGCGCCGGCCGAGCACGCGGCGGTCGTGGCCTGGCTGCGCCGGCACCACCTGCGGATCCCGCGCGTGGTCTCGATCTGCACGGGCGCGTTCGTCCTGGGGGCGGCCGGAATCCTGGACGGGCGGCGGGCGACGACGCACTGGTTGTTCCTCGAACGCCTGCGCGCGCGGTATCCGGCGGCCTGTGTGGTCGACGAGGGCGTGTACGTGAAGGACGGCAAGGTCTGGACCTCCGCGGGGGTCACCGCCGGGATCGACCTGACGCTGGCGCTGGTCGAGGAGGACCACGGCCACCAGGTGGCGATGGCGGTCGCCAAGCGGATGGTGGTGTTCTTGCGCCGCTCCGGCCAGCAGGCGCAGTTCGGCAGCGCCGCGCTGCGCCCCGACGACGAGCCCACCCCGCTGCGCGACATCTCGAAGTTCGTCGTCGAGCATCTGGACCAGGAGCTGCCGGTGGCGCGCATCGCCCAGGCGGCCGCGATGAGCCCGCGCACGCTGGCGCGGTGGTGCCGCGCGCACCTGTCCCAGTCGCCCGCGCAGCTGGTGCGGGGTCTGCGCCTGGACGAGGCGCGGCGGCTGCTGGAAGAGACCACGCTGCCGCTGAAGGACATCTCGGCCCGAACGGGGCTGGGCGACGCCAGCACGCTCTGGCGCGTCTTCACGCAGCAGCTGGGTCTGACGCCGGCGGCTTACCGCCAGCGGTTCGCGGCGCTGGCGAGTTGACGGATTTGCTGACAGATCTCGGGCGCCCGATTCGTGCTACGCCATCCGTCATGAGCAAGCCCGTGTGCGTCGTGGTGGGGGTCGGTCCCGGGAATGGCGCCGCGCTGGCGCGGCGTTTCCATCGGGAGGGATACGCCGTGGCGCTGCTCGCGCGGTCGACGGAGCTGACCGCGGCGCTGGCGCAGGAGCTGGACGGCGCGCGCGCGTACGCCTGCGACGTGTCCGACGAGTCGGCCGCCAGCCGCACCTTCGCCGCCATCGCGGCCGACCTGGGGCCGGTGGAGGTGTTGATCTATAACGCGGGCGTCGGCGTCTGGGGGACCATCGAGGACGTGAGCGCGAAGGACTTCGAACACGCCTGGCGCGTGAACGCGCTGGGCGGGTTCCTGGCCGCCAAGCAGGTCGTCGGGCCCATGAAGCAGGCGGGGCGGGGCACGATCGTCTTCATCGGGGCGACGGCCTCCCGCCGCGGCAACGTCAAGACGGCCGCGTTCGCCCCTGCCAAGGCGGCCCAGCGCAGCCTGGCCGAGTCGATGGCGCGCCACCTCTGGCCGGCCGGCGTGCACGTCGCGCTGGTGATCCTGGACGGGGTCGTCGACCTGCCGCGGACGCGCAAGATGCTGGCCGACAAGCCGGACAGCTACTTCATCAAACCGGACGACGTGGCGGCGTCCGTGCTGGCGCTCACGCGGCAGCCACGATCGGTGTGGACGTTCGAGCTGGAGGCGCGTCCGTTCGGCGAGACCTGGTAGGTCTGGCGCCGCCGGACGCGCCGCCGTCGTCCACCACGCGTCACTGCTGGTGTCCGGCGCCCAGCTCGAAGTGGGACTGCGCGTACGGGTGCTCCGGCACGTTCGGCACGGTGTCCGTCGAGGCCGGCTGGAAGTTCGACTGGGCCGAGTCGACGTCGCGCAGCCGTCCATAGTCGTCGTTCCGCAGCTCTTCTTGGGTCTCCCGGGTGGCGGAGGAGCTGGCGGGGTTGGCTTCGCTGTGGGTGACGTACGCGGGGGCGCCTCTGGTCCGGATGTCGTCCGAAGCCGCGCTGCCGGAAGCCGCGTACGCGGCGGCCGGCGCGCAGAGCGCCATCGCGAAGACGCCGTGCCGCAACCATCGCGGCCACCCATCGCGCAGCCGAGAGCTTCGTGTCGTCTCTGCCGTGTGTCGGCTCATGGTGCAACTCCTTCCGCTGTTCGCGGCTGGTCAGTCGTCTTCAAATCTGAAGACGAATCGTGGGCCGTCAAACGCAGCCGCGACTGTCCGGCTGGCGGCAGCGTGGCCGGCCGCGGGACGGGTGTCCGTCGGAAAACGCGCGAAAGACGGCGGCTCGGCGGTGGCCCGGAAGTCGCATGGTTCGCCGTCAACCTGGAGGGCATGCGCATGGCCGAGTCGGACGTGACGGTCGAGATCTTGAAAGACATCAGAGACGCTGCGCGCGGCACGAACACGCGCCTGGAGACGCTGGAGGCCACGCTCACGGACCGGGTGGATTTCGGCGCGGATCGCCTGGACGCCGTGACCGAACGGCTGGACCTGGTGGCCGCCCGGCTGGATCGGGTGGCCGAGCGGATCGAGCTGGTCGAGACCACGCTGCTCGACGTGGGCGAGCAGAATCAGTTGATCGCGCGCTACACGCGCATGCTGTCCGAACGGGAGGTCGGGCTCGAGCCGCGCGTGCGCGCTCTGGAGAATCGGGTGGACAAGCTCGAGTCGCTCCGATGACCTTCACCGGCTTTCCAAAGCAGGCGGTTCGTTTTCTCGCCGGACTGCGCGACAACAACGACAAGAGCTGGTTCGACGCGCACCGGTCGGAGTACCAGCAGGCGCTGCTGACGCCGGCGGTGGCCTTCGTCGAGGCGCTCGCGCCCCGGTTGCGGAAGATCGATCCCGACGTTCAGGTCGAACCGCGCGTGAACGGATCGATCTTGCGCATCAACCGCGACATTCGCTTCTCCAAGGACAAGTCGCCGTACAAGGACCACCTGGACCTCTGGTTCTGGACCGGGGAGCGCAAGGGTTGGGAATCGACCGGCTTCTTCTTCCGCCTGTCGCCGGACCGCCTGCTGCTGGGCGCGGGCATGCACCAGTTCACGGCCGTGGCCCTGCCTCGCTATCGGGCGGCCGTCCTGGACGCGCAGCGAGGCGCGGCGCTGGCGACCCTCGTCGCGCGGTTGCGCAAGGCCAGCTATCAGGTCGGCACGGAAGCGTACAAGCGGGTGCCGCCGAGAGTCCCCGCCGACCACCCGAGGGCCGCTCTGCTGCGCCACGGCGGCCTGCACGCGTCCTGGCAGGGCCCGCTTCCGCGAGAGCTCGGGACCGAAGCCTTCGTTCCGTTCGCCGCCAGACACTTCGCGGCGATGGCCCCGCTGCACCGCTGGCTGCGGGCGATGAAAGCGGGCGACGAGTGAAGGATTTTTCCCGTGGTCCCCCTTCTTCTTTGAATGCGCGCGCGAGTAGGGCTATATCTGGACGCTGCCGTGACGGGGCGTTTCTCCATGGCAGCGGCGCTCGCCTTGCTGGCGGCGGCCTGCAGCAGCACCGGCGCGGTCTCGCCCGGGTCGCCGCGACATGACGCGGGGACGACCGACGTCGCCGCCAGGGACGACGCGGCCGGGGGCGCCTCCGGCCACGGGGATGCGGCGGTGCACGGCGACGCATCCGGCGCGGACGGCGGTGTGCCCGGGGATTGCGCGCTGGGTCCTGGCGGTGAGCCGACCGAGCTGCGGTGCACGGGGCTTTACGCCGACTGGAAGACCAAGACGCTGGCGCCGGGCGTGCGCACGTACGATCCGGGCTTGCACCTGTGGAGCGACGGTGCTTCGAAGACGCGCTGGATCTACCTGCCACCCGGGACGAAGATCGACACGTCCAACATGGACCAGTGGTCGTTCCCCAAGGGCACCAAGGTCTGGAAGGAATTCGTGGTCAACGGGGTGCGGCTGGAGACGCGGTTGATCTGGAAGCGCCCCACCGGCAGTTGGTACATGACGACCTACCGCTGGTCGGCAGACGGGTCGCGCACCGACGAGCTGACCACCGGGGAACCGGGCGCCGACGCCGGCAGCTACGAGATCCCGACGCAGAACAACTGCTTCGACTGTCACTCCGGGCGGCGCGACGCGGTTCTGGGATTCGAGGCGGTCGCGCTGTCGTCGTCGGGCGCCAGCGGCGTGACGATGGCGACCCTGAAGGCGGAGAACCTGTTGACCGATCCGCCGGCGGCCCCGCTGGTCATTCCGGGTGATGCGAAGGCGGTCGCGGCGCTCGGTTACCTGCACATGAACTGCGGGACGTCTTGCCACAACCGCGACAACAGCAACGACGCGGTCAGCAGCGGGTTGTTCCTGCGCCTCGACGTCGCGACGCTCGGCTCCGTCCAGAGCACCGACACCTGGACGACCGGGATGAACGTGACCGCGTCTCACGGCATTCCGGGCGTCGCCGATTCGAAGGAGCTCGTCCCTTGCGACGTCGCGTCCAGCACCGTGTACTACCGGATGAGCGTTCGCGACGGCGTCGGCAACATGCTCTACAAGACCCAGATGCCCCCCATCGCCAGCCACCAGGTCGATCAGGCGGCGCTGGCGACCGTCGCGGCCTGGTTGAACGCGCAGCCCTCCTGTAGCTCGACCGCGAAGCAGTAAGCGACCCTGGCGCCGGCCGGTGGCGGCGCGGCGGAGAGGCCGCATGCTTAGGGGCATGGTGAGGCGCAGCCGTGAGCCGCTGGCCATGCGTCCGGGGCGGCCGATCGTGGCGGCCATGTTGATGGTGGTGCTGTCCTTCGCGGGCGCGCTGGTCTACTTGCAGCTGCACCTGCAGCCGCTGACCCGGGGCGCGCTGACAGTCGTCGATCACGCGGCGCCCAGCATCGAGCACCTGTCCGAGGCGCAGACCGAGCTCACCCGTCTGGGGATGTTCGTGAGCGCGTACGTCACCCAGGACCCGGAGATCCGCACGGTCTCGCGCGGTGATATCGTCGCCGCACGGGCGCAGCTGACCGCGAAGCTGGAGGCGTTTCGCCGGTTGTCGGACTTTCCCGCCGAGAACGAGCTGCTGGCCCAGATCGACGGCGATCTCGGACGCCTCGATCGGACGACGGCCCGCGCGCTGGACGAAACCGACGCCCAGCACGACGGCGCCGCGCGGCAGGCGCTGCACGGCGGCTTTCAGCCCGAGTTGCTGCAGACCAGCACCGACTTCGCCAGCCTGAAGGCGCTGAACGCGCGCTATGCCAGCACCGCCGCCGACGCCGTTCTGCGCGCCCGCCGAGAGGCCATCCTGGTCGCCGTCGGGTTCGGTGGGCTCGGCGTGCTGGTCGCGGTGCTGGCGACTGTTTTCGTGATCCGATTGCTGGGATTTCGGGCGCGCCTCATCAACGAGCACACCCAGATGCTGGGCGCCCGTGCTTCCGAGCTGGAGGCGTTCGCGGGGCGCGTGGCGCACGACCTGCGCAACCCGTTGAGCGCGGTGGCGCTGCGTGTGCTGGCCGCCAGCCGCCGGGCCGGGCTGGATCCCAAGCTGCACGAGGACCTGGACAAGGTCGCGCGGCAGGTGCAGCGGATGAACGACATCATCGACGGCTTGCTCGAGTTCGCGAGGGCCGGCGCGACCCCGACCCTCGGCGCCTCCGCGGATCTGGCCGAGGTCCTGGAAGAGACGGTCGCGGACCTGCGCCCAGCCGCGGCCGCGGTCGGGGCCAGCATCTCCGTCGAAGGGTTTCCGCCGACGCGCGTGGCGTGCACGCCGGGCGCGCTGACCAGCGTGCTCTCGAACCTGGTCGGCAACGCCGTCAAATACATCGGCGACGGTCGGGATCCCGTCCGGCGGATCGTGGTGCGCGTGCGGGACGGCCGCGACGCGATCCGCATCGAGGTCGAAGACAACGGCCCCGGGCTGCCGCCGGGATCCGAGCAGCGCGTGTTCGAGCCGTTCCTGAGGGTCACCACCTCGAACAGACCCGGCATCGGCCTGGGGCTCGCGACCGTCAAGAAGATCGTCGAGGCGTACCGGGGCCGAACCGGCGTCGATTCCCGGCCCGGCCGGGGCAGCACCTTCTGGTTCGAGCTACCGCGGGCCCTCGCAGGCACGCCCCTGGCGCCCGGGCGCTCGCCCTCGCCGCCCGATCGGGACGTGGCGCCGTCCTGAGGCGGATCACTCGCGGCGGCCGGTCGTCGAGGCGAAGCCGGTGACGGGTCAATCGGGTCAGGCGCTTGGCCGGCGCGCGCTGCGAGCCGACACGGCTTCGGTCCAGCGGTCGAGCAACGCAACCGAGTCGTAGCAAGCGACCGCTCTGAGGCGAGCGCGGTCGCCCATGCGCCGGAGCTCGTCAACATGTGCCAGCGCCCATTCGAGGCGCTCCCGGACCGCGGCCGCGTCGCCCGCGGGCGCCCAGATCCCGCAGCCGTGTTCCACCGCCTCGCGCGTCATCTCGCAGTCCCGGTCGGCAATCGCGAGGAATGGGCGTCCTGCCGCGAGGATCGGGTAGACCTTGCTGGGCGCGACGCACCCGGCCAGACCCTTGCGCAAAGGAACGACGTGTAGAGACGCCGCGCCGAGCACGGCCGGCAGTCGCGCGTCCGGCTGACGCGGAAGCAGTCGGACGTTGCCGGAAATGCCCAGCTCGCGGATGCGCTGTTCGAGCCACCCCCGGCGCACACCGTCGCCGACGACCAGCGCCGTCCAGCTCTCGCGGGGTGCGTCGAGCTGTCGAAGGGCTTCGAGCCAGGACTCGAAGTCCTGTGCGAGGCCGATGTTCCCGGCGTACATGATTGTGAAGCGGCCGCGCAGGTCCAGCTCCCGAACGATCGGATTGGTGTCGTCCCGCTCGACAGGCGAGATGGCCCCGGTGTCGGCCCAGTTCGGAATGATCTCGATTTGCGAGGGGGAGACCTGCTTGGCTTCCAGAAGGCTGGCCATGTCGCGGCTCAGGGCGACCACCAGGTCACTGCGCCGCAGGGCCCACCGCGTGACCGCGTCCAGGAGCCCGTAGGCGCGGCCGCGTTCGACCATGCCGATGCGGCAAGCGACATCGGCGTACAGATCCTGGCAGCTGGTGATCACCGGGCAGCGATGCCAGAGGGCCAGCATGCACGCGACCACGCCCAGGATCGGCGGGTCCGTGGCCACGATGATCACGTCGGCGCGCCTCGACAGCCCGACCACCAGAGTGAGAAGGGCATACGATGCCCAGTTCACGAGACGGCCCCCCACGTGCTGCTTGGCGAAGCGCGTGTGCGGTACGCGAACCACGCGCACCGTCGGCGGCAGCGCGGCGGGAAGATCGCCCTCGAAGCTTGCTTCGTCGACCGGCTGCCCGCAGATGGCCGTCACGTCGAACCGCCGCCCGAGGGCGCACGCAAGCTGCGTGAACACGCGCGCGGTCGCCTCCCCGGAGGGATGGAATGCGCGGTTCAGCAGCAGAACTCGCCGTCGGCGCGACCCCCCCTCCACGTCAGGCTCCGGGCGCCGCCCAGCTTCTCAGGGTAGCGCTTCGCTCGTCTCCGGCGGGGCGCCCTGCCGTGGGACGCGCGCGCAAACGCGCCAACGTCGCGTCGGGCATCGCGACGTCGCTGAGCTTGGTGAACGCGGGCGTCTTCGCGGGCGCGGGCGCCTGCCGCGCCTTCAGCTTTCCCGCGCCTCCTCCGGTCGCGGCACGCGCCAGCTGCGACAGCAGCTCCACGACCACGCCACGGTTGTTCAGCGCCAGGCGCGCGAGATCACGCAAGCGCCCATTCCAGACGTAGAGCTTCAGGTAGCACCAGAGCTGGTGGATCTTCAGCTGCGTGATGCTGACGTCCTCCAATTCGAGGACGTTCGAGCCGTACTTGTCGAAGTTTTGCCAGTCCGACGACAGCAGCCGATACCCGCCTTCGCCGCGGATAGCCATGTCGAAGATGGGCGTCCCCGGAAAGGGCGTCATGATGGAGACCGAGAGGCGATCTGGGTTGAGGCGCGCGATGAAATCCGCCGTGCGCCGCAGATCCGCGATCGTCTCGTTCGGGTGTCCCAGGATGAACTTGCACCAGACAGTCAGCCCGGCCCGCTTTGCGAGAACCACCGCGCGCTCGACCTGCTCGACGGAGATCCCTTTACCCATTCGCTCGAGCACGGGCGGGCTCCCCGATTCGACTCCCAGCTCCAGCGTCTCGAAGCGACAACGGCGGAGCAGACCGACGAACTCCTCATCGAGACGATCGACCCGGGTCTGAGCCGAGAAACGAACGCGCTCGTGGAGTCCGCGCGCCAGGATGCCCTTCAAAATCTCCTTGGTCCGCGCCATGTTCAGCCCGAAGGTCTCGTCCTCGATACGGATGACCCGCGGCTGGAAGCGCTCGACCACGTCCTGCATCTCGGCGAGCACGTTTTGCGGGCTGCGATAGCGCGGCTTGAACCCCGAGTTGTGACCGCAGAAGTTGCACTCGAACGGGCACCCTCGGTGCGTCAGCAGCGGGATCTGCTCGCCGACCTTGAACAGGTCCCAGGCCGGGAAGGGCAGCCCGTCGTAGTCGTTGTGATAGTCACGGGCGGCGGCCTGCACGATCCGTCCGTCACGGCGGAAGGCCAGGCCGGGAATACCGTCGACCGGCTGCCCGCGCTCGAGCGCGGTGACGAGCTCGCAAACGAGGTGCTCCCCCTCGCCGATGCATGCATAGTCGACGTCCGGGCACTCGCTGAGGACCAGCGTGCCCACCGCGTTGACATGTGCGCCCCCCAGCACGATCGGCACGGCAGGCAGCGCAGACCGGATCTGCTGCGCGATGCGCGCGGTCGCGGGGAACTCGACGGTCATGCAAGTGATTCCGACCAGATCGGGCGGGTCGCGTACGATCTCCCGCTGGATCTCCTCGACGGACAGCTCGCCGAGCTTGCCGTCGAGAACCCGGACCTGATGGCCGGCCGCCCGCAGCGATGCCGCGACGTACGCGAGGCCCAGCACGGGGAACGGCGCCCAGTGCCTGTCCAGCTCATTCCGCGGCGGCGGATTGACGAGCGCGATCTTCATGACGCCTCCAAGGACGAGTCAGGCTTGGTGCAAAGAGCGGTGAACAGCCAACCGGCGCGCGACAGTCGCTGCCAGCGGCTCAGAAGCTGGCCGTCGATGCCGGCGAGCAGATCGAACGCGCGGCGCGCCATGGGGGAGAACTTGTCCGGCCGGCGTTCGCGCAGCGCGTGTGGCGTCAGCAGAAGCGGCGTCAGCAGGTGGTACGCCTTCAACTGCGCGCCGGGGAATGCCGCCTGGAACGCGGACCTGTCATTCCAGTCGATGTGGCTGCGCGGTGTTTGAAAACGCGGATACGCCCAGGCCCGCCTGCGGACGACGCGATAGGCGCGCGCCAGTGGGTGTCCGCGAAGGTTTTCGAGAAACGCGGCTCTCCCGCCCGGCCGGAGGACCCGCCGGCATTCCTCGACGACCCGCCGCCAGTCGACGTACTGCAAGACACTGACGGAGATGATCGCGTCGAATTGACCGGACGCGAAAGGCAGCGACTCGGCGCTGCAGCTCAGGAAAGCGGCGCGGCCCATGCCGGTCTCCCGGCGTCTGCCGTTCGCCAGCCGGCGCACGTCCAGGTCGACGCCGTACGCGCGCAGCCGCTGGGATGCGAACGCGCCGGTGAGGGCTCCGTCACCACAGCCGAGGTCCAGGACCGCCGAGTTCGGCCGCAGAACCGGCGACAGATGACGAACGCAGGCGTCGAGCGGCGTTTCATGTACGCGTCGATGACTGTCGGGGTCGCCCGTCCGCGGAAGGAAGTTTGGATTGCCCGCCACCGGACCTCGGCGCTCGCGCCGAGGAGCTCGGTCGATGGCGAGCTCATCGCAGCACGCCTGGCTCACCCGTCTGCAAAGCGGACGGCACATCCGAAACGGGGCGCGCTTCCTGGAAGACCTGCGACGTTTCCAGCAGGCGCCGGAGCGGCTGGAACGCGTATCGCCTCAGCAGCCGATCGACCTTCGCCAGCATGGGCGCTCCGCGGCCCGGCGTTCGCGCCAGGGTGTACCAGGCCAGTCGGAACGCGCTCCGCGGGTGCATGAGCGCGTCGTTCCAATCGGGGAGGATCGACGCCGACGAAAATTCCCACGGATGGAAATAAGCGACTGCGGGCACGCCCATCGCGATTCGCTGCCGCATTGCCCACAGCGTGTAGGCCAGCGGCAGGCCGCGGACGTATCCGCCGCCCAGGGCCGGAATCCGCCGGCGCCCACGCTCGAGCACCGTCAGCGGAATTTCGAAGATCCCGCTGCGCAGGCGGTGAATGCCGAGGGGCGCGGTCGCGTCGCCGTAGCGAGGGCCGGCGAACGGAAAGATCGACGAGTCGTAGAGAAAGCCCTGGTGCGCCAGCGTCTCGAACGCGAACGGGACATCGGCCGTCAATGAGAACATGGGCGCGCGGTATCCGACGACGGCCTTTCCGGTGATTGATTCGAGGGTACCTTGCCCACGGGCCAGCTCCTCGCGGAAACCACGGGCGTCCAGTGTCCGAACGTCGCGATGCTCGTCGCCGTGGCTGCCGAGCTCGTGGCCTTCAGAGACGATGCGCGAGACGAGAGACGGAAACGCCCGCGCGATGCTGCCGACGACGAAGAACGTCGCCTGGGTGTTTCGGGCCGCCAGCAGGTCTAGGAGCAGGTTGGTCGCGTCGACAACGTCCTGACTGGGGCGGGGGTTCTCGCCCATGAACTTTCGCCAGTGGATCTGGCGATAGCACTCCACGTCGAAGGAAAGACCATGTGTCATTGGAGGGGCTCCCGAGAGCTCGAGGCGGGTTACAAAGGCTCGACCGGCACATCGATTCGATCAGTCCGGACGTGCCTCCTGATTGGCAGCCGATCGGCTTCTCCCCTCAGAGGCCGACCTCGGACGAACGTCGACGGTCGCCGGCGCGTGAGCGTAGTGCTTCGCCCCCGACGCCTGCGCTTCCTCGACCGCCACGCGCAAATCGTCAGCGTTTTGCGGTTGCGGGTCAAGCGAAACCGGAACGCGGCGCGCGAGGTTGGTCGGGACCGATTCCTCGAATGAGCGAGCGAGCGTCGAGGCCGGTCAGCCCCGGCGCGCGTTGTAAACGGGACGGCCGCTGGTCGAGAATTCGCGGAAGGCGGCCAGCGCTTCGTCGCGCAGCAGCCCGTCGCGGACGGCGATCCCGCGGCGGCGGAGCTCGTCTTGCCACGTGGGATGCATGGGGCCCTCGTCGAAGCCGGTCAGCGCTTCCATCTCGGGGCCGCTGCCCGCGATGACGACGCTGCGTACGCCGGACCAGCAGATCGCGCCGCAGCACATGGCGCAGGGGGCCCAGTTGACGACGATCTGATGCGTGGGCTGGCCCGGCGCGCCGAGGTCATGGGCCGCGAGCGATTGCTGCGCCAGCGACAGCGCCATCACCTCCGCGTGCGCGGAGGAGCAGCGCCCCGGGACGACCCGGTTGACGCCGATCGAGACGACGCGGCCGGTGCTCTCCTCGAACACGGCGGCCGCGAAGGGGCCCCCGGTGTCGCGCACGAAGTTCGTGCGCGCGAGCTCGATCACCCAGCGCATGCGAGACTCGACGTCGGGCAGGTGGTCGGGCAGCGCGGCCAGCGCGTGACTGGCCCAATCGGGCAGGCTCAACTCGAATCTCGTCGCCACCGCTCCCCCTCCGTCCATGTTGCGCGTTTCGTGTTGCGTGCTTCCTCTCGACTCTACGAACGTCGCTTGTATTCGTCGAGCGCTCGTTGTAGCAAAAACATCAAGCGCTGAGAGGTGAATGGGTAGACGCGACGCCGCCGGTATCGGAGAGGCGGGGATGTCCCCAGCACCACGGCTCGAACTGAGAAATGTCAGCAAACGGTTTCCAGGAGTTCAAGCCAACGATCGCGTCAGCCTGACCGTCGCGCCCGGCGAGATTCACGCCGTGCTGGGCGAAAACGGCGCCGGCAAGTCGACGCTGATGAAGATCATCTACGGCGCCGTGCGCCCCGACGAGGGGGTCATCGCCTGGAACGGCGCGCGCGTCGCGATCCACAACCCGCGTCAGGCGCGCGCGCTGGGGATCGCGATGGTCTTCCAGCACTTCGCGCTGTTCGAGACCCTCACCGTCGCCGAGAACGTCTGGCTGGGGCTGGACCGCAAGCTGTCGCGCGCCGCGGTCAGCGCGGAGGTCGAACGGGTCTCCGCGCTCTACGGCCTGGAGCTGCAGCCGGCGCGCCTCGTGTCCAGCCTGTCCGTCGGCGAGCGGCAGCGCCTGGAGATCCTGCGGGCGCTGCTCACCGGCCCGCAGCTGCTGATCCTCGACGAGCCGACGGCGGTGCTGACGCCGCAGATGGCGGAGCGCCTGTTCGTCACGCTGCGCCAGCTGGCGGCGGGCGGCTGCTCGATCCTCTACCTCAGCCACAAGCTGGACGAGGTCCGGGCGCTCTGCGACAGCTGCACGGTGCTGCGCGCCGGACGCGCGGTGGCGACCGTCGACCCGCGCCAGGAGACCAACCGCAGCCTGTCCGAGCTGATGCTGGGCGCGGCGCCGCCGGCCCCGCCCGTGCGGGCGGCGCGGATCGGCGAGGCGGTGCTGGAGGTGCGCGGCCTGTCGCTGCCGCCCGAGGACGAGCTGGGGATGCCGCTGGCCGGGATCGACCTCCAGCTGCGCAGCGGCGAGATCGTGGGGATCGCCGGCGTGTCCGGAAACGGGCAAGCCGAGCTGCTGGCGGCGCTGTCCGGCGAGGACCGGCGCGCGCCGGCCGGCAGCGTGCGGCTGTTCGGGCGCGACGTGGCGTCGGCTTCGCCGCGCACGCGCCGCGCGCTGGGCCTGCACTTCGTTCCGGAGGAACGAATCGGGCGGGGCTCGGTGGCCGCGCTGCCGCTGGCCGCCAACACGCTTCTCACCCGGCGTGAGCCCGTCGGCCCCGGCGGATGGCTGCATCGGGGCCGGGCGCGACGGCTGGCCGCGCGCCTGATCGAGCGGTTCGGGGTCAGCGCCCGCGGTCCCGACGCGGCGGCCGGCAGCCTGTCGGGCGGGAACCTGCAGAAGTTCATCGTCGGGCGCGAGGTCGACGCGGCCCCCAAGGTGCTGATCGTCGCCCAGCCCACCTGGGGACTGGACGTGGGCGCCGCCGCCCAGATCCGCCGCGACATCGTCGCGCTGTGCGACGCGGGCGGGGCCGCGTTGATCGTCAGCGAGGACCTGGAAGAGCTGTTCGAGCTGTGCGCCGACCTGGTCGTGATCGCGCGCGGGCGCCTGTCGCCGCGCATCGCCGTCGCCGACGCGACGCCAGCCCTCATTGGCCAGTGGATGAGCGGCCTCTTTCACGCACGGGCGGCGCCCGACGCGCCGGACGCCACGGGCGCCGCGTCGCTGACGCGCGAGGCCCATGCTTAGGCTGGTCCCGCGGCCGACGCCGTCGCGCGCGCTGACGCTGGCCGCGCCGCTGCTGGCGCTGGCCGCGACGGTGGGGGTGGGCGCCCTGCTGTTCGCGGCGCTCGGGCATCCCCCGGGCCGCGCGCTGGCGCTGTTCTTCATCGAGCCGCTGCGCGGCGCCGATGCCTGGAGCGAGCTGGCGGTGAAAGCCACGCCGCTCGCGTTGATCGCGCTGGGGCTGGCCGTCTGCTTCCGCGCCAACGTCTGGAACATCGGCGCCGAGGGGCAGTTCATCATCGGTGCGATCGCCGCCACCTGGGTCGCGATGCGCGCCCACGAGGGGAGCCACGCCGCGCTGGTCCTGCCGGCCATCGCGCTGGCCGGCGTGGCCGGCGGCGCGGCGTGGGCGGGTTTGGTCGCGCTGCTGCGCGATCGCTGGAACGCCAGCGAGATCCTGGTGAGCCTCATGCTGGTCTACGTGGCCGACATGCTGCTCGGGTACCTGACGTATGGGCCCTGGAAGGACCCGGACGGCTTCAACTTCCCGCAGACGATCACCTTCCTGCCCGTCACGCAGGTGCCGTTGCTCGCGCAGGGGCACCGCGCGCACGTCGGCCTGCTGGTCGCTCTGGCCGTCGCCGGGCTGGCCTGGCTGTTTCTCTTTCGCACGTACGGCGGCTTCCAGCTGGCCGTCGGCGGTCAGGCGCCGCGGGCGGCGCGCTACGCCGGCTTCTCGGCCCGCCGCTCGCTCTGGACGGCGCTGCTCGGGTCGGGCGCGCTGGCGGGGCTGGCCGGCGCGCTGGAGGTGACCGGTCCGCTGGGCCAGCTCACGCCGCACCTGCCGGTGGGCTACGGGTTCACCGGGATCATCGTGGCGTTCGTGGGGCGGCTGCACCCCTTCGGGATCCTGCTGGGCTCGATCCTGATGAGCCTCCTCTACATCGGCGGTGAGCTGGCGCAGTCGCGCCTGGGGCTGCCCCAGGCGCTGTCGGGGGTGTTTCAGGGGCTGCTGCTCTTCACGCTGCTCGCCTGCGACGCGCTGGCCAGCTACCGCGTCCTGTGGGTGGGCCGCACCGTCGCCACGCCGGAGGCCGCCCGATCGTGAGCGGCCTGGCGCTGATGATCGCCGCCTCCGTGAACGCCGGCACGGTGCTGGCGCTGGCCGGTCTCGGCCTGCTGGTGAACGAGCGCGCCGGCGTCCTCAACCTGGGCGCCGAGGGGATGATGCTGGTCGGCGCGCTGGCGGGCTACGCGACCGCGCTGCACGGCCCGATGGTGCTGGGGTACGCGGCGGCGGCTGCCGCGGGCGCGGCGATGGCGGCGCTGTTCGGCTGGCTGGCGATCGGGCTCGGCACCAATCAGTACGCGACCGGGCTGGCGCTGAGCCTTTTCGGGGTCGGCTTCTCGGCGTTCGCCGGCACGTCGCTGGTCGATCGGCAGCTGCCGGAACGCGCGCTCGACGGGGTCCCGGGGCTGCGCGACCTCCCCTGGGTCGGTCCGGCGCTGTTCGGTTACCACCCGCTGGTCTACGTCGCGGTCGCGCTCGCGGCCGGGCTGACCTGGTTCTTCTTCCGGTCGCGCGCCGGGCTGTTGCTCCGCGCCGTCGGCGAGTCGCCCGAGTCGGCGCACGCGCTCGGTCACCGCGTCCGCGCGATCCGGCTGGCGGCGGTCGCGTTCGGCGGCGCGCTGTGCGGCCTGGCCGGCGCGTACGTGTCGCTGGCCTACACGCACCTCTGGGTCGAGAACCTGATCGCGGGGCGCGGCTGGATCGCGCTGGCGCTGACGACGTTCGCGACCTGGCGGCCCGCCCGCGTGCTGCTGGGCGCCTATCTTTTCGGCGGCCTCACGATGCTGCAGTTCCACCTGCAGGAGCGCGGCGTCCAGATCGAGAGCCACCTGCTGGGCATGCTGCCGTATCTGGCGACGGTGGTGGTGCTGGTGCTGATCTCGCGGCGCGCGGCCTGGATCCGCCACAACATGCCTGCCTCGCTGGGGCGAATTTTTCGACCGGGTACCTGACGACGACCAAAGGGGGAGACCACTGATGAAGACGCGACGATCACGACGTTCGATGGCCTTGGCTCTGTTCACGCTGGCGCTGGCCGTCGCCGGCGTCTGCGTCACGCGCGGCGGTGCCGACGCGGCGGCGCCGCTGAAGATCGGCTTCGCGTACGTGGGGCCGGTCGGCGACGCCGGATGGACGTTCGCGCACGACAAGGCGCGGAAGGCCGTCGAGGCCGAGTTCGGCCCCAAGGTGACCACCATCTTCGTCGAGAACGTCCCGGAGGCCGCCGACGCGGAGCGCGTTCTGCGCGACATGGTCAAGCAGGGCTGCGGCCTGATCTTCGGCACGACGTTCGGGTACATGGGCCCGATGCTGAAGGTCGCCTCCAGCGCGCCGGCCGTGAAGTTCGAGCACGCCACCGGCTACAAGACGGCGCCGAACCTGCGCACCTACGACTCGCGTACCTACGAGGGGGCCTACATGGCCGGCGTGATCGCGGGCGGCATGACCAAGACCAACACGCTGGGCGTCGTGGCCTCCATCCCCATCCCGGAGGTCATCCGCAACATCGACTCGTTCACGCTGGGCGCGCAGAGCGTGAACCCCAAGGTGACCACGCGCGTGGTGTGGGTCAACAAGTGGTTCGATCCGCCCAAGGAGGGGGAAGGGGCCCAGGCGCTGATGAACGACGGCGCCGACGTGCTGATGCAGAACACCGACTCGTCGGCGGTGCTGCAGGCCGCCGAGAAGGCCGGCAAGCACGGGTTCGGCTGGGACTCGGACATGTCGAAGTACGGGCCGCACGCCCACCTGGGCTCGGCGGTGATCGACTGGGCGCCCTACTACAAGAAGGCCACCAAGGACGTTCTCGACGGGACCTGGAAGACCGAGCAGACCTGGTGGGGCGTCAAGGAGGGCGCGATCGACCTGGTGTCGGTCTCGGCCAGCGTTCCGGCCGGTCTGAAGAAGGAGCTGGACGCCGTGAAGGCGGGGCTCAAGAGCGGGTCGTACGCCATCTGGAAGGGGCCCATCGTCGATCAGGCCGGCAAGACGGTGCTGGCGGCTGGGCAGACCGCCGACGACAAGTTCCTGCACGGCATCAACTTCTACGTGAAGGGCGTGCAAGGGACGTTGCCCGCGGGCCACTGAGAGAGGCGGGGCGGGGTGACGGGAATGGAGGCGCTCGAGCGGCACGCGGCGCAGGTGCGCCGCGAGCTGGACCTGCTCGACTATCCGCGGCGGCCGTGGATGACCGAGCGGGCGGGGCGCTTCGACGTCGTCATCGTCGGCGGCGGGCAGAGCGGGCTGGCGGCGGCCTTCGGCCTGTCGCGCGAGCGGATCTCCAAGGTGCTGGTCGTCGATGAGAACCCGCTGGATCGCGCCGGCCCGTGGCTGAAGTTCGCGCGCATGCGGACGTTGCGCACGCCCAAGTACCTGACCGGGCCCGATCTGGGCGTCCCCAGCCTCACGCCGCGGGCCTGGTACGAGGCGCTGCACGGGGCCGGCAGCTGGGACGCGATGGGGCTGATGCCCAAGGAGACCTGGGCCGCGTACCTGGCCTGGTATCGGCGCACGCTGGGGATCCCGGTGCTCCCGCAGGCGCGCGTGGGCGCTCTCCGCTGGAACGCCGCCGAGGCGGCCTGGGAGATCCCCTGCACCCACGCCACGGACGGACGCCCGCTCGAGACGTTGCTCGCCCGCCGGGTCGTGCTGGCGACCGGCATCGACGGCTCGGGGCAGTGGGAGGTGCCCGCCTTCATCCGCGAGGCGCTGCCGGCGCGTCTCTACGCGCACACCCGCGACCTCATCGACTTCGGCGCGCTGGCCGGCAAGCGGGTCGCGGTGCTGGGCGCGGGCGCCTCGGCCTTCGACAACGCGGCGGTGGCGCTGGAGCACGGCGCGCGCGAGGTGACGCTCTGCTTCCGGCGCCGCTCGCTGGTCGACGTGAACGCCTACCGCTGGGCGGAGTTCGTCGGCTTCCTGCGCCACATGGGCGATCTGCCCGACGGCGACAAGTGGCGCTTCGTCCGCCAGATTGTGCGCATGGGGCAGCTGCCGCCGGCCGACACGTTGAAGCGCGCGCGCGGGCGCGACGGCTTCCGCCTGCATGCCGGGTGCGCCTGGACCGGCGTCGCCGCTCACGGCGACACGGTGACCATCCAGACCGCGTGCGGCGAGAGCCACGAGGTCGACTTCGTGATCGCGGCGACCGGCTTCGTGACCGACCTCGCGCGGCGGCCCGAGCTGCGGGAGGTCGAGCGCCACATCGCGCGCTGGTCCGATCGCTTCCAGCCGCCGCCCGGCGACGAGTCCGAGGATCTCCTGCGCCATCCGTACCTGGGGCCTGGATTCGAGCACACGGAGAAGGTCCCGGGCGAGGCGCCGTACCTGCGGACGCTCTTCAACTACACCTTCGGCGGCCTGCTGAGCCTGGGCTTCGGCGGGGCCAGCATCTCGGGGATGAAGTACTCGATCCAGCGGCTGGTGGGGGGGATCACCGGGTCGTTCTTCGTCGAGGACCGCGACCTTCACTTCCAGAGCCTGCGGGACTTCGCGGAGCGCGAGTTTTGAGCGCGCTGGCCGACCATGAGGGTCCCTGGGCGCTGCGCAGCCGGCGCGTCGTCACGGACGCCGGCGTCCAGGCGGCCACGGTCTGGATCGACGAGCAGAAGATCCGCGCCGTGCTGGTCGGCGGCGACGCCGCGGCGCTGCCGACGGAGATCCCCCTGCACGACGTCGGCGATCGGGTGGTCGCCCCGGGGCTGGTCGACTCGCACGTTCACGTCAACGAACCGGGTCGCACCGACTGGGAGGGGTTTGCCACCGCGACGCGCGCGGCGGCCGCGGGCGGCGTGACGGCGCTGGTCGACATGCCGCTCAACTGCCTGCCGGTCACCACGCGGCGGGCCGCGCTGGAAGAGAAGCGGCGCGCCGCCGAGGGGCAGCTGTGGGTCGACGTCGGGTTCTGGGGCGGCGTCGTGCCCGGGAACGCGGGCGAGCTGCCGGGCCTGGCCGAGGCCGGGGCGCTGGGGTGCAAGGCCTTCCTGGTCCACTCGGGCATCGAGGAGTTTCCCAACGCGACGGAGGCCGATCTGCGGGTGGCCATGCCCGCCTTGCGGGCCGCCGGCCTGCCGCTGCTGGCGCACGCGGAGCTGGATCTGGGCGCGCCGGACGACGCCTGGACCGGGGGGCGCGCGTACGACGGGTACCTGCGGTCGCGTCCGGCCGCCTGGGAAGACGCCGCGATCGCGCTGCTGATTCGCCTCGCGCGCGAGACGGGCTGCGCCGTGCACGTCGTCCACCTGTCGTCGGCGTCGTCGCTGCCGCAGATCGCGCGCGCCAAGGAAGAGGGCCTCCCCCTGACCGTCGAGACCTGCCCGCACTACCTCTGTCTCGAGGCCGAGGCGGTCCCCGACGGCGCGACGGAGTTCAAGTGCGCGCCGCCGATTCGCGAGCGCGAGAACCGCGAGGCGCTGTGGTGGGGACTGGCGCGCGGCGTGATCGACCTGGTCGTGACGGACCACAGCCCCTGCACGCCGGCCTTGAAGGCGCGCGAGCGCGGCGACTTCGCGGCCGCCTGGGGCGGGATCGCCTCGCTGCAGCTGGGGCTGCCCGCCGTCTGGACCGAAGCGCGGCGGCGCGGTCACGGCCTGGCCGACCTCGCCGCCTGGATGAGCGCGCGGCCGGCGGCGCTGGCCGGGCTCGCGCGACGCAAGGGGCGGCTCGCGCCGGGCCTGGACGCGGACCTGGTCGTCTGGGACCCGGACGCCGAGATCTCGGTGGAGGCCGCGCGCCTGCACTTCCGGCACAAGATCTCGCCGTATCTCGGGCGGCGGCTGATCGGGCGCGTGGAGGCGACCGTCCTGCGCGGGCGGTTGGTTTACGACGGCGGTCAGCTGGCGGTCGGGCCCGTCGGGCGCCCCCTTCTGGGGAGGGACACGCGCGCATGAGCGCCTCGACGTCCGCGGGCGCGGCGACGTTTTCCGGGCTGGTCGATCTGGCGGGAGCGGCGCTGGGCGGTCGCGTGCTGGGCGCCAGCGACGAGTTCTTCGCGGAGGCGGCCAACCTGCTGCGCCCCGAAGGGGCCGTCTTCGTCGACGGCAAGTTCACCGATCGCGGCAAGTGGATGGACGGCTGGGAGAGCCGGCGCAAGAGGAGCGCCGGTCACGACTGGTGCGTGGTGGCGCTGGGGGCGCCCGGCCAGGTGCTCGGTTTCGACATCGACACCAGGCACTTCGCGGGCAATCACCCGCCGTTCGCGTCGGTGGACGGCATCTGGGCGCCCGAGGACGCCGACTTCACCGCCCTGGGCGCGCGCGACGATTGGGCCCCGCTGCTGGACCAGGTCGCGCTGCGGCCGAACGCGCAGAACCTGTTCGCCGCCGGTCCCGGCGGCGCGGTCACCCACCTGCGCCTCAACATCTTCCCCGACGGCGGCGTCGCGCGGTTCCGCGCCTTCGGTCGCGTGCGCCCGCGCTGGGACCGCCCCGCCGATCTGGACGCCGCCGCCCGCGCGCACGTCGATGCCGGGCTGCGCGACCTGGCGGCCGTGAAGAACGGGGGGCTGGCGCTGGCTTGCTCCGACGCCTTCTTCGGGCCGATGAACAACCTGCTGCTCCCGGGGCGGCCCGCGGACATGGGCGGCGGCTGGGAGACGCGGCGGCGCCGGGGACCGGGGCACGACTGGATTCTGGTCCGCCTGGGCGCGCGCGGCGTCCCGTCGGTCGTCGAGGTCGACACCGCGCACTTCAAGGGGAACTTCCCGGACCGCTGCGCGCTGGAGGCCGTCGACCTGCCGGCGGTCGCGCGGATCACCGATGTCCTCGACTCGGACGCCTGGCACCCGCTGCTGGTCCAGACGAAGTTGCAAGCCGACCAGCGGCACTTCTTTTCCGTGGCCGGCCGACCGGCGACGCATGTCCGGTTGAGCATCTTCCCCGACGGGGGCGTGGCGCGGCTGCGCGTCTGGGGACAGCCGGGTGGCTGAACCGCACGTCGTGCTGGCCGCGATGACGGCCGGTGAGGCGCGCGCGGCGCTGGCTCGCTGCTGCGGCTCGGCGCGCTGGGTCGACGCGATGCTGGCCCGCCGGCCCTGGCCGTCCGCCGCCGCGCTGGCCGCCGACGCGGCGGCGAGCTGGTGGGGCCTGAAGCGCGAGGACTGGCTGGAGGCCTTCGCGCACCATCCGCGCATCGGGGCCGGCGGCACCGACGCCTGGTCTCGGCAAGAGCAGGCGGCGGCGGCCGGCGCCGACGCCGCGACCCAGCGCGCTCTGCGTGCCGCCAACGACCGCTACCTCGAGCGGTTCGGCTACATCTTCATCGTGTGCGCGACCGGGAAGAGCGCCGCCGAGGTGTTGCGGCTCATCGAGGCGCGCCTGGGCAACGATCCCGATCGCGAGCTGGCGATCGCGGCGGGGGAGCAGGCCCGGATCATCCACCTGCGACTGGAGAAGCTGGGCGCATGAACGCAAAAGAGGGCCCGAACGGAAAGACCGGAATCACGTCGCACGTGCTGGACCTGGCGCTGGGGCAGCCCGCTCGTGGGCTGACGCTGCGGCTCGACGTGCTGGACGGGGCGACCTGGCGGGCCGTGACCACGGCGTCGACCGACGAGGGCGGCCGGACGGCGGATCTGCTCGGTGGTGCGCCGCTGGACGCGCGCACTTATCGTCTGACATTCGAGACCGGCGCCTATTTCGCGGCCACGCAGCGCCCGTCGTTCTACCCGCAGGTGCAGGTGACGTTCGAGGTGACCGCGCCCGCCCAGCACCACCACCTGCCGCTGCTGCTGTCGCCGTTCGGTTATTCGACCTACCGGGGGAGCTGAGCGCGATGACCTTCGACCCGAGCAGCCCGCCGCTGACCGCCCTGGCTCAGGCGAACGGCGCGTTCGCCGCGCGTTACCCGGGCGACGCGCCCGCGCGGCAACCGATTCACACGGTTTACGGCGGCGCCCATCTCTACAAGGCCGAGACGACCGGGCGGCTCGGCGAGCTGGCGTTGCGCCACCTGGCCCGCTACGCGCCGGACGCGGCGGCGCTGGCGGAGGCGCTCGGCTTCCCCGCCGGGGGTGCGCTGGCGACCAGCGTCTACGGCCGGGTCGTCGCCAAGCTGCGCGGCGAGCCCGTCGAGGACTTCCGCATCGACTTCGAGGATGGCTTCGGCGCGCGCCCCGACGCGGAGGAGGACGCCGCCGCGGCGACGGCCGCCCGCGAGGTGGCGCGCGGCCTGGCCGCCGGGCTGCTCCCGCCGTTCATCGGCATCCGCATCAAGTCCTTCGGGGCCGAGTGGCAGGCGCGCGGCGCCCGCACGCTGGAGGTCTTCGTCGAGACGCTGCTGGAGGCGACCGGCGGACGGCTGCCCGACAACTTCGTCGTCACGCTGCCGAAGGTCACGGTGGCCGAGCAGCCGCGCGCGCTGGTGCACCTGTTCGAGGTCCTCGAGCGGCGCCACGGCTTGCCGGACGGCAGCCTGCGGGTCGAGCTGATGATCGAGACGACGCAGGCGCTGCTGGGCGCCGACGGGCGCTCGCCGCTGCCGGCCTTTCTCGACGCGTGCGGCGGCCGCTGCCGGGGCGCGCACTTCGGCACGTACGACTTCACCGCTTCGTGCAACATCACCGCCGCCTACCAGGCGATGGACCACCCCTGGTGCGACCTGGCCAAGGGGCTGATGATGCTGGCCTACGGCGGGACGGGCCTCTTCCTCAGCGACGGAGCGACGAACGTCATGCCGGTGGGACCGCACCGCGGCGACGGCTTGACCGCCGAGCAGGAAGCGCACAACCGGGCGGTCGTGCACGCCGCCTGGCGCCTCTCGCACAAGCACATCCGCCGCTCGCTGGAGGGCGGGTTCTATCAGGGCTGGGACCTTCACCCGGGGCAGCTGCCGGTGCGCTACGCCACCTGCTTCGCGTTCTTCCTCGAGGGGTTCGCGCCCGCCGCCGAGCGCCTTCGGGCCTTCGTCGAGAAGGCCGCCCAGGCCACGCTGGTCGGCGACGTGTTCGACGACGCGGCGACGGGGCAGGGGTTGCTCAACTACTTCTTGCGCGCGCTCAACTCGGGCGCCATCGACGCCGCCGACATGCGCGCGACCGGCCTCACGCCGGACGAGGTGGCGCTGCGGTCGTTCGCGAAGATCCTGGCCGCCCGCCGCCAGCGGCTCGGCGGCGGCTGACGGCTCGGCCCGAAGTTACACGAAGCTGACCCGGCCGAAATGGCAGCTGGGCCGCCGCCGTGGTCGCCTTGGGTGGAGGGCTCATGACCGCATCGCTGAACGTCGCGCCGGGTCTGTCGCTGCAGCCGCTGGAAGGGGGAGGCGACGACGTCGACTTCGGCGTCGACGCCGGTGAGCTGGACCTGGAGGCGCTGGACGACGCCGGGTTCGCCGCGCTGGAGCGGGCCGTGCTGACGCACGCCGTGGTCGTCGTGCGCGGGCAAGAGCGCCTCTCGCCGCGCGCGCAGTTCGAGCTCACGCGCCGCTTCGACCCGGCGGTGAAGACGTACGGGCACGGCAACCGCCCCGACATCATGAAGCAGAGCGTGCTGGTGCAGGACCTGGTGTCGATCCCGGCCTGGCCGCAGGTGAAGCTGCTGGGAAACGCCCGCGTCTCCGACCACGAGGGGCTGCCCGAGGTCGAGCTGCACCACCCGTCGCACCGCGCGTTTCACCTGCACCCGCTGACCGACGAGCAGGAGGCGGGAGGCCTCACGCGGTTCTACCGGTGGCACATCGACGCGGCTCTCTACGAGCTGCACCCGCCCAAGGTCACGACGCTGCTGGCGCTGAAGGTTCCGGCCGGTCGCACGCAGACGGTCGTGTACGACGACGGGAGCGGCGACACGCTGGAGGTGGCGCTGGGCGCGACCGCGTTCGTGTCGGGGGTGCGGGCCTTCGAGCTGCTGTCGCCGGCGCAGCGCCGGTGGGCCTGCAAGACGCAGGCGCGGTACGCGCCGCACCCCTACGTCTGGATGCGGAACGCGCGCGCGCGGTCGAACGGTCTGGGCCTGGTGTCGGAGGGGCGCGAGCTGCCGCGCGACCAGCTGCCGCGCTACGAAGAGTCGAAGGTGACGACCTTGCCGCTGGTCTGGAAGAACCCGCTGACCGGGCGGCTGGCGCTGCAGCTTCACGCCTACTGCGTCGAGGACCTGATCGTCGACGACCAGCCCATCGGCGACCTGGAAGAGTGCCGCAGCCTGCTCTACGACCTGATGCGGCCGGCCATCGCGCCGGCGCGCGTGTACGCCCACGCGTGGCGCGACGGCGACCTGGTGATCTTCCACAACCGGGCGCTGTGGCACAGCGTCGTCGGGTCGCTGCGCCCCAGCGACGTGCGCGTCTACCACCAGTGCAATCTGGCCGCCAGCGAGCCGCCGCTGGCGGGCGCGCTCACTCCGTGACCGGCGTCCCCGTCTTGTCGCAGGTGTAGAACGAGTTGTACTTGCCGACCGCGCTCAGCCCGCCGTTGCTGCCGGTCACGGCGTCCTGCCAGGCGCAGGTCGGCTTGCAGCAGTCCTGCATGGTGGTCGTCGTGTAGTTGCCGCGGAAGCTGGCGTCCTGGGCGGCCTGCGCCGGCGTGGTCACGTTCGGGTCCGCCGCCGGAAGCCCCTGCGGCGCCAGCTTGCAGCCGGTGACCTGGGTCAGGTGCGCGGGGCACTCGATCTTCTTCGCGTAGACCTGCCAGTTGATGTGCCGGTAGTTGGCCGGGTCGTTGGAGGCGAGGCACGAATGAATCGAATCGCTCAGCGCCTGCGGCGCCAGCGTCGACGAGGCGAACTGGTTGCAGGCGGACTGCACGCTGGCCGTGCAGGTGGTCGACGCCAGCGTGTCGGCGGTGACCAGGTTCTGCGCGTTCTTGCACCCGGCCAGCTGGGTGGCCGCGTTGACGCCGCCGGCGTTCGCCTCGCCTTGCTCCGGGAACGACGTGTAGAGGTACTGCCCGGACTGGCTCTTCAGCTGGGTGAACGCCGGGTCGCACGCGTTGAAGGCGCCGAACCCGCCGGCGCCCATGAAGACGTCGAAGTTCTGTCCGCCGCCGGCCGCCGTGTTGAACGCCTGCACGATCAGCGGGCGGGGGATCGCGATCGCGGACGCGCCGTTGCCGTTCACGCGCGCTTCGTTCTCTGGCAGCGCGTACACCAGCTGGTAGCACTGGCAGCAGGTCGTCTTGGCCGACGCGTCGAGGCCGCCGGTGTCCACGTCGTGGCCGGCCACGGCGTAGTCGAACGGCGGCGACGGGCCGAAGTCGTCGGCGGCCGCCTGGGTCATCTCGGCGGACTGCAGCGTGAACCGCGGGCACAGAAACCCCACGTCGGCGCCCGGCTTCTGAGTCACGTCCTCGCAGGCGTTGGCGGCCGAGCAGACGCCGCTGCACGGCGAGCTGGCGACGCCCTTCTGGCAGCCGGAGACGAAGAACTGGTTGTCGCACTGCCGGGGCGGGTTCAACGCGTAGCCGGCCGGTCCGCCGGCAGCACCGCCACCCGCGGCGCCACCCGACCCCAGCGCGCCGGCGCCGCCCGCGGTGCCTCCGGTCGACACGTGCCCGCCCGTTCCGACGCCGTTGCCTCCGCTGGCGGGCGGTGAGCTGCCGCCCGCCGCGGCCGCTCCGCCGGTGCCGTCGCGGGCGCCGCCCGTGCCGGAGGATCCATCCTGTCCGGTGTGACACCCGGCAGCGGCGACGATGGTGGTCAGCAAGATAGGCCAGGCGCGCATGCGGGGAGTATCGGACAGCCTCTAGGCGCGGCCCAAAGAATCTCCTACAGTGCGCCGAGGCAGAGCGGGGGGAGCGAGATGCGACGGCGCAGCGTCTGGTCCATGGCGTGGGTCCGAGTCGGTTCGGTGTTTCTGCTCGCTGGATGCGGCGGAGGGAGCAGCGCGCCGCACCCGCTGGCGAACGGCGACTATCAGCTGGCGGCGGCGCCATTGTACTTCGAGGTCGCGCCGGCCGGGGCGCGCGTGGTCGACGTGCACGTTGCGGGCGGCGCGAACCTGCTGACGGGACCGTCGACGGACCCGGTCGACTTCGGGTCGACGTTCTGGACCAGCCCGCAGAGCCTCTGGTTGTGGCCTCCGCCCGACTCGTTCGACACGGCGCCCTTCGCGGTGAGCGGCAGCGACGCCAGCCTCTCGTTCACGGGGCCGGTGAACGCAGACTTCGGCATGCAGCTCGCGAAGCGGTTCACGGCGGCCGGCGCCGGCGGCCCGGTCCACGTCGAGTATCGAATCACGTCCGCCGCCGGCGACGGCATGTACGCGCCCTGGGAGATCACGCGGGTCGGACCGGGCGGGCTGACGTTCTACCCGACGGGCGCGGACGCGCCGCGGGCCGGCGGCGGCTTCGCCTTGCCGCCCACCACCACCGGGGCCGGGTGCACCTGGTACCAGCATCCCGGGTCGGCGCCCGGCGCCGACCAGAAGCTGCTGGCCGACGGTTCGGGCGGCTGGCTGGCGCACGTCACGGGCGAGCTGGTGCTGATCAAGAAGTTCGCGGACGTGCCGCTGGGCATGGCGGCGCCGAACGAGGCCGAGATCGAGATCTTCGTCGACGGGCGCGGCCGCTACGTCGAGGTGGAAGAGCAGGGCGCCTATCAGCCCGTGCCGGCCGGACAGACGCTGTCGTGGCCCGTCACCTGGATCGTGAGCGCGTTGCCGCCCGGACTGGCGGCCAGCGCCGGCAACGCGGACCTGGTCGCGTACGTGCAGAGCCTGGTCTCCGCGGAACTGTGACTGGACGCGGCGCCTGCGCCGGGCCAGGCTCGGCGGATGAGCCAGGACTTGAAGAGCCAGATCGAGGTCGGGTTTCAGGTGTTCACGAAGGACGGCGGCGAGGAGATCGGCGCGGTCCGCGATCTGTGCGGCAAGCGCCCGGAGATCGTCGTCTACGTCGAGAACGCCGGCGACTTCACGGTGCCGGCCAGCGCGATCCACGCGGTCCACTACCAGAAGGTGATCGTCGATCCGGCGCAGCTGCCGGTGGAGATGCGGCGCGCGCTGCGCGGCGCCCACGACGCCGAGGTGTTCTGAGGTGTTCCCGCTCGCGCTCGGCTGCATGGGCATGTCGGGCATGTACGGCCCGACCGACGAGCAGGAGAGCATCGCCACCATCCACGCGGCCCTCGACGCCGGCGTCGAGCTCATCGACACCGGCGACTTCTACGGGATGGGCCACAACGAGATGCTGATCGGGCGCGCGCTGCGGGACCGCCGCGACAAGGCGCGCCTGTCGGTGAAGTTCGGCGCGCTGCGCGGGCCGGACGGGGCCTGGCTGGGGTACGACGCGCGGCCGGCGGCGGTGAAGAACTTCCTCACCCACTCGCTCACGCGGCTGGGCGTCGACCACATCGACGTGTACCGCCCCGCGCGCCTCGACCCGGCGGTGCCCATCGAGGACACGGCCGGCGCGATCGCCGAGCTGATCAAGTCCGGTCATGTCCGCGCGCTGGGCCTGTCGGAGGTCGGCCCGCAGACCATCCGGCGCGCGCACGCCGTGCAGCCGGTGGCGGATTTGCAGATCGAGTACTCGCTGATCAGCCGCGGGCCCGAGGCGCGCATCTTCCCGACCCTCGACGAGCTGGGGATCGGGGTGACGGCCTACGGCGTCCTGTCGCGCGGTCTGCTGGTCGGGTCGACGCCCTCGGGCGCGGGCGACTTTCGCTCTCGCCTGCCGCGCTTCGCCGGAGACAACGGCGCCCGGATCCAGGCGCTGGCCGGCGCGCTGGCCGCCCTGGCGGCCGAGAAAGGGGCGACCCCGGCGCAGCTGGCCATCGCCTGGGTGCTGGCGCGGCGCCCGGGCGCCATCCCGGTGATTGGCGCGCGCACGCGCGCGCAGCTGAAGGACGCGCTGGGCGCCCTGCAGGTCCGGTTGACGGCCGAGGATCTGGCCCGTCTGGAGAGGGCCGTCCCGGCGGAGGCGGTCGCGGGGAGCCGCTACGACGCCCACCAGATGCGCATGCTCGACAGCGAACGCGGGGGCGACTCCGCGCGCGTGAAGGGGACCTTCGACGTGAAGCTGACGCCGCAGCCGCCCTTCGGGATGACCGAAGCCGTCGGCCTCGCGCGGGTCGGCATCGACAAGCAGTTCCACGGGCCGCTGGCGGCCACCAGCCACGCCGAGATGCTGTCGGCCAACACCACCGTGCAGGGCTCGGCGGGCTACGTGGCCATCGAGCTGGTGACGGGCACGCTGCAGGGGCGGGCGGGCAGCTTCGTGCTGCAGCACAGCGGCACGATGACCCGCGGCGCGCCGTCGCTGGCGCTGGCGGTGGTTCCGGACTCGGCCACGGGCGACCTGCGCGGGCTGTCGGGCCGCATGAAGATCGACATCGTCGACGGCCAGCACTTCTACACGTTCGACTACGACTTGCCCCCGGCCGGCGCGCTCGCCTGAGGCGTCAGTGCCGGGTGTCTCGCTCGGGGCCGTCGCTGGCGTTCTCGCTCGTCTGCGCGGCGGCCAGGCGTTCTCGGGCGGCGCGGACGGTCTCCGCCTGCTCTTCGACGGTCTTCTGCTGGCGCCGCACGAGGCCTTGGGTCTCGTCGACGAAGTAGAACGCGACGCGCAAGAACGCGGCGATCACCGTCACCAGGATCGACGATAGCAGCCAGCGCAGGATCGACGACAGCGCACCCCAGCGGGGGACGACGTCGATGGCGTAGGTCCCGGTCAGGGGGACCACCAGGAACGCGACCCAGTGAGAGACGCAATAGGGGCAGGACACCAGATACCCGAGCCAGGTGTCGTGCCCGCCCAGCGCGCGCCGCAGCGGCGCGAACAGCCGCTCGCGCGCGATGGTGTGGGCCAGGCCCATCACCACCAGCGAAGCCGTCAGGACCTTCCACCACATGCGACGTTCCGAGGGCTGAAGTTGTCCACCCGGGCCGGTTCGACAAGAGCGGCGGACAGAGTAAGTTGTGCCGGATGGCGACGCTTCGGAAAGAGCTGCGGCTCGGGACTGCTCCTGAGCGCGTCTGGGACGCCGTGCGCGACGTGGGGGCGCTGCACACGCGGCTCGTGCCCGGGTTCGTCCTGGACACGCGCCTGGAGGGTGACGTCCGGGTGGTCACGTTCGCCAACGGCCTGGTCGTGCGCGAGCCCATCGTCACGGTCGACGACGCCGGCCGGCGGCTGGTCTGGAGCGCCGCGGGCGGTCGAACGACGCACTACAACGCGGCGGTCGAGGTGTTGGCCGAGGGCGCCGGGACGCGGCTGGTCTGGACCATCGACCTTCTGCCGAACGAGATGGCGGGCCCGATCGGCGCCATGCAGGACCAGGCGATCGCCGCCATGAAGCGGGCGCTGGAACGCGCCGCCTGATGCGGGCGGCGATTCTGGCCGTTCAGCTCCCGGAGGTCGACGACGCGGCGTTCGCGGCGTCGCTGGCGGAGCTGCATCGGCTCGGGCAGACGCTGGGCGTCGAGGTGGTCGCGACCGTCACGCAGAAGCGCGAGGCGCTGGATCCGGGGACGGTGGTGGGCAGCGGGAAGCTGGCGGAGTTGAAGGGGGTGATCGGGGTGAAGGCGGGGGGCGAGGACGGGGACGAGGACGGGGGGGAAACAGACAAAATTCGGGCGGTGTTGGTGGACCATGACATCACGCCGTCGCAGGCGCGGAATCTGGAGAAGGAGACGGGGGTCGAGGTTCTCGATCGGACGGCGGTCATTCTGGAAATCTTTCGGCGGCACGCGCGGTCGCGGGCGGCCAAGGCGCAGGTCGAGATCGTGCGGCTGCAGTACATGGTTCCGCGGCTGCGGGAGTCGGGGAAGGGGAAGGACCGGCAGCGGGGCGGCATCGGCGGGAAGGGGGCGGGGGAATCGGCGCTGGAGCTGGATCGCCGCAAGATCCGCGACCGGATCGCCGAGCTCACGCGCGAGCTGGACGCGCTGGCCGAGGAGCAACGCACGCAGCGGGCGCGCCGGCGCGACATGAGCCGCGTCGCGCTGGTCGGCTACACGAACGCGGGCAAGTCGACGCTGATGCGGGCGCTGACGGGCAGCCAGGTGTACGTCGCCGACCAGCTGTTCGCGACGCTGGACACGACGGTGCGGCCGCTGCATCCGCCGACGCACCCGCGCATCCTGATCTCCGACACCGTCGGGTTCATCGACAAGCTGCCGCACGGGCTGGTGGCGTCGTTCAAGAGCACGCTGGACGAGGCGCTGGAGGCGGGGTTGCTGGCGCAGGTCATCGACGCGTCCGACCCGAACTTCGAACGCCAGCTGCAGGTCACGACCGAGGTGCTGGCCGAGATCGGCGCGGGCGACG
>CAZPUH010000925.1:0-2827 GCA_964589215.1 uncultured Myxococcales bacterium | reverse complement strand
ACGACGACTGCGACGGCGTCGTCGACAACGGTTGCCCCGTCGACGGCCAGGCGCTGATGACGCGCGTGATGTCGACGACCAGCCCCGTCTTCGGCGGCGTGACTTACCCCAAGGACATGAAGTTCGCGGACGCGTGCCCCGATGGGCAGGCGGTCATCGGCTTCATCGGCAGCGCGGGCTCCGGTCTCGACGCGCTGGGCGTGCGGTGCGGCGCGCTGCAGGTCCACGAGGACCGCACGTCGGAGCCGTTCAAGTACGGCGTCACGGTCAGCCCCGGGCTCGACTTCGCGCCCGTCGGCGGCCCGGGCGGAACCCAGCACCTCGTCGACTCACTGTTGCTCTGCGGCCCCGACGAGGTGGTCGTGTCCGTGACCCTCAAGACCGAGCCCGCCAGCAGCACCTGCCCCAACAAAGGGTGCACGACGGACACGACAACCACCGCCCTCGGATGTCCGGTCGTTTACGGCATGGCGGTCTCGTGCGCCAAGTACGAGATTGTCGGCACGCCGGGCGCGTTCAAGCTGGCCGTCGCGGCGACGCCGGTCACCAGCGCGAACGCGGGCGGCAGCGGTCGCGGGACGCCGGCCGCCGACACGCCCGTCTTCTCGTGCTTGCCGACCGGAGTGCTCCGGCAAGTCACGGGCGCGTTCGGCCCCTGGGTCGGGCACTGCACCCTCACCGTCGTCAACGGGCTGCAGTTCGGCTGCACGAATCCAACGGTTCCGTTGCGCTAGGCGCTGGTGGGCGGTCGTGAGAAGCGCGTGACTGAAGAGCGGCCAGCCTCGACGGCCCCGGGAGAGATCCTGGGCGGCAAGTACCGCCTGATTCAGGTCATCGGGGAGGGGGCGATGGGCCGCGTCTACGAGGCGCAGCACGCCGTCGTGGGCCGGCGGTTCGCGGTCAAGGTGCTGCAAGCCCAACTGGCGCGCGAGCCGGCCCTCCTCGAGCGGTTTCATCGCGAGGCGCGCGCGGCCGGCGCGCTGGAGAGCGAGAACCTGGCGTCGATCGTCGACTTCGGCCACACGCGCGACGGGCTGCCGTACATCGTGATGGAGCTGCTGGTCGGCGAGGACCTGTCGAAGCTGATCGAGCGGGAGGGGCCGCTGCCGGTCCCGCGCGTCGTCTCGCTGGGCGTGCAAACGTGTCGCGGGCTGGCCGCCGCCCACAACGCGGGCATCGTGCACCGCGATCTGAAGCCGGCGAACCTGTTCGTCACCCGGCGCGGCGACGGGTCCGACCTGGTGAAGATCCTGGACTTCGGGATCGCCAAGCTCGAGAGCGCCGCCGAGGCGCAGCTCCTCGACCTCACGCAGACGGGCTCGACGATGGGCACGCCGCTCTACATGTCGCCCGAGCAGGCGCGCGGCGAAAAAGAGCTGGACCACCGCGCGGACATCTACGCGACGGCGGTGATCCTGTACGAGGCGCTGTCGGGGCGAATGCCGCACGAGGGGGACTCCTACAACGCGCTCCTGCACCACATCTTGACCCAGCCGGCGCCGCCGCTGACCGCGCTGCGGCCGGACCTGCCCGCCCCCGTCGCCGCGGCGATCCACGCCGCGCTTTCGCCCAACCGAGACGAGCGGCCGCAATCCGCGATGGAGCTCGCGCGCGCCCTCTCGGGGTACGCCGACGTGACACCGCCTTTTCTGCGCCGCTCGCCGACCGCCGTCATGCCGGCCGCCACGACGATGCTGCTGCAGGCCGAGCCCGCGCCCAGCCCCGAACCCAGGCCGCGGCTGGCGGACACGGCCAGACCGGCCCCGCGCCGGCGGTGGCCGATCGGCGTGGCGGTCGGCAGCGCCGTCAGCCTCGCCGCGGTCGTCGCGATCCTCATCGCCGTGCTGACCCCCACCCGCCAGCCTCGCCCGGCGCCGGCCCCCGGCGCCTCCACCGAGCCGGCGATACCCGCCCAACAGTCTGCCGCCCGACCGCCCGAAGAGCCGGCTCCGCAGACAGAGACCGTCGTCGCGCCGCCGGCGCCCACGGCCGACCGACCGCCCCCCGTCGAGGCCGCGCCTTCGCCCCCCACGGCCGCCGAGGACAAACCTCCGCCGCCGCCCGCCCGCCGCAAACCAGCCACCCGCCGGGCCGCCGAACACCGCCCCCCCAAGCCCAAGTTCGACGACGCGAATCCTTACAAGTAGCGAGTCGACCCGGCGCGCCGAACGCCGCGTCTAGCGGGGGATGAAGCGGCCGGCGGCGGCTTCGAGGCGGCGGAACTGCTCGATCTGGTCCAGGAACACGGGGACGATCTCCGGGTCGAACTGCGCGCCCGTGCAGCGTTCCAGTTCGCCGCAGGCGATCTCGTGCGGCAGCGCCTTGCGGTAGGCGCGATCGGACGTCATGGCGTCGTAGGCGTCGGCCACGGCCACGATGCGCCCGATGAGCGGGATGTGGTCGCCCATCAGCCCCTGCGGGTAGCCTGACCCGTCCCACGCCTCGTGGTGGCAGTAACAGCCCGGCACGATGTCCCGCATGAACGGGATCGGCTCGAGGATGCGCTTGCCCTTGGCCGGGTGCGACCGGAACATGGCCAGCTCCTCCGGCGTCAGCTTGCCCGGCTTGTTCAGCTTGTCGTTGCGCACGCCGATCTTGCCGACGTCGTGCATGAGGCCGACCTTCACGACGGTGTCGATCTCCGGCTCGCTCATGCGCAGGCCGATCGCGATGAGGCGCGCGTACATCGCGACCCGCTCGGAGTGACCGCGCGTGTAGCGGTCCGACTCTTCCAGCGCGTGCGCGAACCCGATGATGGTCTGCTTGAAGTTCTCTTCCAGCGAGACGTTGGCGCGCGTCAGGTCCTTGTTGGCGTCGACCAGGTGCT
>CAZPUH010000924.1:0-1501 GCA_964589215.1 uncultured Myxococcales bacterium | reverse complement strand
AAGCCCGCCCTCGCTCGACGCGTTAGTTAGGTCCGCAGGCCGACCGGGCAGGAGACGCCGGTGCCGCCCATCCCGCAGTAGCCGTCCGGGTTCTTGGCCAGGTACTGCTGGTGATCGTCCTCGGCGTAATAGAACGGCGGGGCCTCGCGGATCTCCGTCGTGATGGGCCCGTAGCCCTCGGCCGCCAGCACGCGCGCGTAGGCGTCGCGCGACGCCTCGGCGGCCCGCAGCTGCTCCGGGCCATGCGCGTAGATCGCCGACCGGTACTGGGTGCCGGTGTCGTTCCCTTGCCGCATCCCCTGCGTGGGGTCGTGGTTCTCCCAGAACACCTTCAAGAGCTGCTCGTAGCTGACGCGGCGCGGATCGAAGACCACCTGCACCACTTCGGCGTGCCCGGTCCGCCCCGAGCAGACTTCGCGATAGGTCGGGTTCGGCGTGGGGCCGCCGGCGTAGCCGACCGCGGTGCTGAAGACGCCGTCTTGCTCCCAGAACTTCCGCTCGGCGCCCCAGAAGCACCCCATTCCGAACGTCGCCACCTCCAGCCCCGCCGGAAACGGGGGCTCGAGCGGTGCGCCGTTCACGAAGTGCTTCGCCGCGACCGGCATCTTCTCGGCGCGTCCGGGGAGCGCCTCGGAGGCCGAAGGAATCTGGTCCTTGCCTGAGATCAGCCGCCACATGCCCCCGAGCATGGCATGATTTCTCGACGAGAATGGCAGCCCCCCTGCCGCGCTTGCGGCACGACCTGGACATCATGCCGTCCCCGCTGGACGGGCAGCCCGGCCTGCTCATCCGCGACCCGATGCGCTATTCGACGGTCACGCTGGTGGTGCCGCCGCCTCTGGTTCCCGGCCTCGGCTGCTTCGACGGGCAGCAGGACGAGGGAGACCTGCGCGCGACCCTGGCGCGGGCGACCGGGCGGGTCTCCGTCGGGGAGGCGGCCCGCGACATGGCCGCCGCGCTCAGCGACGCCGGCTTTCTGGAGGACGCGCGCTTCGACGCGCTACGGGACGCGCGCACGGCCGAGCTGGCGGCGCTGGCGGAGCGGCCGGCGGCGCACGCGGGGACTGCTTATCCCGATCGGCGCGCGCCCCTGCAGCGAACCCTGCGGCGCTACTTCGACGGCGCGGGCGACTCCACCGGCGGCGACGTGCTCGCCGACGGACCGTTCGCGATCGCGGCGCCCCACGTCAGTCCGGACGGAGGCTGGCGGAGTTACGTCGAAGCCTACCGGCGCCTGCCGCCCGCGGCAGCCGCAGCCGACCGCGTGTTCGTCATCCTCGCCACCTCGCACTACGGCGCGCCCGACCGCTACGGGCTGACGCGCAAACCGTTCGCGACGCCGTTCGGGGCGGCCGTCACCGAGGTCGGGCTGGTGGACGCGCTGGCGGCCGCCGCGCCCGGCGCCGTCTCGCTCGACGGACCTGCCGGGGTCGTCGAGCACGCCGCGGAGTTCCAGGTCGTGTTACTGCAGCACCTCTACGGTCCGAAGGTGCGGTTCCTG
>CAZPUH010000923.1:0-3095 GCA_964589215.1 uncultured Myxococcales bacterium | reverse complement strand
GGAGCCGCCCGCGCCCGTTGCCGGACGGCCGCCGCTGGCGCCGCTACCGCCCGTGCCGGAGGTGCCGCCCGCCCCGACCCCGCCGGCTCCCGGCGCGCCGCCGTTACCGCTCCCCGCGACCATGCAGGGCGTGCCGATCTGAACGGCGGTCGTCGCCTCCGCGCCGACCATGATCGACACGACCAGCGGAGCGCCGGCAGTGGCGGTCACCGTGCCGGCCGCCGCGCCGCCCACCGACAGCGGGTATGCGCCGGGCGCCATCCCGGTGATGGTGACGTGGGTGGTGTGCGCCGAACCGGGGCGCTGATTCTGCAGCGTGAACCCGAGCGCGTCGTTCTTCGAGCTGGCGGTCGCCGCCGTGTAGCGGTCGCGATCCAGGGCGACGCTCAGCTTCTGCGTGATGAGGTTCAGGCGCTTGAACACGCCGTCCGTCGGGGTCACCGCCAGACAGCTGTCGGACTGGACGACGTTGCAGCCGTAACCCGTCAACCCGAACACCGGATCCACCGTGACGTCGGCGCTGAGGATGCGGATCGCGCCGAACAGGCCCAGGTCCGCCTCGCCGGACATCTGCCGCCAGCCCTCGTGAAGCTTGCTGTTCCCGGGGTCGAAGCTGTTGACGTAGACGTTCCCCTTCATGGCCTGGTAGGTCCAGGCCACGGTGCCCAGGTTCGCCGGGTTGGTGTCCATCTGCCCGCTGTTGATGGCGCCGATGTTGGCGATCTTGGCGGCGTACGAGAGGCGCTCGTCCAGCTCCGGCGCCTGCGACTGCGTGCGGACGAAGTCGTCCATGCCCAGGCCCGCCAGCGAGGCGGTGTACTGGAACTGCCACCAGTTCTCGCCGTTCAGCGTGACGGGATCGGCGTAGTAGTACCAGACCGGCTCCTGGCCGCGGCAAGCGCGCGTCTTGGCGTTCACCTTGGCGAGCACCGACGTGTTGCCGTTCTGCCTGGCGGCCATGTACACCGCCTCCTCGCCCGTGTTGTCGAAGCTGTACTCGGACCCGTACGGGTACTTGCTGCCGCTGAAGGCCTGGTAGAGCTGCTTGATGACGCTGGTGACGAACGCCGCCTGCGTGGTGTGCCCTCCGGCGGTCAGCGCCGCCGCGATCTCGGGCAAGGTCTGCTCACCCATGTAGCCGGTCCCCGGATCGCCGTGCCCCGAGTACAGCGTGTGCAGGATGTTGTAGGCGCGCATCAGGTACGCGTCGGCGGTCAGGTGGTACGACACCAGGTCCGGGTACAGCGACGCAATCTTGTACATCGAGAAGTACGTGTTGAACGCGTGCGGGTAAGCGTACGCCCGGTCGTAGTAGCAGTTGTTGACGTTGCTGGCGCTGGTGCCGGCGGGGCACCACCAGTCCTGGACGACGTAGCTGGTGTTGTCGATCGCGCGCGCCCAGACGGCGTCCAGGTAGACGTCCAGCGCGGACACCTCCGAGGCCACCGGCGTCTGGGCGTTCTTCTCGGCCAGAAACTCGGCGTGCGTCCAGCCCCAGTCGTCGCCCCAGCCGCCGCCGCCCGCGGCGCCGCGCTTGGCGTGCGTGTCCATCATCCAGTCGTCGAACACGCCTTTGAGATCGCCGCTGGTCCACTGCGTGCTGGCAACCATGAAGGTCGCGTGCCGCTGGATGGCCGCGTCGATCGGCTCCAGCACGTAGAACTGCAGCGTGGTCGTCTCGCCGCTGCCGTAGGTGACGACCACGTCGTTCTGTCCCAGCTGGCCGAACGTCAGCTTGTAAAGCTTGTGGTCGGTCGGCACCGTCCCCAGCGGCGTCACGGTGGTCTGCGCGGCGAACTGGGGCGTGACCGCGCTGATGGCCTTCGACGTGTGCAGGTCGATCGTGGCGGGCATGTTGGTGGCGACCATCAGGCTGGGCACCACGCTGACGTCGATCAGCCCCTCGGTGTAAAGGCGGTTCTTGACCTCGTCGTGGCTGGCGACCTTGAAGAACTTGAACGCGTACGTCTTGCTCGCGCCGGCCGCCAGCGTGAGGCTGGTGTTCGGAAGATACCCGCGGTTCGTGCTCTTGATGACGTTCGAGTGGATGTAGAAGACGTCCAGGCCGCTGGGCCAGGCAGGCGTGCCGCCGCCGGCGGCCCAGGCGCTGCCCGGATGTTCGCGCGAGACCCAGTTGTCCATGTACTCGAACCCGGCGCCGGTGGTCGCGTCCGGCGCCATCAGCAGGAACGGCCCCACGCCGCTCGGCCGCTGCACCGTGATGTACGAGCTCGATTGCCCGGTGAACGAGTGATAGACGGTGCGCGTCTCGTAGATGACGTCGTTCGGCGCGAACCAGTACTCGTTGAACGGCAGGGGCAGGCCGAAGTCGCCGATCTCCAGCGCCTGGCTGCCGGTGTTCGTGACGGTGATCTGCCAGGACAGGTAATCGTTCGCGAGCGCGTAGGTCTCCACGACCTTGAAGTCGCGGATGCCCTTGGCGTTGGCCGAGCCCTGGTACGTGACCGCGATCGAGTTGCTGCCGGGCGCGATGGCCCGCACGTCAGCGGACTGGCTGGTGAGCGCGGTCGTCCAGGCGCCGCTGCCCAGCCGGTAGGTGAACATCAGCTCGCCCACCCAGGCGTGGTCGGCGGTGTTCTGGCCGGGCGCGTTGGTGGCGTTGAGGACGTAGTTGGTCGGAAACGTGTCACCGGTCAGCTGCAACGACGAGATCTCGCCGTTGGTGCCGACCGTGGCCTTGAACGTGCCGTTCGAGAGCACCTGCGCGTTCGCGGTGCCACAGATCAGCGTGAAGGCGGCCGACGCGGCCAGCGCGCGCGCAGCCGAGCGATTCGTCATGTCGGGAAGTTCCGCGCCACGAGGTTCGTGGCTCTGGAATCGTACGCCTCGATCGCGATCGTCTTTCGTGAGCCACCGACGGCGCCGGCCGGAACATCATCCGCGATGCGCCACCTCGGTGTTCCGATCCTCAGTCTTTGCGCGGTCGTGGTAGCCGCGTGCGCCAGCGCCAGCGAACCGCCCGATGCGGCGGGCACCGGTGGGCACGCCACAGGGACGGGCGGCTCGCCGGCACCCGGCACGGGGGGGCCGGCGCCGGGCACCGGCGGCTCGGCGATGGGCGGCGGAGGCGTCGG
>CAZPUH010000922.1:0-9318 GCA_964589215.1 uncultured Myxococcales bacterium | reverse complement strand
CGGGACCACCATCAATCAGGACTTCTTCCATTCGATCTTCGTGAACGCCAAGCTGGGGTTCCACTTCACCGACTGGCTGGCGCTGTCGGTCTTCGGTGACTTCGCGGTGGCGAACGTCGCGACGACCTTCCAGACGGACCTGGTCAACTCGCTGTCGACGACCAGCGGTCAGGCCGGACACCCGGCGTCCGAGCCGACGAAGGCCGAGGCGAAGGCGTCGATGCAGACGATCAAGGGCATCTACGGCGCGCAGTTCGAAGCGTCGTTCTTCACCGGAAAGTACTCGCTGTTCGGCAAGCTGTTCGCGAACTACGACTTCGAGATCCTCCTCGGCGGCGCGATCATCAACGTGGCGCCCAAGGACGCGGGTGTCACCGCATGCGGCGCTGGCGGAAGCGGTGGCTTCTCCTGCGGGGTGACCGGCAACAAGTTCGGCCCCACCTTCGGCCTCGGGATGCACAGCTACTTCAATCACTGGCTGGCCCTCAACGTCGAGTTCCGCGACACGCTGGCGAAGCTCAACCCGTCGGGGCGTGACAGCAACGGCGATCTCCACGCCAACAACGACGACCTGAGCTGGACGCACACGTTCACGCTGGGCGCCAACCTGGTCTTCTATCTCCCCGCGACGCCGAACGTTTCGTTCTAGGACCCCTGAGGGAGGCGGGCGATGGCGTCACCGAAGAAGAAGGTCACCCTCTATTTCAGCTCGGCGATCCTGGGTGAGACGCAGCAGGAAGCGATCCGCCAGGACCGCTCGATCTCGTGGATCATGCAGGCGGCGTGGCGGCTGGCCCGTGACGAGGTCCGCCGACTCCCGGACTACGGGGAGCAGGCGGCGAGCTCGGGTGACGTCCCCTCGACCAGCGAGAAGCAGGCCGGTTCGCTGTAGTCGCCCGTCATGGTCCGGTAGTAGATCCGGATCTCGTCGTTCTCGTTGCCCTCCAGCGGGGGCGCCTTGAAGGACCCATCGGGCTGCGCGGTGGCGATGACGCCGCTGGCCAGCCGCTTGTTCATCACGAAGTAGGCGGCGCCTGCGGCCTGTTCCAGCGGCCCGCCCTCCGTCGTCCAGAACTGGCTCTGCGCCCCGCCAACGCTCGCGACGAAGGCGGGCGTGAACGTCACGGCGCCAGGCGGCGGCACCGTCAGGATGGGGGCCACGCACGACCAGAGGCCGGCCACCGCGGCCAGCAAGGTGCCCAGTCTCAACCAACGTCGGCAGCGGGTCATGGGGCTCCGCATCGAGGAGTGCAAAGCGCGCGCCTGAGCCAGCCCCCGGGGATTCGCGGATTGACGGCGCGCGGGCGCCAACGGCGTTGGCAGTCGTGACAACGGCGATCCCTGCCGCTACACCGCAAAGTTGTACCTCTTGAGCTTCTTCTGGAGGCCGAACCGGGAGAGGCCCAGCAGCTCCGCGGCCTTGGTCTGGTTGTTTCCGGCGCGGCCCAGCGCCTCCCGGATGAGGGCGCGCTCGAGGCGCTCGACGCGCGGCTTCAGCGCCACGCTGTCGGTGTCCTCGACCGGCAGCACGCCGGCGTCGGCGGCCGCGCCGACGCGGGGCGAAAGATCGGCGGCGGTGATCCGGTCGCCGGACAGCGCCTCGGCGCGGGTCAGCTCGTTCTCGAGCTCGCGGACGTTCCCGGGCCAGCGGTAGGCCAGCAGGCGGGCCATGGCGGCGGCGTCGATGGGTTTCGGTGGGCGGCCCGATCGCGCGGCGGCTTTCGTCAGGAAGTGCTCGACCATCAGGGGGATGTCCTCACGCCGGTCGCGCAACGGCGGCAGCGAGATGGCCGCCACGTTCAAACGGAAGAACAGGTCGCGCCGGAACTTCCCCTCCTCCACCATGCGGGCCAGATCGCGGTTGGTGGCGGCGACGATCCGCACGTCGACCTTGCGGGTCCGCTCGCTGCCGACGCGGCGGATCTCGCCTTCTTGCAGGACGCGCAGCAACTTCCCCTGCATCGCGGGCGACATCTCGCCGACCTCGTCCAGGAACAGAGTGCCGCCGTCGGCCACCTCGAACAGACCGCGCGTGTCGTGGTCGGCTCCCGTGAAGGCTCCGCGGACGTAGCCGAACAGCGTCGACTCCAGCAGGGTCTCGGGGATGGCGGCGCAGTTCTCGCCGACGAAGGCGCGATCGCGCCGCGGGCCGTTGGCGTGCAAGGCGCGGGCAACCAGCTCTTTGCCGGTGCCGCTCTCGCCCTGGATGACCACGGGCAGCGTGGTGTCGGTGATCCGGTCGATGAGGCGGAACAGCTCCAGCATCTTCGGCGTGCGCCCGACGATGTTCCGGTAGTCGTAGCGGACGGCCAGCGCTTCGCGGTTTTCGCGCAGCTCGATCTTGATGCCGGAGATCTCTTCGCGGCGGACGGCCAGCTCGGCTTCGAGCCGGCGGTTCAGCGCCTCGATCTGGCGCTCGCGCCGTCGCAGCTCCGCGAGCAGCCGCGCGTTCTCGACGGCGATGGCGGCCTGCTCGGCGAAGTCCAGCACCAGGCGCACGTCGTCCTGGTCGAACGCGCCCTTGCGCAGCCGGTGGTCGACGTAGATCGTGCCGGCCGCTCGCCCCTTGATGAGCAGCGGGACCGCCAGCACCGACCGGAGGTGCAGATCCGACACGGACAGCGCCTGGCGGAAACGATCGTCGCCGGCGGCGTCGATCGTGACCACCGGCTCGCCGCCCGCGGCGGCCTGGCGCGCGATCGAGCGAGACAGCGCCAGCTCGTCGGTCTCCAGCGTCCGCTGATCGATGTTGCGCGCCGCCTTGACCTGCAGCTCGCCCGCCTCGTCCTCCAGCAGCAGGAACCCGCGCTCGGCGTCGGTCAGCTCGATGACGGTGTCGAGGATCATCTCCAGCAGGCGAGGCAAGCGCAGCTCGCTGTTGAGGCGCTTGTTGATCCGCAGGAGGCGCCGCAACCGGGCCTCGGCGGCCTGGGCGCGAGCGGCCAGCGTCCCGTCGGCGGCGGGCGCCACGCCCGGCGACAACCAGGCCGTGTCGGGGTCCTCGGCGAGCGTGGCGCGGTGATGCTCCGGCGTGGCCATGCGAACCTCCTCGAAGGTACGACGGGCGAGATCGAGCATGTCGGCGGCGCTCCGGCCGGCGCGCGCCGCGACGGCGGCAGCCAGCGCGGCGAGACGCCAGGCGGTCGGACGGCGACCTTGCGCGGCGGTGGCGCGGGCCAGCCTGGCCAGCCGGTCCGCCAGCTCCGACGGGCGGGCTGCGGTCGGCTCCGCCAGCGCGAGCACCCCCTCGGCGCGGGCCAGATTCGGATCGTCCGGATCGTCCGGATCGTCACCGCGACGCAGGCGCGCGTCGTCCAGAGCCGCCCGCGCCTCGGCGATGCGCCCCAGCGCTGCCAGGGCCTCGACCCGGGCTGCACCCGCCGCGGCAGCCGCCTCGGTCGTGCCTGCAGCCGCAAAGCCGTCCCGGCTCTCCGTGTAGCGAGCCAGCGCGCTTTCGAAATCGCGGGCCCGTCGCGCCAGATCGCCCTCCACGAACGCGGCGGTAGCCAGGGCCGCGGGCGCCCCAGAACCGCGCGCCAGAGCCGCCGCCCGATCCAGCGAACGGCGCGCGGCCGCGACATCACCGATCGAGACCAGCAGGTTCGCCGAATTGATCAGCGCGGGCAGCAGCTCGGCGCGCGCGCCCAGACGCCCCAGCTCGCGAACCGCGCGCGCGGTGGCGGTCAGCGCCTCCGCGTACAGCCCCTCCTCGATCAGCAGGCCGCCCAGATTCAGGGCGACCGAAGCCAGCGTGTGAATGTCGTCTGCGGCGGCGGCCTGCGCGAAGGCGGACCGATAGGCGTCGCGGGCCGCCGGGGCGTCTCCCGCCAGCTGCGCAAGAAGCCCGCGCAGGTAGGCCAGCCGCGTCTCGCCGAGGGCGGGGCCGACGATCTCCAGCTGCCGCGAGGCCGCCGCGACGTCCCCCCGGTAGGCGTTCGCGAGCAAGGCCGCCTCACCCGCCAGCACGCCGGCCGCGTCGGAGGGCGCCTTGTCGTCCAGCGCCGGAGTCACCGTGGCGAGAGCCTCCGCGTAGCGGCCCGCGGTCACCAGGAGCCGCGCCAGACGCGCCCGCAACGTACGGGTTCCCGCCGCATCCGCGCCGGGCAGCGCGCGCTCCAGCGTCGCGCGCGCGCCCTGCAGGTCGCCGCGGCGGGCCAGCAGCCCGGCCTCCCGCTCGGCGAGCTCCACCGACTCGCCGGGGGTCGTGACCAGCGCACGCGCCGCGGCCAGCGCCGCCGCGGCCGCTTCGTAGCGCCCCAGCGCGCCGAGCCCGGTAGCCTGCAGGACGCGCTCCCCGAACGACGGGGCCAGCGGGGCCAGCGCCAGCGCGCGCCCCAGCAACTCGGCGGCGCGCGCCGGATCGGCCGCGGCCCGCCTGGCCTCTTCGCGCAGCGCCTCGGCAGCCTCGAGGGCCCGTCCGGCCAGGAGCAGGGCGTCGGCCGTCTGCTCGGCCCCCAGCGTCTGCGCCGACAGCGCGCGCGCGGCGATCTGACGCGCGGATTCTCCGCCGCCCGCCAGCACGACCCGGCGATGCGCGGCGCTGGGCAGGGCCGGCGCACCGTCGGCGCCGGCGCGCAGCCATCCGGCCCGCCGGGCGTCCGCCCACGCCGGAACCGCCGCGTCGTCGTCGAGGCCGGCGACCCGCTGAACGAGCTCGCGCCCTCCCCCGCCCAACAGCGCCACCGCCACCAGCAGCTGGCGGGCGGCGGGCGACAGCGCGGCGTACCCATCGGCCAGCAGGGCGTCCAGGTCCTGCCCGGGCACCAGCGACAGCGGCGACGTCGAGCCAGACCGGACGTTCGCGACGAGCCGTCGGGCCAGGGCGCTCGCGACGGCGGCGTTGCCCGCCGAGGCCGCGACGATGGCGCCCGCGGTGCCGTCGGGCGCGTCTCGCCCGAGGCCAGCCGCCAGCAACGCGGCCACGTCGTCCGTTCCCAGGGGCGGCAGCTCGATCGCGCCCGCGAACGAGACGTCCAGCGGCGCGCTGGTGGCCACCACGACCAGCAGGCGAGCGGCCGGCGCGGCGCCGGCCACGAAGCGCGCGAACGTCTCGGCGGCCTCGCTCTGCTCGAGATAGACGCAGAGCGGACCGGAGCTGCGCGACTCCAGCGCGCTGGCCAGGCGCGCCCACCGGTGCTCCAGCGCGCGAGCCGCGTCCTCGGCCTGGCCAGCGCCAGGCTGATCCGCGCCGGCCCAGCGCTCGAGCGCGGCGATTTCCCCGCGCCACAGATCGAGCGGCGCGCGCCCGTCCGCCGCGGCAGCCACCGACACCTCGCGCGCGACGGCCTCGAACAGCGTGCGCCGCCCCGAGCCGGGCGCGCCGACCAGCGCGACCACGGCGTGGGCGGAGGTTCCCTCCGCCAGCGACTCCAGGGCGGCTCGCAGCGCGCGCCGCTCGGCGCGCCGTCCGACGAACACGCCGGCCAGCGGATCTCCGTCGGGGTACGGAACCTCCAGCTCGGCGCCGGCGTCCGCGCCACCGGCCAGGCGCGCGATCTCGCGCAGCACCACGCGCGCGCTGGCCGGACGGTCACCCGGGTCGCCGGCCAGCAGACCGTCGAGCAGCCGATCCCAGCCCGCGCCCAGGCCGGGGCGGATGGACGACAGCGCGGGCGGCGGGCCCGCCAGCGTGCGCTGCGCAGCGGCCAGCCCGTGTCCGAACGGCGGGGCGCCGCTCCAGGCCTCGAAGAGCGTCGCACCCAGCCCAAAGAGATCGGTCGCAGGTGTGCGCGCCCCCGTCAGCGCCTCGGGCGCCGCGTATCCCAGAGTTCCCCGCGCGCCCCCACCCCCGCCGGCCAGAAACGGACCGGCCAGACCGAAGTCGATGAGCACGGCGCGCCAGCCGCCGGCGCCGTCGTCTGCCAGCCGGACGTTCGCCGGCGTGACGTCGCCGTGCACGACGCCGCGCGCGTGCAGGTGCGCGAGCGCGGTGGTCAGATCCAGGGCCGCGCGAGCGAAGGCATCCCGCCGCTGCGCCTCGTCGGCGATCGCCGTCAGCCGATCGAGCGAAGAGCCCACGACGCGGTCCGTGACCAGGTACAGCCGCCCGTCCCCGGCGCGCCCGATGTCGCGCACCCGCACGATGGTCGGGTGGACCAGGCTCTCGAGGCTGCGGAACTCCGCCAGCGCGCTCCCCTGGCCCGCGGCGCCAGGCGCGAACAGCTTCAAGACGCGTTCGGCGCCGTCGTGCGCGTCCACGACCGCAAACGTCTCTCCCTGGGCCCCGCTCCCCAGCGGCGCCTGCACACGATAACGCCGAGGCAGCGTCGGGGCGCCGTCGCCGGCGTGGTCGTCAACGAAGTTGGCCGCCACCACGTCTACAGAATACGATAATTCTTACGGTATTTTGAGCACCTTGCGCTGGTTGGCGTTTTCCCGTGTCACGGTGCAGGGTTGCCGCCGGCGCCTTGCCGGCGGAGCATGCGTTCCCGGGCCGCCGCGGCGGCCGCCCGGATGTCGTCGTCATCGTGGCTGGCCGCGACGAAGCTCAGGTAGTCATCGGCCTCCTGACCGCCGAGGATCGAGACCGCCTCGATGATCTTCCGCATCTCGCGGCGGTCGCGCAGCGAGCGGGAGCGCGTCAGCGCGGTCACCGCCCGGCGGTCGCCGATCGCGATCAGGGCGCCCAGGGCGGCGTCGCGCGTCCGCTCGTCGGGATCGTCGAGGAGCTTCAGGAGGACCGGGGCCTCCTCGCGCAGACGTCGCTCGCCCGCCGCGTGAATCGCTTCGTCCCGAAGGTCACCGCCGTCTGCCGAGAGCCCGGCGTGAACGGCGGACGGCGGTCCGTCGTGCAACCGGCGGCGCGCGACGAACCCGTCGACCAGATCGCCCGCGATGCGGATCGCCAGGGTCGTCTCGGCCGTGGCGGCCGGGCTGGCCGTCGCTCCGGTGCCGCGCTTGGCGCGCGCCTGGTAGCGCTGGGTTCCGGCGCCGTCGAGGGTCACGGCGAACGCCCCGGGCGCGTTCGCCGGACGGGACTCGATCGCCAGCGCCACGCGCGCCCGCGCTTCCCCGGCTGCGCCCACCTCCGCGGTCTCACCCAGGATTCGAACCACGACGTCGGCGCGCGCCGGTGGCGGGTCGGACGCGGGCGCCGGCGAGGACCCAGCCCCTGTCGGCGGACGCGAGAATAGCCCCGTCGCCAGGAGGCGCTCGCCGACGGCCGCGCGAACGGCCTCGACGTCCACCGGAGGCGCCGCCCCTTCGTCCGTCGCTCCCAGCTGGACCGCGATCGTTCCCAGGGTCGGCGGGGGCGGCGGCGGTGACGGCGCAGCCGGACGTCGGCACGCCATCGTCGCCAGCAGCGCCAGCAGCGCCACCGCGGAACCGACGCGCGCCGGCTGCCTCCGCAGCCGGGGATCAGCCAGAACGGGCGGCGCCGCGGACCGCGCGGCCGGCCGCGGCCACGCCGGTGTCGGCCGGCAGGTCGGGACGTTGCGCGCGCGAACGCGCCGTGAACGGGATCGTGTCCGCATGGGGACGCCTCTGCACCGCGAGCTCGACGATTCGGCCGATCAAAGCATCATAGCCCAGCCCGGCAGCCGCCGCCGCCCGCGCGAACCCCGCGCCGTCGGACAGGTCGCAGTTCGGGTTCACGTCGATGACATAGGGGGTGCCGGCGGCGTCCAGCCGGACGTCGAGACGCGCGTAGTCCCGCAGCTCCATTGCCGCGAAGGCGCGCGTGGCGACCGACTCCAGCAGCTTTGCGGCATCCGGCGCCAGCGCGCAGGCCACCGGGCGCGTTCCCCGGAACTCGGGCGACGACTCGACCCACTTGCCGTCGAACGAGACGATGCGCGGCGCGCCGGCCGGCATTTCGGCGAAGTCGATCTCGTAGAGCGGCAGGATGTCCACCCCGCCGCCTGGCCGGTCGAGCATCGAGACGTAGATCTCGCGCCCTTCGATGTAGCGCTCGACCAGCGCCGGCTGGTTGTAGTGCGCCAGGATGAAGGTCACCTGGCGCTCGAGCGCTGCGCGATCGTGCACGACCGAGTCGAGCGTGATCCCGACCGACGCGTCCTCGCGCGCGGGCTTCACGATCAGCGGGAACGGCAGCGCCACCCCGGAGACGTCCGGGGTCGTCAGCAGCGCCGCTTCGGGCGTGGGGACGCCGGCGCCGCGCAGGACGTCCTTGGCCCGGTGCTTGTGCACCGCCAGCCCCAGCGTCAGCGGCGGCGACCCGGTGTAGGGGACGCCCGCGCGCTCGAGCAGCATCGGCAAGAGCGGTTCCAGGCTGGCGACACCGTCGATCGATTCGCACAGGTTGAAGACGACGTCCGGCGACGCGGCCGCGATCGCCCCCGTCAGACCGTCGAGATCGCCGCCGATGCCCAGCAGCTCCACCGGGTGACCGAGGCGCTCGAGCGCGGCGCGCACCCCTTCGGCGGTGGACAGCACGTCCGCCCGTGCTCGGTTCTCCGGGTCGGCGTCAGCGCCCTCGTAGTCGCGGTTGTGAACGACCAAGACGCGCGACAAATGGCCTGAGCTCACGCGCCTTCCATTCTAGTGATCCGCACCGACATTGCAATTGGCTCGCGCGTCGCCACGCGTGAACGTCACGCCTACCTCCGGCCCCAGATGGGCCGCGATCGCAGCGGCGAGATTCTCCAGCGGCGGCGGCGCGACGCCCAGCGCGGCCATCGAGGTCGTGCGCACGCCGGCGATCCCGCAAGGCACGATCAGATCGAACGGCGAGAGTTCCGCCGCGACGTTCAGCGCGAACCCGTGCATCGTGACGCGGCTCCGGACATGCACCCCGAACGCGCAGATCTTGGCGTCGCCGACCCACAAGCCGGCCGCCTCGCGCCGCCAGCGTGCGTCGATGCCGTATTCCTTCAGCACGGCGGCGATCGCGCGCGCCATCCCCGTCATGTGGGCGACGACGCCGCCGCGCAGCCGGACGATCGGGTACCCCACCAGCTGGCCCGGGCCGTGATAGGTGACGTCGCCGCCGCGGCTCGTCCGCACGACGTCGATCCCGCGCCGCGCGAGCTCCGCCTCCGGCGCCAGCACGTTTCCGGGGTCTGCGGATCGCCCCAGCGTGATGACGGGCGTGTGTTCCAGCAGCAGCAGCGTCTCGGGGCCGGTGCCCGCCACCACGGCGGCGCGCAGGCGTTCCTGCAGCGCCGCGGCCGGGGCGAACGACACGCGCCCCAGCCAGCACCAGACCCCCGAAGCGCTAGCCCTCGGCGATCTCGGCGAAGAAATCGGCGTCCACGAAGTCGACACTGACCATCGTGTTGATGACGCCGACGCCGTGCCGGATGCACGTCTCCGCCATCGCGGGCCCGTCGGCGATCTCGATCGGCGGCCCCGGCT
>CAZPUH010000921.1:0-5190 GCA_964589215.1 uncultured Myxococcales bacterium | reverse complement strand
CCCGACGACGCGGCGGGCGCCGGCTCGGGAACCACGGCCGCGTCCCGGCGCGGGCGCCGGCGGCGGTCGCGTCGATCGACCCCCAGATCGGCCAGCAGCGCCGTCGCGTTCGCGATCTCCGTGGGGCCGATCAGCGCGGCGGCGCGCGCGGCGCGCTTGGCCGCGGCACGCCGGTGGTGCAGCGGCGCGCGTTCGTCCCGGGCCAGCGCCAGCCAGGTGGCCGCCGCCTCCCGCCCGTGGTTGGCCGCCAGCTGCGCTTCGGCCAGCGCCGAGATCAACGGCGCGGGAAGCGGCTTGCCCTCCCCGCGCGCCAGGTCGCGCAGCCACGCCAGCCGCTCCGACGGGGGCAGCGCCTGGGCGAGGCTCATCGCCGCCACCATCCAGGGGGAGGTCGGCCCGGCTTCGCGTGCGGCCAGATCCAGCTCGGCGCGCGCGGCAGCCACGTCGCGGACCCGCAACAGCTCGGCCAGCTCGACCCGCAGGCGGCCCCGCGCGGCGCCGTCGGTCGCCGTCGCGATGGCCTGCCGCAGCGTGTCCTCTCCCGCCCGCACGGAGGCCAGCCTATCACCAACGGATCGCCGGCGGAGCTGTCTCGGCGGCGCGCCTCTCGAACGAGATCGCGCAGGACCGCGCTCGGCTTTGCCCGCGCGTCTGATAAAGTGCCGCCCTCCATGAAACCCGGCGACTCCGGTCGAGCATTCGCGGTCATCCTGGGCGGAGGGGCAGGGACGCGCTTGTGGCCGTCCAGCCGCCGCGCCCGCCCCAAGCAGCTGCTGTCCCTGGGCGGCCGGGAGTCGCTGCTGGCCGCCGCCGTCCGGCGCGCCCGCGACATCGTCGGCCTGGAGCACACGCTGATCGTCACCGCCGCCGATCAAGAGGCCGCGGTGCGGGCCGACATCCCGTCGCTGCCTCCCGAGAACGTCGTCGCGGAGCCCATGCCCCGAAACACCGCCGCCGCCGTGGGCCTGGGCGCGCTGACGGCCGCCCGCCGCGCCGGTCCGGACGCCGTGATCGCCGTGTTTCCCGCCGACCCCTTCATCGGCGACGAGCCCGCGTTCGACCGGCTGGTACGCCTGGCGATCGCCGAGGCGCGCGAGACCATCGTGACGATCGGCGTCCGCCCCACGCACGCCGAAACCGGTTACGGCTACATCCGCCTGGGGACGCGGCTGGCGCGCCCGCAGGGGACGGACCCGGTCCACGAGGTCGGCGCCTTCGTCGAGAAGCCGGATCTGCCGACCGCCGAGAAGTACCTGGCCTCGGGCCAGTACCTGTGGAACTCGGGGATGTTCTTCCTGACCGCCGGCCGCATGCTGGACGAGTCGCGCCGCCACCTGCCGGGCCTGGGCGCGCTGCTGGACGCCGCGCTGGCGGCCCCCGATCCCGGCGCGGCGATCGCGCGCGGCTACAAGGACGTGCCGTCGATCTCGATCGACAACGGCATCATGGAGAAGACCGGCGGCCTGCGCGTCATCCCGGGTGAGTTCGGCTGGAACGACGTCGGCAGCTGGGCGGCGCTGCCCGCCATGCGGCCGGCCGATGGCCGCGGCAACGTCGTGCTGGGCGAGGCGACGCTGATCGACGGCGACGGCAGCATCGTCGTCGCCGAGGAAGGCGCCCCCTTCGTCGGGGTCGTCGGCGTGCGGGACCTCGTCGTGGTGGCGACGCGCGACGCGATTCTGGTCGTCCCGCGCGACCGCGCGCAAGATGTCCGAAAAGTGGTCGACGCCGCCAAGCAGGCCGGCCGCACCGACCTTCTGTGAGAGGCCCCCGATGAACCCCAGAGTTTTTCGCGAGTACGACATCCGTGGCGTCGCCGAGCGCGACTTTCCCGACGACTTCGTGGCCGACCTGGGCCGCTCCGTCGGCGCCTACTTCGCCGAAGCCGGCGTTCAGAAGATCACGCTGGGGCGCGACTGCCGCCTGTCGTCGCCGCGCATTCACGCCACGATGAAGCGCGAGCTGCTGGCGGCGGGGCTCGACATCGTCGACGTCGGCGTCCTGCACTCGCCGGGGCTGTACTTCTCGGTCTTCCACCTGGGCGTGGGCGGCGGCGTGATGATCACCGCCAGCCACAACCCGGCCGAGGACAACGGCTTCAAGATCATGTCCGGCAAGGCCACGATCTACGGCGCCGAGATCCAGAAGCTGCGCGACCGCATCGAGCGGCGGGACTTCCGCACCGGCGTCGCGCCGGGACGTGCCACCGACCACCCGATCCTGAGCGATTACGCCGACACGATCGTGGACAACATCAAGCTGGGGCCGCGGCGGTTCAAGCTGGTCATCGACGGCGGCAACGGGACCGGCGGGCTGGCGATCCTGCCCATCGCCAAGCGGCTGGGCCTGGACGTCGACCCGATGTACTGCGACGCCGACGGCCGCTTCCCGAACCACCACCCGGACCCGACGGTGCCCGAGAACCTGGCCGATCTCATCGCGCGCGTGAAGTCGACGGGGGCCGAGATGGGCATCGCGCTGGACGGCGACGCCGACCGGGTCGGCGCCGTCGACGGTCAGGGGCGCATCATCTGGGGCGACCAGCTGGTCATGCTGTTCGCGCGGGAGATCCTGCAGCGGCGCCCGGGCGCCACGTTCGTCAGCGAGGTGAAGTGCAGCCAGGCGCTGTTCGACGACATCGCGGGGCGCGGCGGCAAGCCGATCATGTGGAAGGTCGGCCACTCGCTGATCAAGGCCAAGATGAAGCAGGAGCAGGCCGCGCTGGCCGGCGAGATGTCGGGGCACATGTTCTTCGCCGACCGCTGGTACGGGTTCGACGACGCCGTCTACGCCGGGCTGCGGCTCGTCGAGCTGCTGACCCACTCGGACAAGACGCTGGCGCAGCTCTACGACACGCTGCCGGTGCTGCACAACACGCCCGAGATCCGGATGCCCTGCCCCGACGACGTGAAGTTCGAGGTCGTCAAGCGCGCGGTCGCCTGGTTCCGCGAGCGCTACGCCGTCGTCGACGTCGACGGCGTGCGCGTGCTGTTCGGCGAGGCCGGCCGCCACGACGGATGGGGGCTTGTGCGCGCCTCGAACACGGGCCCGGTGCTCGTCATGCGCTTCGAAGCGGACACGCCGGCGCGCCTGGCCGAGATCCGGGGGATGATGGAGGGGCGGCTCCGGGAGATCATCGCCGAGGTCGGAAACTGACCGGCGACTGACCGACGCTACGACGTGCCGGGGGCCAGCAGCGCGTCGATCCGTTCCACCAGCGTCGCCGGCGCGAAGGGCTTCTCCAGAAACGCAGCGTCCAGCGCGATCCCCTGCTCGGCCAGCGCCGTGCGCCCGAGGCCGCTCATGAAGAGGACCTGCAGCTGCGGCCAGCGCTGCCGCAACCGGCTGGCCAGCTCGGGGCCGCCCGCGCGCGGCAGACCCACGTCGGCCAGCAGCAGGTCGATCGCGACGCCGTGCGCGCCGGCCTTGTCCTCGGCTTCCGCCTCGGTCGCGGCGTCGACGGTCGTGTAGCCGTTACGGCGCAGGACGCGCACGGCCATCGTCCGCACGAGGTCGTCGTCCTCGACGACCAGCACCGTCGCCGACCGCCGGACCTGCCGCAGGGCCCAGGGCGTCGACCGCTCGAAGTCCGCGTCGACCACCGGCGGGATGGGGCGCTCGGCCGCCATGCGGGACCGCACCGCCGACAGCCGCAGCGCCACCTCCGTCCCCTGATCGACGGCCTTCAGGATCTGCTCGATGTCCTCGCGCGCGGGATCGTCGGGCCGCATGTCCTCGCCGACCACGGTGGCGAAGCCGCGGACGGCCGAGAGCACGTTGCGAAGGTCGTGGGCGATGGCCCCCAGCTCCAGGACGTCCTCCGACGTCGGGGCCGAGGCGGGCGGATTCTTCGAGTTGGGCAAGGGAGAGCCTTTCGCGCGTGGAAACAGCGCCTCGCCCCCCCTCAGGCGCGACCCCCCGCGATCTGCCAGGGTGGCCCCGCTTTGTCAACGCCACCGTCGGGCGGCGGGTCAGCTGTGCGGCGCGCGCTTGGGGCCGTGCTTGGCGATCTCGGCCTCGACGGCGGCCAGCTCCTCGCGCAGGCGCGGCGTGACCTCGGCGAACACGTCTTCGACCAGGCTGGACAGCGGCGGCTTCGGCGGGCGCGCCTCGGCGTACGCCAGCGCGTCGTTGATGTCGGCGTCGATCTCCTGGCGGACCTGCTCCTCGAAGCCCGCGTCCAGCTCGCCGCGCGCGCGCGCGTACTTGCGCAGCCGCTCGATCGGATCCCGCCGCTCCCACGCGCGCGGCTCGTCGGGGTCGCGGTACTTCGACGGATCGTCCGACGAGCTGTGGGCGCCGCGGCGGTAGGTGCGCGCCTCGATCAAGGTCGGCCCCTCGCCGCGCCGCCCGCGCGCGGCCGCCTCGGCGACGACGTGAATCATCGCCAGGATGTCGTTGCCGTCGACCAGCACGCCCGGCATGCCGTAGGCCACCGCCTTCTGCGCGAACGTCGGCGACGCCGTCTGGATCGACGACGGCACCGAGATGGCCCAGCCGTTGTTGCGGCAAAGCAAGATGGCCGGCGCCTTCTTCAGCGACGCGAACGTCATGCTGACGTGGAAGGTCGGGGTCGAGGTGGCCCCGTCGCCGAAGAACGCGACCGCGACGTCGTCCGTCTTCTGCAGCCGCGCCGCCCAGGCCGTGCCGACCGCGTGCGGGATGTGGGACCCGACCGGCGAGCTGACCGACACGAAGTTCAGCCGGCGCACCGAGTGATGGACCGGCATCTGCCGCCCCTTCACGGGGTCCTCGGCGTTGCCGAACAGCTGGCACATGAAGGTGCGCAGCGGGTAACCGCGGTACAGCGCCGCCCCGATCTCGCGGTAGGCGGGGTACAGCCAGTCGCCGGCCCGCAGCGCGTGCGCCGCGCCGATGTGCGTCGCCTCCTCGCCCAGCGAGGTCAGGTAGAACCCCATCCGTCCCTGCCGCTGCAGGCGGATCATGCGCTCGTCCAGGATCCGGACCAGCAGCATCGTGCGGAACAGCCGCCGCAGATCGTCCCCGGTCAGCGCCGGCTCGCGCTCGGGGTGGACCACCCGGCCGTCGTCGTCGAGGACGCGAATGACTTCGAGCTTCACGGGGTCTCGCCGGCCCGTATAATCGGCGAACCTCCGCCCTGTCAAGGAGCCCCGTGCCCATCCAGATCCGCGATGTGTTGAGTTTTTCCGGTCGTGACTATGTCGTCGA
>CAZPUH010000920.1:0-2240 GCA_964589215.1 uncultured Myxococcales bacterium | reverse complement strand
GTCCATGCTGTAGAGCTGGTCGCCCGACAGGATCAGCAGATCCCGCGCCGGCGTGCGGCGCATGTGGCGCAGGCTCTGGCGGACGGCGTCGGCGGTCCCCTGGAACCAGTTGCCGCCTTCCTCGGTCTGCTCGGCGGCCAGCACCGTCACGAAGCCCGACGAGAACACGTCGAACTTGTACGTCATCGCGACGTGCTTGTTCAGGCTCTCGGAGTTGAACTGCGTCAGCACGTACATGTGGCGCAGGTTGGCGTTCAGGCAGTTGCTGATCGGGATGTCGATCAGGCGGTACTTGCCTCCGATCGGCACGGCGGGCTTGGACCGCTTCAGCGTCAGCGGGAACAGCCGCGTCCCGCGTCCACCGCCAAGGATGATCGCCAACACGTCGTCCATCCGCGGAGTGTATATCCGCTGACGCGCCGTCGCTACGGGCTGTCGACGCCCTCACCGTCGGGCGAGGACGGTCACTTCGTTCTTGTTGTGGGCGAGCTGCTTGACCCGCGCGAACCGCGCGCCGGCGTCGATCAGGCGCTGCGCGACGCCGGCCAGCACGCCGTACCCCGACTGCCCTTTGAATTTGACGGTCACGATCAAATTACGGCAGAGCCCCGAGGAGACCCAGTGCTCGGCCAACCCCAGACTGCGGGGCGGCTCGCACACGACGTCGGAGACCATCCAGTCGACGGGGCGGGGCGGCGCGTACGTGAAGGCGTTGCCGATGACCGTCGCCACGCCCGGGTCGCGGTCCAGCGGAGGGGCCAGCGCCGCGCGGTCGACGGCGATCACCGTGGCGCGGCGCTTGCGCAGCGTCGCCGTCCAGCCGCCCGGCGACGCGCCGAGATCGACGCAGCGGTCGCCGGGACCCGGCTCGGCGCCCATCCAGAAGAAGGCCTCTTCCAACTTCTGGTAAGCGCGCGACGGGGGCGCGCGGTCGATGCTCACAGGCGCGCCGCCGCCCGGCCAGGGCGCCAGGTCGAACCCGCCGCGCGGCAGCGCGCGAGGCGCCGCCGCCGAGACCAGCAGCCGGTCGCGGGACAAGGCCAGCAGCTGAACCATCAGCCAGCGGCCGTCGAACGTCGCCGCACCGGCCACGGTCGCCATCTCCGCGGGCGGCCGCTCCCGGCGCGAGGCCCGCTTGCGCCGTGCCGCCAGCAACGCGCGCAGCTCGCGGGCAACGCCCGCTGCTCGGCTGGCCAGCCCGGGCGGTGGCTCGGCGTGCGCGAGGTCGTGGATCAGGAACGGGCCTGGCCAGGCGTCGACGGCCCCTTCCACCAGCGCGTACGCCGCCTCCGCCAGCGCGCGGACCGACGGCCCCTCGACGGGCCGCGCGTCCGGCAGCGCCTGCCGCGCGAAGACCGGATCGACGCCCGTCGCGTCGCCCTCGACGGTGACGACGCCGGCCGCCGCCTGCTGGCCCGGGTGCCCGTCGCGGGCCAGCTCTTCGCGCAGCGCCGTCTCCGAACCGGCGGAACAGAGGAAGACGCGCACGCTATCCGCTGGTCGCGGCCTCGAACGCCGGATCCAGCAGGAAGGCGATCAGCTCGCGCGCGGCCGGACCGCGCAGCAGCTCGGCCCGCGCCGTCGTGTCGCGCACGGGAGTCTCGTCGGCGACGGTCTCGGCCTCGGCGATCACCTCCAGGGCCGCCACCGGGCTGCCGGAGACCAGCACGCCGATGCGGTTGCACGTGTGCCGGATGCCGCGGCGGAACGCGTCCCAGTCGGGCAGCGCCGCCAGCGCCTCCTCGACGTCGGCCAGCAATTCGGCGCGGCTGTCGGCGCCGCCCAGCATCAGCAATTGCTCTGGCCGCTGGATCCAGTCCGCGACCCGCTGGGCAGCCGGGTCAGCGGTGGGCTTGCCGCCCAGGCCCGCCCGCGCCCCTTCGAAGATGCGGGCCAGGCCGTCGGCGCTGTTCAGCCGCGCCGTGACCAGGCCGCTGCGCAGCGCCTCGATGGCGCGGCCGGCCACGAACGACCAGGCGGCCGGCCCCAGGCTGGACGCGTTGGGGCTGATGAGCAGGCCCGCCGGCTGCGTCGGCACCAGGCGCACCCGGCGGCGGTCGCCCGACGGCTGCGTCGTGCGCAGCGCCTGCTCGTCGGGGGCGACCACGAACGCGGGCGCCGCCAGCAGGTCGGCGATGCGGCGCAGCTCGACGGCGCGCGGGGGCGCGAGCCCGCTCCCCTCGACGGGCTTGGGCGCCTGCTGATCGGCGTCGAGGCCCAGCAGCGCGGGGGCCAGGCGG
>CAZPUH010000919.1:0-3082 GCA_964589215.1 uncultured Myxococcales bacterium | reverse complement strand
CGTCGAGATGGCCGGCATGCTGGAGCACTGCGACTTCGTCGAGCAGGCGACGGTCGCCGCGGGCGGCGGCGAGACCCGGCTGCGCCCGGACATGATCGTGAAGCTGGCGGGCGGCCGGAACATCGTCATCGACGCCAAGGCGCCGCTGTCCGCTTACCTCGAGGCGCGCGAGGCGCCGACCGAGGAGGCGCGCCAGGCCAAGCTGCGCCAGCACGCGACCCAGGTGCAAGCGCACATCGCGAAGCTCTCGGCCAAGAGCTACTGGGACGACCTGGGCGTCGCGCCCGAGGTCGTCGTCATGTTCCTGCCGGGCGAGGCGCTGTACACAGCCGCGCTGGAGCAGATGCCCGAGCTCATCGAGCAGGGGTTCGCGCAGCGGGTGCTGGTGGCGACGCCGACGACTTTGCTGGGGCTGCTGCGCGCCATCGCGTGCGGCTGGCGCGAAGAGCGGCTGGCCGAGAACGCGCAGCGGATCAGCGAGGAGGGGCGCCGCCTGCACGAGCGCGTGGCCACGGTGCTGGACCACTTCAGCGATCTCGGCAAGTCGCTGGGGCAGGCGGTCAAGCACTTCAACGTCGCCATGGTCTCGTTCGAGCGGCGGACGGTCGTGTCGGCGCGCAAGCTGGAAGAGCTGGGCGCGCGCGGCAAGAAAGAGCTGACGGACCGCCCGCAGATCGACGTGCGGCCGTTCTCGGTGACGGCGCCCGAGGAGCCGCGCCAGAAGCTGGCCCAGGCCCCTCTGACGCTGGCCCTGTCGCCCGCGGCCACCAACGACGTCGGGTAAACAGCGGCGGTGGACTTCGTCGAGCCCGCGCGCCCCTTCACGCTGGAGCTGGTGGGCGGCCGCGGCCATTACGATCGCGTGGTCCAGGCCGTGATGGACGCGCGCCGCAGCGTCTGGATCGCCACCGCCAACCTCAAGGAGCTGATGGTCGAGGATCACCGGGCCGCGCCCGGCCGCCGCCGCACGTTGCGGGTGGGCGCGCGTTCATCGGCCGGCACCTACCGTTCGATTCTCGGTGTGTTCGACGAGCTCGCGACCCGCGGGGTCGAGCTGCGCATCCTTCACGCCGGTGTCCCCTCGCGCGCCTTCCGCGCGGCGCTGGCCAAGCGGCCCCGCCTCAAAAAAGCGCTGGCCCTGCGCGCCTGTCCGCGCGTCCACTTCAAGACCGTGATCGTGGACGGCACGTTCATCTACGTGGGCAGCGCGAACTGGACCGGCGCCGGGCTGGGGGCCAAGGGCACCGGGCGGCGCAACTTCGAGCTGGGGTTCGCCGGCACGGACGACGGCCTGCTGGATCGCGCGCAAGAGATGATCGACAGCATCTGGCAGGGTCTCCCCTGTAAGACGTGCAAGCTGCACGACGTCTGTCCAACCTGGAAAAATCAAGGTACCTGAACCCACGGCCACGCGCTTGCAGCGCAAACGGCCGTGCTTAGGTTCCAGTCCGTGATGTCGCGGCAGGCGGGACAGGACGCGCCCGATGGGGTCGTTGGGCTTCTTCGGGAGACGGCAGACGGCCTAGGCCAGCTGATCGCCGACCACATCAAGCTGGCCCGGCTGGAGCTGGCGTCCGACGTGCGCAGCTACGGCCAGGGGGTCGCGACGCTGGTGATCGCCGGCCTGGTGCTGACCCTCGGCTACACGTTCGCCTGGCTGGCGATCGGTCTGGCGCTGACGCGGGTCTGCCCGGCGCCCATCGCGTTCGGCGGCATCGCCGTGCTGCACCTGATTGCGGGCGCCATCGCGGTGTCGGCAGCGATCAAGCGGATGAAGAAGACGCGTCTGATGCGCGAGTCGGCGGCCGAGGCGAGCCGCAGCGTCAGCGCTCTGACGCGACCTCTGGAAAGGCATGCCTCATGAGCGCAGGGGATCCACTGAACGGACAGGCCACCGACCCTTCGCTGTCGGACGAGCTCGCGCGCGCCGAATCGGACGTGGAACGCGCCCGCGAGCGGGTGGCGCAATCGATGATGGCGCTGCGCAACGAGGTCGCGCGCCAGGTGGACTGGAAATCCTGGGTGCAACGTCGCCCGATGCTGTTCGTGGGCGGCGCGCTGGCAGTTGGGTTCTGGCTGGGAAACCGGCGTTAGCGACAGGGGTCGCACAATGGCATCGGCAAGAAAGTCGGGAGGAGCAACCATGGAAATGACGGAGCAAATCGAGGCGACCGTCCGCGAGGTCGGGGCCCGCGTGCGGCCGCAGATCGACGAGGCCAAGCGGCGCCTGTCGTCGCTGGACGAGACGGTCACGGACTACATCAAGGAGAACCCCGGCACGTGCCTGCTCGGCGCGCTGGCCGTCGGTTACATCATCGGGAAGATCGCCCGGAAGGCGTGAGCGGGAGGCGCACATGGAAACTCACGATCAGCCGAACATGGCGAACGGCCGCAGCGAAGACCCGGCCAAGACGATTGGGCAGCGCATGGATCGCGTGAGCGATTCGGCGCAGCAGGCGTGGGACCGCACCCGCGGCGCGGTGACGGATCTCAAGCGCGCGGCGGACATCGACGGGCGCGTGCGGCGCAATCCGTACGGCACGGTCGCGGCGGCGCTGGGCATCGGGTACGTGCTGGGCGGCGGCATCTTCACGCCGCTGACCGCGCGCATCGTCGGGCTCGGGCTGCGACTGGGCGTGCGGCTGGCGCTGCTCCCGATGCTGAAGGACCAGATCTCCGAGCTTGCCGATTCGCTCGGCGGCGAGATCGAAACGAAACAGGCACGGCGCGGCGGCGGCAAAGCCACCAAGTCGGGGTAGCGGGCGAAGGTCAAGAACTCAGGAGGCGATGATGAATCTCAAGGATCTGAAGAACATGGACAAGGACGACCTGCTGGGCCTTCTGGGGCTCGAGCAGAAAAGCTCGACGGGCGCCTGGGTGGCCGGCACGCTGGGCACCTTCGGCATCGGGCTGCTGGTCGGCGCGGGCATCGCGCTGATCCTGGCGCCGAAGCCGGGGCGTGAGCTGCGCGAGGACATCCGCGACAAGCTGCGTCGCGCGCCCAACGAGGCCTCCGAGGCCATCTCGTCGGCCGTCGGCCGCACCGAGACCCTGGGCGGCGTCGGCAAGACGTACTAGCTGC
>CAZPUH010000918.1:0-9652 GCA_964589215.1 uncultured Myxococcales bacterium | reverse complement strand
CGCACCAGCGGCGCGCCGCCCGTCGGCGGCTGGCGCGGCGGGGTGCGCCCGGTGGGCCGCCCGCGCGGCGGGCCCGTCTACGTCGGCGGCGGCATCGACGTCGGGATCGTGGTGCCCCTCGACGAGCCGGTGATCACCCACGACGGCAGCGTCGGGTACGACGATCCGATGTTCGCCGGTGACGAGGTCTACGTGTCGATGACCCTGGTGTCGACCTATGACGGGCACGTGCTCTGGCACGCGCGCCAGTCGCTGGACCTCGAGGCCAACAAGCCGGAGGACGTCGACCGCATGGTGGCGACGTTCCTCGCCACGCTGCCCCCGGCGCTACCGCCACCGCCACCGGCCCCGCCGGCCCCGCCGTCGCCCGGTGCGCCCGTCGATCCTGTGGCGCCGCCCGCGCCGGTCGAACCACCGGCACCGCCGGCGTCGTGAGCGACGCGGCGCCCACCCGGCAGGGGCAACCGCCGGGCCTGTTCCTGCTGTTCCTGGTCGAGATGTGGGAGCGCTTCTCGTACTACGGGATGCGCGCGATCCTGGTGCTGTTCATCGCCGACAGCGCGCGCGGCGGCATGGGCTGGTCGGCCGCCTCGGCCAGCCGCCTCTTCGGCTACTACGGTTTCGTCGCCTACGCGCTGCCGGTCCTGGGGGGCGTCGTGGCGGACCGGTGGTGGGGGACCCACCGATCGATCGTCGTGGGCGGCACGATCATCGCGGCCGGCCACTTCTGCATGGCGGTGCCGTGGACGCCGACCTTCTTCCTGGGCATGGCGCTGGTCGCGATCGGCACCGGCTTCTTCAAGGTCAACGCCTCGACGATGGTCGGCCAGCTCTACGGCGAGCACGATCCGCGCCGCGACGGCGGCTTCACCATCTTCTACATGGGCGTCAACGTGGGCGCGCTGCTGGGGCAGCTGGCCTGCGGCTACCTGGGCGAGAGCCCGCGCTGGGGCTGGCACTACGGGTTCGGGTGCGCGGGCGTGGGAATGCTGTGCGGCCTCGCGCTGTACGTGCGCCTCAAACGCCGCTACCTGGGCGACATCGGCGACCGCCCCAGCCGCGCGCGCGCCGTCGAGACGAACGCGACCGGACCGCTGACGGCGGACGAACGCGACCGCCTGTGGGCGCTGCTGGTGATCATGGTGTTCACGATCCCCTTCTGGATCGCGTTCGAGCAGGCAGCGTCGTCGATGAACTTCTTCGCCGAGCAGCGCACGGATCGCGCGCTGGGGCACTTCGTCGTGCCCGCCTCCTGGTTTCAGTCGATCAACCCGGCGGTGCTGATCCTGGCCGGCCCCCTGTTCGCGTCGGCCTGGACGGCGCTGGGGCGTCGCGGGCGCGAGCCCAGCACGCCCGCCAAGATGACGGCGGCGCTGGTCCTGCTGGCGGTCGGATTCATGTTCATGGTCGCGGGGGCGCGGCGCAGCGACGGCGGCGCGCTGGTCAGCGCCTGGTGGCTCACGCTGGCGTACGCCTTCCATACCTTCGGCGAGCTGTGCCTGTCGCCCATCGGCCTTTCGCTGGTGACCAAGCTGGCGCCTCTGAAGCTGTCGGCGCTGCTGATGGGCGTCTGGTTCCTGTCCACCGCCATCGCCGAGCTGGTGGCCGGGCAGCTGGCAGCGCTCACGGACCGGGTGGCGCGCGGGGAGCTGTTCCATCTGTTCGGTGGGCAGGCCGACTTCTATTTCATCTTCGTGGTCATGTCGCTGGCTGCTGCGGTCGCGCTGGCGGCGGTGACGCCCTGGCTGCGCCGCCGCATGCACGGGCTGGACAGCTGAATTGAAAATCGGCGCCGGAGCGCTCGCCTTGCTACTGTGGAAGGCCGTGAGCGCGTCCGATCCGTTCGCGTGGCTCGAAGACGGCGAGGCGCCGGCCGTCCAGCAGTGGACGCACGCCCAGAACGCGCGGACGCGGGCGTACCTGGATGCCTTGCCGGGGCGCGCCGCGCTGGCCGAGCGGTTCCGCGCGCTCTACGGGATCGGCTCGCTGGGCGTCCCCGTTTCGCGCCCCCACCGTCACGGCCGGCGGCTGTTCTACACGCGGCGCGACGGGGGCCAGAACCAGCCGGTGCTGTACGTGCGCGACGGGGACGGCCCCGAACGCGCGCTGGTCGACGTCAACCGGGAGTTCGGCGGCGAAATCCGGGCCATCGACTGGTGGTTCCCGTCGGACGACGGGGCTCGCGTCGCTTACGGGGTCAGCGCCGACGGCAGCGAAGAATCGACGCTGCGCGTGCGGGACGTCGCCTCCGGTCACGACCTGCCGGACCTCATCGCCCGGACCCGCGCCTGCTCGCTGGCGTGGATGCCCGACGGGGGCGGCTTCTACTACACGCGCTACCCGCGGCCCGGCGAGGTGCCGGCCAACGAGGAGCAGTACCACCGCGCCGTTTTTCATCACCGTCTGGGCGACGACCCCGCGCGCGACGCCAAGATCTTCGGCGAGGGGCTGGACCGGACGGACTGGCCCAACGTGGATCTGTCGCCCGACGGGCGCTGGCTGGCCATCAACGTCAGTCAGGGCTGGTCGAAGAGCGAGCTGTGGCTGATCGACCGGGCCGCCGCCGGCACTCCCGCGGTGTCCGTCGCCGCCGGCGAGCAGGCCCGGTTCGACGTCGTCGAGGTGCGCGACGATCGGCTCTACGTCCTCACCACCAGCGGCGCGCCGCGCGGGCGGATCGTGGCCGTCGACCCGCAGGCCCCGCAGCGCGCGCGCTGGCGTGACGTCGTTCCGGCGGGCGACGACGTCCTCGAGCAGGCCGTCTATTTTCAGGGCGGACTGGCGGTCGCCTCGCTGCACGACGCGGCCGCGCGGTTGCGTCTCTTCGACGCGGACGGCGGCCCGCGCGGCGAGGTCCCCCTGCCCGGCCTGGGCGCGCTCACCGGGTTGACGGCCGCGCGCGACGCCGCCGAAGTGCACTTCGGCTTCGCCGGGTTCTTCGCGCCGACGACGGTCTTCCGCGTCGTGCCCGGACACGCCCCCGCGGTCTGGCGGGCCCTCCCCTCCCCGGTCGACGCCGCCGCGTTCGACGTCGAGCGGGTCATCGTCACGTCGCGCGACGGCACCCGGCTGCCGCTGTTCCTCGCTCATCGAAAAGGCGTCGCGCGCGACGGCAGCGGCCCCGCCGTTCTTTACGGCTACGGCGGCTTCGCGATCGACATGTTGCCGACCTGGACCCCGTCCGCCATTCCGTTTCTCGAGCGCGGCGGCACGTATGCCGTCGCGGTCCTGCGCGGCGGCGGTGAGTACGGCGAGGACTGGCACCGCGCCGGCATGCTGGACAAGAAGCAAAACGTCTTCGACGACTTCATCGCCGCCGCGACCTGGCTGGTCGACCACGGCGTGACCCGCCCCCAGCGGCTGGCCATCTCGGGCGGATCGAACGGCGGCCTGCTGGTCGGCGCCGCGCTGACCCAGCGCCCCGATCTCTTTCGCGCCGTCGTGTGCAAGGTGCCGCTGCTGGACATGCTCCGCTATCACAGGTTCCGGATCGGCGCGCTCTGGATTCCCGAGTACGGGTCGCCCGACGATCCGCAGGCCGCTCGCTGGCTGGCCGCGTACTCGCCCTATCACCGCGTGCGGGATGGCGTGGCCTACCCCGCCGTGCTGCTTCAGACGGCCGAGAGCGACACGCGCGTCGACCCGATGCACGCCCGCAAGATGGCCGCCCGGCTGCAAGCCGCCCAGCGCGGCGACCGCCCCATCCTGCTGGAGGTTCAGAGCCGCGCCGGCCACGGCGCCGGCAAGCCCGTCGACAAGGTGATCGCCGAGGCGGTCGACACCTGGAGCTTCGTGTTCGATCAACTGTCAATCGAGGAGAGCAAGCGGTGACGAAGACGCGCGTGGTGATCCTGTTCGGTGGGCGCTCGGCAGAGCACGAGGTCTCCATCCTGTCGGCCCGCAACGTCCTGGCGGCGCTGGATCGCGACCGATTCGAGCCCGTCCTGGTCGGCGTCGATCGCGCCGGGCAGTGGCGCCTGGAATCCGAACGGACGCTGGCCGGAGCCACGGGCGATCCGCGCGCGCTGGCGCTGGACCCGAGCGCGCCGGCCGTCGGCGTCGAGGCCGCGCTGATTCACGGACCCGCGGCGGGCGGCGCGACGACCGACACCGTGGTGTTTCCGGTGCTGCACGGCACGTTCGGCGAGGACGGCACCGTGCAGGGTCTTCTGGATCTGGCGGACGTCGCCTACGTCGGCGCGGGCGTGCTGGGCTCGGCGGTCGGCATGGACAAGGAGGTCGCCAAGCGGCTGTTGCGGGACGCCGGGATCCCGGTCGTCGACTTCGCGCTGGTCACGGCGTCCGCCTTCGCGCGCGACGCCGAGGCGGCGCTGGCGCCCGCCGCCGGCTTCGGATTCCCCGTCTTCGTCAAGCCGTCGAACGCCGGCTCGTCGGTGGGGGTCACGCGCGTGCGCGACCGCGCCGGGCTGGTGCCGGCGGTGCGCACCGCGCTGCAGTTCGATCGCAAGGTGCTGATCGAGCGCGCCGTCGACGCGCGCGAGATCGAGTGCGCGGTGCTGGGGAACGACGAGCCCATCGCGTCCGTCCCCAGCGAGATCCTGGTTCATCACCCGGACGGGTTCTATTCGTACGACGCGAAGTACGTCGACGCCGACGGGGCCAGCTTCCGCATCCCGGCGGACATCTCGCCCGAGCTCACGGCGCGCGTGCAGGCGCTGGCCGTCCAGACCTTCCGCGCGCTGGAGCTGGCCGGAATGGCGCGGGTCGATTTCTTCCTGGAGCGCGGTGGCGGCGCGCCGGCGCTGTACGTGAACGAGGTGAACACGATCCCCGGGTTCACCGCCCAGTCGATGTACCCCAAGATGTGGGAGGCCTCGGGGCTGCCGCCGAAGGCGCTGCTGAGTCGCCTCATCGAGCTGGCCCTGGAGCGCTGGACCGCCCGGCGGGCGCTGAAGACGGGCGTATAAGTTCCTTCTGGCCTGCAAATCAGGTCAGAAATTTTTGTTTTCCGTGTATCGAGGGATGGGGGCTAGTCGTACATAGGGGCGTGGACGAAGAAACTGGTTCGATCAAGCGAAGCGTCGGAAGGCCCTCGAAAGCTCAACCATTCCGCCGATTTGTCGTAGACCTGCTGCTCCAGCAGCCAAATTTGCGATCCCTGGAGATCGTCCGCCGGGCCCGGGAGGCCGGGTACGAGGGCGGCAAGAGCGCGCTCTATTCGCTCATCGCCAGCGTCCGACCGCGTCGGAGCCGTCCACTGACCGAGCACGAAAAGGTCCCGGGCGAGATCGCCCGCCACGGTTTCGGCCAGATCGACGTCACCTTCCGCGACGGCCGCACGCGCCCCGTGACGCTGTTCGTGTCGCGGCTCGAGTACTCGCGCTTCGCCGTCGCGTCGGTGGTCGCCGACCAGACGGTCGAGACGTGCGCGCGCACGCTGGTCGCGCATTACGGGGCGATGGGCGGGGTCCCGCTGCTGGCAGCGTTCGACCGCGTCCGGCCGCTGGGCGTCGGGTCGGACAAGGACGGCAAGGTCACCGAGTGGGACCCCGCGTTTGCCTACGTGGCGCTGCAGCTGGGGCTGGGCGTCGAGGTGCGCGCGCGCCGCGGCGCCGACCGCGGACCCGGCACCAACCTGGGCAACTGGTTGAAGCTCGGCTTCTTCAAGGACGCCGTCTTCCTCGACGAGGCCGACGTCGCGCGCCAGCTCTCTGCCTGGGTTCGCGACCAGAACGAGCAACCGCAGACGGAGTCGGGCGGGCGCTCGGCGGCGGTGCTGCTGGCGGAAGAGCGGCAGCGATTGCGGCCACTCAAGGTCGAACCGAACGACCTGGCGCTGCGCTTTCCCGTCCTGGTCGGCCCGCGCGGCGTCGTGCTTCACGACGGCCAGGCCTACGCGATGCCGTCCGAGTCCGTGGGACTGGCCGGCGCGCTGTTCCTGTACCCGGACCGGGTGACCATCGTGGTGGGCCGCTACCAGTCGACCCACCCGCGACACCCGCAGGCCCAGCTCGCCGAGGTGGCCACGGCCGCCCCGGCTAGCGCCGGTCCCTCGTGGGGCGCCCGGCTCGCCGTTCCCCTGGCCGCGCGCGGGGTCTGAGCCCCGGCTACGCGTCGTCGTACGCGTGGGCGTTGTCGTTGAACGGCTGCCGCTGCGTCGACCGGCGCACGGCCGACTGGAATGCCCGCACGTTGAGGGGCGCCGCGAGCGCGACGGCGCCCAGCTGGCGTGCGCGCCGCTGAACGTCCACGCTGTCGGTCAGCAGCACGAACGCGGTCGCCGGGTCGCGCGCGCGCAGGCCCGCGAGCACCGAAAGGCCCGGCATGCCGTGTAGGCGCTTCTCGCAGACGATCAGGTCGAACGGCGGCAGGCGCGGGTCGACCAGCGACGCGGCGAGCGCCTCCAGCAGGTCGGCACCGTCTGCGGCTTCGACGACCTCGTGCCCTTCACGGCGCAGGATCAGCGCGAGCAGGCGGCGCAGGCTGCTGTCGTCCTCGGCGAGCAGGACGCGCAGCGACGCCTCTTCTTCGAACAGTTGAACTTCGGTGGCGAGCGGCTGGTTCATGTCGACCTCCCTTTCAGGTCGACTCACCCCAGTGCATCGCGGATGCCACGGCGCTCGAAAAGGCGCAGGCCCGGAAACACGGGCTCGTGCCGGCGAACCCGCGCGTGAGTGGCATCACGAGCTGCCATTCCGGCAGCCCGCGCGCGCCTGCCAGTGCTTACGCGTCCTTGCCGCGGCCGATGCCGTAGTACTTGAAGCCGGCGGCGCGCAGCTCGGCCGGATCCCAGACGTTGCGTCCGTCGAAGACCACCGGCTGCTTCAACAGCGACTTCAAGCGATCGAAGGACGGCCGCCGGAACTCGTGCCATTCGGTCACCAGCACCAGCGCGTCGGCGCCGCGCGCGCACTCGTAGTGGGCTTCCTCGTAGGTGATGCGATCGCCCAGCTGCTTTTGGACCGCGCTGATGGCCACCGGGTCGGTCGCCGACACCGTCGCCCCCGCGGCGAGCAGCTGATCGATCAGCACCAGAGCGGGCGCCTCGCGGATGTCGTCTGTGCCCGGCTTGAACGCCAGCCCCCAGATCGCGATCTTCTTACCCTTCAGGTTGCCGCTGAAGTGCTTGGTCACCTTCTCGCCCAGCCGGCGCTTCTGGCGCTCGTTGACCTCGACGACGGCGTCGAGCACCTCCAGCTTGTAGCCGACCTCTCGCCCCGTGCTGATGGCCGCGCGTAGATCCTTGGGGAAGCAGCTGCCGCCGAAGCCCGGTCCCGCGAACAGGAACTTGGGGCCGATGCGCCCGTCCGACCCCATGCCCTTGCGCACCAGCTCGATGTCGGCGCCCAGGATCTCGCACAGGTTCGCCAGGTCGTTCATGAACGAGATGCGCGTGGCCAGCATCGAGTTCGCGGCGTACTTCGTGAGCTCGGCCGAGCGGCGGTCCATGACCAGCATGCGGTCGTTGGTGCGCGTGAAGGGCGCATAGAGCGCCTTCAGCGTCTCGATGGCGCGCTTGTCGCTGGTTCCGACGACCACGCGGTCCGGCTTCATGAAGTCCGACAGCGCGTCACCCTCCTTGAGAAACTCGGGGTTCGACGCCACGGCGAACTCGTGCTTGGTGCGCTTGGCGACCGTGGCTTCGATCTTGTCGCCGGTGCCGACCGGCACGGTCGACTTGGTCACGATGACCGCCCAGCCCGTCAGCGCGTCTCCGACGTCCGCTGCCGCCTTCATGATGTACGACAGGTCGGCCGAGCCATCGGGACCGGGCGGCGTTCCCACGGCGAGCAGCACCACCTCGGCGCCCGCGACGCCGCTGGCGACGTCCGTCGTGAACGTCAGGCGTCCCTCGGCGGCGTTGTTGGTGACCAGCTTGTCGAGCCCCGGCTCGTAGATCGGCATGACGCCACGCTTGAGGCCCTCGATCTTCTGCGCGTCGACGTCACAGCAGACCACGTCGTTGCCCATGTCGGCGAAACCGGCACCCGCCACGAGGCCCACATAGCCAGTCCCGATTACGCAAATCTTCATGAGGATCGCATACCATGACTTCATGCTCAGGGGTCGCGCCTGAACGCCTCGGTCATGCTGCTGGCCGCCGGCCGGTCGACGCGCCTCGGCGCTCTGGGCTTGGCGCTCCCCAAGCCGCTGGTGCCGATCTGTGGCCACCCGGCGATCACGTTCGGCTTGCACGCGGCGGCCCGCGCGGGCGCGCCGCGCGTCGTCGTGAACGTCTTCCACCGCGGTGACCTCGTTCGGGCCACCCTGGGACAAAAGTGGAGCTCGCCCGCCGGCGAGCTCGCCGTCGAGTACGCCGTCGAGGCCGACCTGCTCGGAACGGGGGGCGGGATCGCCAACGCGGCGGCCCTGCTGGGGCCGGGCCCTGTGGTGGTCATGAACGCGAAGGTCGTCGCCGACCTGGATCTGCCCGGCTTCGTCGCCGCCCACCACGAGGGCGCGGCTGCGACGATGTTGCTGCGCGACGACCCCGAGCCGCAGCGCTGGGGGGCCATCGGCGTCGATGCGACGGACCGGGTGGTCAGCATCCTGGACGTACGGTCGCCCCGTCCGCCCGAGGGGCCGGTGAGCTTGCGGATGTTCACCGGCGTCCACGTGCTGGGGCCCGCGCTGCGCGAGCGGCTGCGCCCGATCTTCTCGGACGTGATCCGCGACGCATACATCCCCGCCCTACGCGACGGCGAGACGATCCGCGCGGTCACGCTGCCCGGCTACTTCGCCGAGCACTCGACGCCGGCCCGGTACCTGGCGGGCAACCTCGCGCTGCTGCGCAACCCATCGCTGCTGCGCGATCCGCCCGGTCCGCTGGCGGGCGTCGATCCCGCCGCGCGCGTCTCGGCCGGCGCCCGCATCCTCGCGCCCGTGCGCATCGGCCCCGGCGCCGAGATCGCCGCAGGCGCGGAGGTTGGCCCCGACGCGGTCGTCGACGCTGGCGCGCACGTCGCGCCGGGCGCGCGCGTACGCCGCGCCGTCGTCTGGTCGGGCACCGTGGCAACCGGCGACCTCACCGACGCCGTCGCGACCCCCACCGGCGTCGTCCCCGCCGCCTCCGACGAACCCTAACGGCGTGGTTGGGCTCCGCCCGCGCCGCAGCAACGGGTGAGTGATTCTCGCGCGGGGCGCTTCAAGGTGGAGCGAGCTGCGGGTTGAGAAGCGGCAGGATTGGGTATCCCGTCCGCGCGCAGTTCCGCAGCGTCTACGACACATGCCGAGCAGATCCGGGCCCGACCGCGAGGACCTGTTTGAGCACGGATGGGATACCCAATCGTGTCGCCCCTCAACCAGCACGAGCGGAGCCCAACCACGGCTCGCAGGCGATCCAGGGCGGGCGGGTCAGGCTGGCTCGATGCGGACGGCGACGACGGTGATGTTGTCGGCGCCGCCGTTTCGATTGGCCTCGCCGATCAGCTTCTCGCAGAGCGCGTCCAGGTCCGACTCGCGTTCGGCGATGGCCGACATGTCCTCGTCCTTGATCATGCCGGACAGCCCGTCGGAGCAGAGCAGGTAGAGGTCACCCAGCTGCGGCTGTTCGACGTGCACGTCGACCTGCACGGTGTCCTTCATGCCCAGCGCGCGCACGATGACGTTCTTGTGCGGGAACGAGGCGATCTCGTCCGCCGTCAGGTTCTTCATCTTGATGTAGTCGTTCAGCAGCGAGTGGTCCTCGGTC
>CAZPUH010000917.1:0-1265 GCA_964589215.1 uncultured Myxococcales bacterium | reverse complement strand
GTCTGAGACCCCTGGCAACGACGGCAGGATCGCCTGCAGCGGCCAGGCCAGCAGCCCCTTGAACCAGGCGTAGACGTCGCCGAACGCCGACTGCCCGGCCTCGTAGCCGATCATCCCCGGGATCACCGACCCGTCCACCTGGCCGCAGATGCCGGCCACAAGCGTCTCTGGCTGCTCGCCGGTCCCCGACACGACGATGTCGCAGGTGCTGGTCCCCATCACCTTCAGCAGGTGGTTGCGGCTGATCCCGCCGCCGACCGCGCCCATGTGGGCGTCGAAGGCGCCCACGGCGACCACCGTCTCGCGCGGGACGCCCAGCTTGGCCGCCCACTCGGGCGAGAGTGTCCCGAACGGCGTGTCGGACGTGAACGTTTCGGTCCCCAGGCTCTTCTTGAGGGCCGGCAGGCGCGGGTTCAGGCGTGACAGGAACTCGTCCGACGGATAGCCACCGAACTCCGCGTGCCACAACGCCTTGTGACCGGCGGCGCAGCGGCTGCGTTTGAAACGCGCCAGGTCGGTCGTGCCCGTCAGCACGGCCGGGATCCAGTCGCAGTGCTCGACGATCGTCGCGGCGGCCTCGGCGACGGCCGGGTCGGTCTCCAGCACGTGGACCGCCTTCGCCCAGAACCACTCGGAGGAATAGATCCCGCCGACGTACTTCGTGTAATCCACCCCACCCCAGGTTCGGGCCAGCTGATTCAGCCGCTCGGCCTCCTCGACCGCCGTGTGGTCCTTCCAGAGGACGAACATGGCGTTCGGGTTCTCGGCGAACGCGGGGCTGAGCGCCAGCGGCTTGCCCGACCGGTCGGCCAGGACGGGGGTCGAGCCGGTGGTGTCGACGGCGATGCCGCGGACCCCGGCGCGCGCCTCCGGGCCGGCCTCGTCCAGGGCCGCCACCAGCGAGGATTCCATGCTTTCCAGATAATCCAGCGGGTGTTGCCGGAACTGGTTGGCCGGGGGGTCGCAAAACTGCCCCTTGGCCCACCGCGGGTAGTGCTTGACCGAGCTCCCCAGGACCCGGCCGGTGGCCGCGTCGGCGACGACGCTGCGCACCGAGTCGGTCCCGAAATCGATGCCGATGACGCGCTCTGACCCGGAGTGAGGATATCTGGCCGCCATCTTCCCCGGTGTTTGTCTTCCGGCCGGAGATGTTGTGACGAAAAGTGGTTGCTCCGCCGCCGGTCCGACCGACGGGGCACGACGCCAAAAGTCCAACAAGTTTCACCCCGTCGCGACAGGTCATGGTCATGCCCCGCCACACCCTC
>CAZPUH010000916.1:0-5772 GCA_964589215.1 uncultured Myxococcales bacterium | reverse complement strand
CGCGCCGGCCGCGCCGGCCGTCCCCCCGCCAGCAGCGGTGCCGCCGGCGCTCGAACCACCGTCGTGGCCAGCGGCGCCGGCGCCGCCCGATCCACCCTGGCCGCCGGGGAGGGTCGCCGATCCGCAACCCACCGCCGCCAGGAACACCAGTCCGAAATAAGCGAGCTTCGACATGGCCCGTTCTACCCTGACCGCCGGATCGCGCCAACGGTCGGACGACGAGCGATCGCGTGCGATTAGGTCGCATGCACGACACGTTCGAAAACAGGAAACGAGACGGCCAGCCTCGTCGCCCGCACGCTCGGGCGCCGACGGTGCGGCGAATCAATGAGCGACGGAGCAGAAACCGTACGGTGCCGGAAGCCCAATCGAATCGCACTCCGGCGTATTGTGCGGACAGTTCGGCGCCGCTATGTCGCAAACGGTGGCACAGGTCGGCATCGTGACGGTCGAAGGTGCTGGCCCAGCAACACAGGCCGTTCCGACGCCGCACTCGGTGCTGTGGTCGCATCCTCCGCCCACGGGGACGAACCCGGGGCACGCGCACTCAAAACTGTTGCCTTGCAGATAGCACACGAGCCCGTCTGGGCAGCCGATGTTGTGCACCGGATCGCAAGAGTAGGTCCCCGTCGGGACGTCGTCGCACGCGGTCGCGACCGGGTTCGCCGTGGGGATCGGCGTCGAGCAACGGATACCGTCGCCGCAATCCGAGTCGTCCCGACAGAACCTTCGGCACGTACCCCCATTGATTCCGCAGGCGGTCTGGATGCATACGAGCCCCGGGCTGCAACGGTCGTTGACCGTACTGCAGGGGTCGCCAAGCCTCTGCGTCCCGGTGGTCGGTACGCAGGTTGTCTTTCCGTCCACGACCGAGCACCGCCCGCACTGGCACCCTGTCTGACAGGCGGGATTACAAGTCTGCCCAGGCAGCGGCTGAGTGGCGCAGATTGGGATCAAGGCGCGACAGGCATCAGCCGGTCCGGCTTCACCGGGCACGCCGTCGGTGTGACCGGCGTCCGTGCGTCCGGCATCCGGGGGCCCCCGCTCCAGAACCGCCGTATCGATGCAGGCAAGCAGGCCGGCCAGACCAAGCAGACAGATGAAGCCGCCTAGAAGCTGCCGCGAAGGATGAGGGCGGTATTCCATGGATCGACCGCGACCGTCATTGACGATCGGGAATGTTGGTGGACCCAGTAATGCAACCCGGAGGCCAGAACGGCGAGCCCACCTGCCACCCACGAACCGATCGCAAGATCTCGCCAGGTATCGATCGTTGAGATCCGAGAGTCCCGCTCCGCCTGCGAACAGCCCACGCCCTTCAGGCACGCTTGCTTGGCTGAATCGAACTCGTCGTACGCCACGACGTAGAAAGCCGCGCCCGCCGCGGCGAGCAGACCTCCGGCGGCAGCGAGATAAAGGTCCGCCCGCGAAGTACGGGGAGTGGCCCCCGGGTGGCGCGACAGGCCTGCGGATGGGAGAAGCGACACGTTCGGTGGAACGGCCGCCGTCGCATCCAGCGGCGGAACCGTGATCGTGCGTTGATCTGCCTCCTTGATTTCCACCGTCGTCACCCAGGAGCGATATCCGGGCGCGCTCGCGGTCACTCGATGCACGCCCGGATCGAGCGACACCGGCGCTCCCCAGTCCTTCGTGGCGATCACTCCGCCTTCAGTCGTGATGGTCAACCCCGGAACGGACCGCGACACCGTCACGGTCAGGCGGGGCAGTACCGCATCGAGCTCGGCGATCTTCCGCTTGGCGGTCTCCGCCCGATCTTGTCGGCCCTGCGCTTCCGCCAGTCGTTCCGTTTCAGTGTACTCGGACCAGGCCGTCGCCGTTCGCCCCTGGGTCTCGTGGCAGAAGGCGAGGTTCAGCAGCGTCCCCGACGAAGGATCTGCGGCGTAGCTCTGGGCGAAAGCGGCGCAGGCTTCCGCAGTCTTTCCCTCCGCCATCAGCCGCCGCCCGTCGCGGAAGAGTGCCTCTGCCTCGGGGGTAACGGCGCGAGCCGCCGCCGGCAGCAGAGACGCGATCAGCGCCTGGCCCAGGGCTAAAGAAATGCTCCTCCACGATGCCACCCTCAGGGCTCATCCCAGACGCCGTCGTGCGACGGGGTCTGATCGTTGACGCGTGATCGGACGCCGGCCTGCTGGCGCTTGTGGGTTAGCGGCTTGCGGGCGGTCTGGGTAGCCGCCGGCGGGGGGTCGGCCGGCAGTAGCGCGGCCGCCGCGGGCAGGCGCGCGTTGGGGCTGGGCGGAGCCGTCGCGAGTGGGCCCGCGACCGGGCGAGCGAGCATGACCGGAGAATGAATTCCCCGCCGGTGCACCACGGACCAGACAGATACCAATGCCGCACTGGCGACCGCCGCGCCGATGGCCGTGACCCGGCGTGCCGTGAAGCGGCCGCTGGCTCTCCCGGCCAGCGCTCGGGCCAGCTCTTCGATCTGCTCCGCCGCCGAGGCGAACCGATCCTCCGGACGAAAGGCGCAGGCGCGCGCAAACCAGGAATCAAAGGTCGCCCCGAGATCGGTGCCCATCGCGCTCGGACGCGCCTGCGCCCCGCGTGCCACGTCGCGAAGCAGAGCGACCCAGTTGTCCCCCTGAAAGTAATGACGCCCCGAAAGAAGGCGGAAAGCGATCAGGCCCAGAGCGAACCGGTCCGCGCTTGCCGTGACGTGCTTGGCGCCCATGGCCTGCTCCGGCGCCATGTAGCGGGGTGTTCCGAGGATCTGTCCGGTCGCGGTGGAATTTCCTGCACCCCCTTCCCCATCCATCTTGGCGATCCCGAAGTCGAGGATCTTGACGATGGGCGGCAGCCCCCGCTCGCGATCGGCCAGGAAGACGTTCTCGGGCTTGAGATCGCGGTGCACGATCCCGTCCTGATGAGCCTCGTCGAGTGCGAGGGCCAGCTGCCGGAGCCAGTCGAGTACCTCGGCCTTCGACGGCTGGCGCTCCAGGCAGAGCCGTTCGAAATCGCGACCTTCCAGCAGTTCCATGACGAGGAACGGCGCGTCGTCTAGCTCCGTTGCCACGTCGGCGTCCACCACCCGCACGACGTGCTCACTCTTCACGGCGCTGTGAATGCGAGCCTCGCGTCGAAACCGTTCGACCAGATCCGGAGCCAGCAGCGAACGCGCCAACATCAGCTTCAGCGCCAGGTGCTGGCCGGTATGGGCGTGGACGACCTCGTAGACTGCCCCCATACCGCCCTTCGCAATCAGGCGCACCGGCCGATACTTGCTCCCGATGATCGCCGGGAGGGTCGGTCCGGTGCGAGCGGCAGATTCCGCACCGACCTCACGGCCACGAGCCGCGTCCTCCAGTGTCCCCACGAAGGCGGGAGTATAGGGCGGATCTGATCAGTTCGTTCAGCCCAGGTCGATCAGTTCGATCAATTTGCTCAGGCGATGTCACGCCTACGGCAGGCGGGTCCCCTTGCGGGGGCGGGGCAGCCCGAGTTGATTGAGCCGCGCGATGAGGGTACCGCGCGACATCCCCAGCAGTCGTGCCGCGCGGGTCTGGTTTCCCACCGCCTTCTCCAGAGCGACGAGGATCCGAGACCTCTCCTCGGTCTCCCGCTCCTCGACCGCCATGGCCCCATTCTCCGTCGGGGGCTTGACGGCGGCGCGGGCCGCCTCACGCGCCAGCGCGAGGGCCGGAGGGAGATGCTCGGGAAGGATGACCTCACCCGGGCAGAGAACGACGGCGCGGTCGATGGCGTTTCGGAGCTCCCTGACGTTCCCGGGCCAGCGGTGAGCCTGCAGAACGCGCAGCGTGTCCTCTCCCAACGCTGGGGCTGGCTGCAGCTCGATCTCACGCGCGGAAGCAGCCAGAAACATTCTCGCGAGCGGCTCGATCTCGTCCCGGCGATCCCGCAACGGAGGAATCAGCAGCGAGACGCCGTTCAGGCGGTAGAAGAGATCCCCGCGGAAGCGCCCTGCGGCGCTCTCACCCTCCAGGTCGCGATTCGTCGCGGTGACGATGCGAACGTCGATCGGCCGGGCGCGCGTAGAGCCGATCCGCGTCACCGTCCGCTGCTCCAGCACCCGAAGCAACTTGGCCTGAGCAGCCGGCGACAGCTCGCCGACCTCGTCGAGGAAGACCGTTCCGCCCTCGGCCGCTTCGAACAAGCCGGGCCTGGCTTGGTTGGCCCCCGTGAACGCGCCCTTTTCGAACCCGAACAGCTCGCTCTCCAGCAGCGACTCCGTGAGCGCCGCGCAGTTGACCCCCAAAAAGGGCCCACCGGCTCGCCGCGATTGCGCGTGCACCGCGTGGGCCAGCACCTCTTTTCCAACCCCCGTCTCGCCAAGGATGAGGACGTTGATCGTTGCCCGGGCAATCCGCGCCACCTGTTCGTACAGCTGGCGCATGGCGGGATCGCGGACGATGACGCCTGGGCCAGGGCCGGAGGAGTCGGGGACCAACGTTGGCGGTCGATGCCGGACGACGACGTGGGTGGTCCCAAGCACCACGGTGTCGCCGACGGACAGCGGGGCGTCACGATTGAAGAGTTGGAGGACGTTCAGGGTCTCCCCCGTCGAGGGAATGGGGCCCCGCTTAGGGCGCAACATCGTTCCGTTCGCGCTGCCCAGGTCGTGAATCGTCAGCCCGGGGCCGAGGCGGAGGATGGCGTGATTACGCGAGACCGCAGGGTCGTCGATCAGGACGGCGCTCCCCTCGCCTCGCCCGATCGTGACCACGCCATCACCGGGGAGAGCGAAGGTTCGGACGTCGTCGCCCGAGAGGATGATCAACTCGAGGCCTTCCGCCAAATTCTCCGGGCCTGTCATGGGGGACAGTATCTCCTAGATTTGCGGGTGCCCCCGGGTTGATCGCGGCCAGCGCGAAGACCCGGAGCTGATGCCGCGCGCGATGGAGCCTCACCGCCACGGTTGCGTCGGAAATGCCCAGGATGCCCGCGATCTCCCGCGGCCTATGTCCGGCCACGCGCAGCTCGAAGGTGGTCCGAAGCGTGGCCGGCAGCCGGGAAAGGGCATCCTGCACGACCTCGATATCGATCTGCCGCCAGAGCGGCAACGCCTCCGGTTCCCGCGCGCTCAGGGCGAGCATGTCGCACGGCACTGACGTGAAGGCCGCCACGGCCCGATGTTTGTTGACGAGCTGGTGCCGAAGCACGACGAAAAGCCAGGCCCGGAGCTCGTCGTCGTTTCGCACCGGCGGGCGAGCCTTCAACGTCTTCTCGAACGTCTCTTGAACCAGGTCGGCGGCGTCTGCGTGGCTGGCCCCGCGCACCACCGCCCAACGGCGCAACGCCGCCGTGTGCTTCTCCGCCATCCGTTCCAGCAGATGTCGTGGACCACCGACGTCCGCTTGATCAATGTGCGGCCGCCGGTGTTCGCGGCCGCCTTCACCAAGCTGCTTCACTGCCAACGTTGTGGCCCCCCCTGCTCGTTGGACGACGACCATCGAGCCGTCGGGATAGCAAGTCACGTGCCGCTTCGATCGCGGCGCTGGGTGCCTTTGACTGCGAACACGGGACCGCATCACGCCGTCCGGGCGACCGCTCGAAGGTTTCTGAGCCGATCCACCACGCTCGCCTGCTCAGGTGGGGCATGCGGAGCTCGATCGCGATCGTTCTTCTTGTAGCCGTGTGCGTCGGATGTGGATCTGGTGCGTCGAATCCCGGCGACGGCACCGGGGGAACGACGGCCACCGGCGGAACGATGGCCACCGGGGGAACGATGGCCACCGGGGGAAGGACGGCCTCGGGTGGAACGACGGCCACCGGGGGAACGACGGCCACGGGTGGAACGGG
>CAZPUH010000915.1:0-3807 GCA_964589215.1 uncultured Myxococcales bacterium | reverse complement strand
CTCCACGATCGATCGGGTCTGCGACGGCCTCGTGTTCGGCGGCTGCGTCGTCTACTACGCGGGCACCCCCATCATGTTCGTGGCGCTGGCCGTCCTGGTCCTGTCGTTCACGGTCAGCTACGCCCGCACGCGCGGCGAGATGTTCGGCGTCACCGGCAGCGAGGGGCTGATGCAGCGGGCGGACCGCCTGGCGGTCCTGGGCATTGCGCTCGCCTTCTCGTCCTTCTTCGGCCACCGCGCCGAGGGGCTGGTTCCGCACCCGTTCTACGCGGTGACGGCCGGCGCGCTGTGCCTCATGGCGGTGTTGAACGCGATCACGGCCTGCCGCCGCATCGTCTGGACCGTCCGGCAGCTGCGGCGCCGTGCGGCGGCCCCGGTGCTGCGGGCCCGCGGATGAGGGCGGCCACGCGCAGCGCCGTCTCGCTGGCGGCGCGGCTCGCCGTCGTGGCGGCGGCGTTCTGGTTCGTCCTGCGGGGCGTGAACGGCGCGGTCGTCGGGGCGACCCTGCGGCACGCGCGCCCCGGCCCGCTGGTCGCCGTCGTGGCGCTGAACGCGGTGGTGATGGGCGTCCGCGCCGTGCGCCTGCGCCTGCTCTTGCGCGGGGCGGCCGGTCTGCTGGCGTGCTGGCTGGCGAAGCTGACCGCCTCCGCCATGAACAACGTCATCCCATTGCGCGGGGGCGACATGGCCCGCCTCTGGATGTTGCAGCGCCACGCCGGCATCTCGAAGACGGGCGCCGCCGCGGTCGCCGTCGTCGAGGGGCTGTTCGACATGGCGACGCTGGGCGGACTGGCGCTGATCGCCGCCGCCGGCTTGCGCACCCAGCACTGGGCCGTCGGCGCGGCGGCCGTGCTGGGCCCGGGCGCCGCGCAGCTGATCGGGCTCTCACGCCGGTTGGGCCGGCGTGAGAGCGCCAGCGTCCAGGACGCGGGGCGGTGGCGGCGCGCCTTCATCCGCCTCGCCGCCCGCGTCGAGCCCGGCGTCCGGGCGCTCCGGCAGCCGGGAGTGATCAGCCGCGTGGCCGCGACGTCGCTGCTGTCGTGGATGGTGGAGCTCTGCATGGTGGTCGTCTGCGCCCGCGCGGTGCACCTGCCGATCGGCCCGCGCCTGGCGGCGGTCGTGCTGCTGGCGATCAACGTCGCGATGGCCGTGCCGTCGTCACCCGCGGGCGCGGGCGCGTTCGAGGGGGCCGTGGTCGTGGTGCTGACCCTCGCGGGCATCGACAAGTCCTCGGCGCTCGCGTTCGCCGTGCTCTACCACCTGGTCCAGGTCGTGCCGGTCACCGTCGCCGGAACGCTGGTCGTCTGGCGCGCGGGGCTCACGCTGGACCGCCTGCCAGCCGACCGCTCGGATGGAGCCGATCGCGACCGCGGCGGAGGTCGCGATCAGCCGGTGACCAGCGCGATGGCCAGGCCGTCCCAGCCCTTGAGGCCCACGGTTTGAATCGCGGTGGCGTCGACGCGCGGCTCGTCGTGGAGCCGGTCGAACAGCTTGCGGGTGCCGACGATGGCCGGATCGCTGCTGCGCGCGTCCGTGATGGCGCCGTGGCGTACGACGTTGTCGACCAGGATCAGGCTGCCCGGCCGCGACAGCCCGAGCGCGGCGTCGAAGTAGGCGGCGTTGTTTTGCTTGTCCGCGTCGATGAAGGTCAGGTCGAACGGCGCCTGCTTCTCGGCGGCCAGCCGCGCCAGCGTGTCCAGCGCCGGACCGACGCGGATCTCCACCTTGTCGCGCAGGCCGGCGCGGGCCAGGTTCTTCTCGGCGACCTGCGCGTGCTTGGGGTCGACCTCCAGCGTCACCAGCCGGCCGTCGGGGGGCAGGGCGCGGCCCAGCCAGATGGCGCTGTAGCCGCCCAGCGTCCCGACCTCGAGAATGCGGCGCGCCCCGCGCAGCCGGGCCAGCAGGTTCAGCAGCTTGCCCTGATTCGGGGCGACCGCGATCGCCGGCAGCCCAGCCGCCGCGCTGTCGGCCAGCGCGGCCTGCAGCGCCGGGTCGCGCTCGACCAGGCGATCGTTGAGGTAGTCGTCGACGGAGGTCCAGGCATGCTCGGTCATGGTCGGGGGAACTATACCCGGCGCGTCAGGACCTTGCCGCCGAGTCGTCTTTTCCGTCGGTGAGGCGCCCGCGGCTTACGCGATTGTGACCAAGTCATGACTTGTCCTGACACGGGGACTGTCACCTTGGAAACATGCATCTCGTTCCCGCTCCCGCCGCGACGATCCCGTCGCCGCCGTCCATCGCGCCTGCCTCTCGCCCTTCCAGATGGTCTCGACTCGCCGGGTACGTGCGCGTCACGTCCGTGGCCTTCTGGGGCGTGCACGTCGCCGCCGTCGTCGGTGTGATCCTGGGTGGGTGGTCGTGGTCGGGCGTCGCGCTGGCGCTGGTCTCCTACTACGTTCGCATGATCGTGGTGACCGCCGGGTACCACCGCTACTTCGCCCACCGCGCCTTCAAGACCTCGCGCGGCTTCCAGTTCGTGCTGGCGATGCTCGCCCAGACCGCCGCCCAGAAGGGCGTGCTCTGGTGGGCCAGCCACCACCGCTGGCACCACAAGTACTCCGACACGCCGAAGGACATCCACTCGGCGAAGCTGCAGGGCTTCTGGCACTCGCACATCGGCTGGGTGATGGCCCCCGAGTGGGACGACACCGACCAGAGCCTCGTCGGCGACCTCGCCAAGTTCCCGGAGCTCCGGTTCATGGACCGCTCGGGCTGGAACATCCTTCCCACGGCCTTGCTCGCGCTGGCCTTCCTGCTGATCGGCGGCGGCCACGCGCTGGTGTGGGGCTACTTCATCCCGACCGTCCTGCTGTGGCACGGCTCGTTCGCCATCAACTCGCTGGCGCACCTGGTCGGTAAGCGCCGTTACGCGACGACGGACGACTCGCGCAACAGCTTCATCCTCGCGCTGCTGACGACCGGCGAAGGCTGGCACAACAACCACCACCACTATCAGAGCTCGGCCAATCAGGGCTTTCGGTGGTGGGAGGTCGACGTGACCTACTACGTGCTGCGCCTGCTGGCCGCCGTCGGGCTGGTGTGGGACCTGCGCCGCCCGCCGCGCCACGTGCTGGAAGACGACGGCTCCGCCGACGCGGGCACCCGCGCCGCCGCCTAGTCGCCGCACATCTGGCAAACTAGCGGGGTGAAGGTCCACGCCCCCACCAGCGTCGTCCTGTACCGCGCCCGGCTCATATTCGTCCTCACGGCGCTCATCCCGACCGTGCTCATCACCGTGCTGGGCGTGCTGTTCGTCGCCATGGGCGGTTCCAAGTCGATGGCGGTCGTCGGCGGGATCCTGATGCTGGCCTTCTGCGCCACCGCGCTGGCGGGCTGGGCGCTGGGCACGATTTTCGTCACCCGGGGCGCCAGCCTGGCGGCGCTGCAGAACGAGTTCCTGTCGTCGGTCTCGCACGAGCTGCGGACGCCGCTGACGTCGATCCGCCTCTTCATCGACACGCTCCGCGAGGGGCGCGTCGCCGACCCGGTCGCCGAGCAGCGCTGCTTCTCGATCATCAATCAAGAGCTGGTGCGGCTGGACGGGCTGGTCGGCCGGCTCATCGAGCTGTCCAAGATCGAATCGCGGCGCGACGTGTTCGAGCGCCGCCCCGTCACTGTCTCCGACATCGTCGAGGACGCGCTGGCCACGCTGAAGACGGTCGATCTGACGACCGACATCGACGTCGACGTGAAGGTCGACCGCAGCCTGGTCGTGCGCGGCGACCGGGCGGCGCTGGTGCAGGCGGTCGGCAACCTCCTCAGCAACGCCTGGAAGTACACGCGCCCCGGCCAGCGGCAGATCCAGGT
>CAZPUH010000914.1:0-4622 GCA_964589215.1 uncultured Myxococcales bacterium | reverse complement strand
CGCCGCCGTTACCAGCGCCGCCCGTCGTCGCGCCCGCGCCGCCAGCGCCGGCGCGGCCGCCGCCCGCGCCACCTCGACCAGTGATTCCGCCGATGCCGCCGCGGCCCCCCGTCGCTCCCCCGTCGTTGTTGTTCGACGAGCTCGAGCAGGCCGCCGCCCCCAACAAGATCGCCGCGCAGATCGTCACCGAACGAAATCGAGTCTTCATGGTCGTGTCCTCCATTTGCGCCCTCAAGATGCGAGTCAGCATTTCGCGGGGAAGAGGGGAGCTGGTCTGAATTGAAGAAACGGATTCACGGAACTCGCGCTTTTGCTCCGCCGGTCTTTCAGGGGCAGCTCGCAATCGCGGCGTTCGGCCGGGCGGGATGTTGTGCGGCGTTGCCGGATCCTTAGATTCCGGCGCGGGGAGGTCACCATGGCGCTGGACATCATCAAGGAGCGTGGCGTGCCGCTCGATCGTCAGGTCTTCACCTGGCGCGAGCTGGCCGGGCCCACTTACAGCAAGCTGGACGTCGACGCGTTCACCCGGGTGCGCGTGATCCTGATGAACGGGATCGAGTCGGAGGCGGTCCGCTTCTCACACGCCTGCGCCCGCATGAACGCGCGGCTGCAGGGACCCCTGGCGCGCGTGCGGCGCATCGATCATCACCAGCAGACGCTGGTCAACTGGTTGAACCCGCCCGACCAGTCGGCGCTGGAGACCACCATCGGGTACGAGCAGGTCGCCATCGAGGTGACGGCCATGCTGGCCCAGCAGGAGCCGGACGCCTATCTGGCTCAGGTCTACCGCTTCGGCTTGCTCGAGGACTTCGACCACCTCTATCGGTTCTCGGGGCTGATGGACCGCCTCTATGGCAAGGACGCGAACAACATCTTGCAGAGCTACACGGACATCCGCCCGGGGCGTCCGACCGCCGTCGAGCACCGCGACCCGATGGACGATCTGCGCCTGCCGTACGACAAGACCAGCGCCCAGCCGCTGACGAAGCTGAACTCGCTGGTGCTGGTCGCCGCGGAGCATCAGGTGCGCGACTACTACATGGTCATCGGCCCGCAGTTCTCCGATCCGATCGCGCGGCAGCTGTACGCCGAGATCGCGTCGATCGAGGAGCAGCACGTGACCCAGTACGAGACGCTGGTCGACCCGACCGAGACGTGGCTGGAGAAGTGGCTCCTGCACGAGGCGACCGAGGTCTACACCTACTGGAGCTGCGCCCAGACCGAGAGCGACAAGACGCTGAAGGCGCTCTGGGAGCGGTTCGTCGACTACGAGCTGGGGCAACTCCGGTTCGTCGGCGAGCTGATGAAGGAGATCGAGAAGCGCGACCCGGCGGAACTGCTGCCGCAGAAGCTGCCGTCGCCGCTGAAGTTCGAGAGCCAGCGGCCGTTCATTCGCAAGACGCTGGAGTCGGAGGTGGGGCTGCGCGCCCAGGGGACGCAGATCGTTCCTGCGGGGATGGAGCCGGCCGACGGTCCGTCGGCGCAGTACCGCGCCCAGCTGAATCGGGACGGCTCGCCCAGCGAGATCGTCGCCGACGGTTACGTCTGGGTGCCGGGCACCGAGCTGGTGAGCCGGCTCGGCGCGCAGTCCGTGAACGGAAGGAGGATGTGATGAGCAACCCGACCAAGCCGACCCAGACCGGTCCGAACCGAACCGGCATCGCCACCTCGCCGATCGACAGCAAGGCGACCATCGAGGGCGCGCAGGCGGGATCGCCGGCGCCCGTGTTCGAGCCGCCGGGGCTGCTGGCGACGCGCATCCGGTACGCGACCAAGGTGGGGCCCGTCGGGACGATGCCGCCGCCCGCGTCGCTGAAGGGCATGGCCACGACCGCCGTGGAGATGGTGAAGGGGAACAAGCCGACGGTGTTCCTGGACCTGCTGGGCGAGCGCCTGGCGTTCGAGCGCACGGGCACGCGTCTCTACGAGGCGCTGCTGATCAAGCTGGAGGCGGCGGACCCGCACCCCGGCGGTCCGACGCGCTTCGATCTCGAGCGGATCCGCGACGAGGAGCTGGAGCACTTCGGCCTGCTCAAGCGGACGATGGAGTCGCTGGGCGCCGATCCCACGGCCATGACCCCCAGCGCCGACGTCATCGCCGTGGCCAGCCGGGGGCTGGTCGAGGCGGTGTCGGATCCCCGCGTGACGCTCAACGAGTCGCTGAAGGCCGTCCTGGCCGCCGAGCTGGTCGACAACGACTCGTGGCTGACGCTGTCGGACGTCGCCGAGCGCCTGGGCCACGCCGAGATGGCCGCCGAGTTCCGGGGCGCGCTGGCGCAGGAAGAGGATCACCTGGCGCGCGTGCGCAGCTGGCTCAACGTCGCCCTGGAGGGCGAAGCCGGCATCACGAGCCACCCCGGCGACGGGACGACCGCCTCGGTGCCCGCGCCCTAGCGGCTCGGGCCGTCACTCGTTGTCCGTCGGCGCGAGCTCGATCAACGGGATGTCCTCGCGTCGCTTGGGGCCCAGCCGCTGTCCGATCGGGGGACCGAACAGCGGCGGCTCGACGGGGGAGGCGCGGGGGCTGAGCCATTCCGCCATCGCGGGTCGCAGCCGCCGCGGCTCCAGTCGGGTCTCACCCACCTCGCGCCCGCGCACCGACGGCAGCACGACGTGGTTGGCGCGCGCCGCCAGCTCCAGCAGAAACGCCAGCGGGTTGTAGGAATAGACGACCTGGTTGGCGGGCAGCCCGGTCGCGGCCGACAGCGCGTCCGTCCAGAAGAGGTAAGGCGCGACGGCGATCGCGTAGAGGCGCCGCCGATCGGCCTCGTCCAGGCCGGCCAGCTCGCGCAGGCGGATGAACTCCGACTCGCTGTTGCGATCGCCCCACTCGTGCCGGTGGCGGATGGCCACCCGCCGGAACGCCTGCCGCCGATCGAGGCTGCCGCTCTTGAAGAAGCGCGCGACCTCGTCGGCGTCCAGCTCTTGGTCGCCGTTCGCGTCGACCGGCGTCACCAGATCGGCGCGACGCACGATCCCGGCGTCATCGGTGGCGTTCACGTAGTGGAACGCCCGCCCCAGCTCGCCCGGCAGCTTGTCGGTCGTGAAGATCTCGAAGTGCACCTCCGGCCCTTCCTCTGGACCGCGGCTCACCGTCCCCACGTAGCCGACCAGATCGCCGGCCTCGACCCGCTGGTCGACGATCACGATCTTGCCGGCGTCGAAGGCGGCCGCTGCGACGGGCCCCATGGCCTGCAGCCAGGGGACGGTCTTGGCCTCGGGCGAGGTCGACGGCGGCAGATCGAGGTGCGCCAGCAGCGAGTAGAACGTGAGGTGCGCGTCGTCCACGTCGACGTCGTGGCGCGTGAGGACGAACGACGTGGACGACAGGCCGGCCGCGCCGCGGCGCACCGCCACGATGTGCCCGCGGGTCGGCGCGCGCACGGGCGCGTCGACGGCGGCGCGCAGGTGCACACCCGAGTGCCACAGGCGCGCCGCCCCGATCGGGAAGAAGCCGGTGGCCCGCTCTTCGGCGTTGAAGAAAGCCGCGCGCCGCGCCGCGAGCAGCTGCGGTTGAACGCGCGGCAGCTCCGTGAAGCCGCGGATCTGGACGGGCAGCTCGAACCCGTTCAGCGCGCGCAGGATGCGGTCCCAGTCCAGCGCGCCCGGATCCCACTTCTTCCGCTCGATGTGCAGGTGCCCCATGATCCCGGCGAACGACAGCGGGTCGCTCAGGGTGTCCATGATCGGCTTGCCGTTCTCTTCCGGGATGACGGGGCGAATCTTGGGGAAGATGCGCAACAGCGTGCGGGTCAGCGCTACGATGGCCTGGTACTGCTCCGGGCGGAAGTCGTAGGCCTCGTGATCCTCGCCGTTGATGACGACGTGCTTCGTGGCGCGCGTGCGGTAGTCCGGCGGCAGCTTCGGCCACTCGCTGCGATCGACGCGGCCGCGGTTGCAGATCTCGACGCCGATCGACCCGGAGTTCGCCTCCTCGGCGTGGTAGGCGCGTTCGACCAGGTCCAGGGTCTGGTAGATGGTGCCGTCCGCGTCGATCATGAAGTGGGCGGACAGCCCGCAGCCCTCGCCGCTGGGGCGGGGGCGGTTGTGCATCGACTTGAAGCAGGACCGCGAGTTCACGCACCCGTCGAAGTGCAGCACCAGCTGAGAGATCCGGTCCTGCAGCTCTTCGAGGCTGCCGTGCTCGACCCCCTTGCGGACGCCGTACCGCTTTGACTCGCCGTCGCAGCAGCCGCCGGTCTGGTCGATGCAGCGGGTCTGGTAGGCGTCGAAGCCCTGGGGGTCGCTCCACAGGACGACCGGCTGCCCGACCGCGAACGGCTGCCCGGCCACGACGATCGACGTCCCCTGTCCGGGCGCCGGCTCCGCGCCGCCGGCGCGGCTGCGCGCCAGCGTCAGAAGGATGGCGGCCGCGAGCAGGTGGTGGCGAACGGAGGTCATGCGAGGACGACCCGAGGGGGGCCGCGCGGAGGGCGCCGGTTTGACCGTCGCTGGGGCTGAACTTAAGATGAGGCGCGTCGGGACGTGTTCGAAAAGTTTAAACAAATCTTCGGTGGAGGCGCGCCCCGACCCTCCGAAGCGGCCGACCGGCCGCGGGCGGGAGCGGGTGGGCCGCGGCGCCCCGCCAAGCCGCGGATGGCGCGCGCGCCGGCCCCCTCGCC
>CAZPUH010000913.1:0-7107 GCA_964589215.1 uncultured Myxococcales bacterium | reverse complement strand
GGCTGCGTCCCTCTCCAGCACGGCCGAAGCCTAGGACCTCGGCCGTCGCGATTCAAGCGCGCGCCGTTTTGGTTACCTCCAATCTCTCTTTTTCGAACCGTGCGCGCGTCCAATCCCCCTTAGGATGCGCCCGATGCGCACTGCCATGACACGCCACGCCCTGATCGTTTTCGCGCGAACCCTCGTCACCGCCGCGACGGTGGGACTGGCGACGGGCGCGTGCTCGTCCTCGCCGGGCCACACCACCGGATCGAGCGGCACGGGCGGCGCGGCGGCGACGGGCACCGGCGGTCACGGTAGCGGCGGCAACGGGACGGGCACCGGCGGCGCTCAGAGCAGCGGGACCGGCGGCCCCGTCAGCGGCGGAGCCGGCGGCACGGTCGGCAGCGGGGGCTCCGCCGGCGCGCTCGGCCGTGGCGGAATGGGTGGCGGGACCCCGGCGACGGGAGGCGCGGGTGGCGGCTCCAGCGCCAACATCCCTGTCCTCAACGTCGGCTGCGGCATGTTGAAGATCGAGGTCTGCACCGACGACATCATCCGCGTCGCGTGCGCGCCCAGCGCGGCGTTCTTCACCCGCGCCAGCCTCGCGACCGCGCCGAAGAAGTGCGTCGACACGCCCGCCCAGGTGGCGACGGCCGGCGGCCAGATGACGATCACGACCGCACGGCTGTCCGTGCACGTCGACACCACCAGCGGGGCCGTGACGTTCCTGGACGCGTCGGGGAAGACGGTGCTGGCGGAGCAGCCCGGCGGCGGGCGGACCCTGACCGCGGCGACGATCCAGGGCGAGGCCACGCACAACGTCCGGCAAGAGTGGCAGCCTCAGAGCGACGAGTCGCTCTACGGCCTGGGCCAGCACCAGCAAGGGCACTTCGACATCAAGGGCTACGACCTGGACCTGCACCAGCAGAACAGCGAGGTGTTCATCCCGTACCTCGTGTCCAGCCGCGGGTACGGCATCCTGTGGGACAACACGTCGTACACGCGCTTCGGCGACCTGGGGCAGCCGCAGCCGGTGCCCGGCGTGACGTATGCGTCCGGGACGCCCGCCAACACGGTCCAGGGCGCCAGCAGCGGCAGCGTCAACTGGCAGGGGATGGTGACCGCGCCGACGGCCGGCGACTACGAGTTCTTCACCTACGCGTCCGGCAACGTTCAGCTGGACATCAACAATCAGACGCTGGTCAATCACTGGCGGCAGAACTGGTTGCCCAACGTCGAGATCGCCAAGGTCACGCTGCAGGCGGGCCAGCAGGTCCCCGTTCACCTGCAGTGGACGGCCGACAGCGGCGTCAACCTGCTGCAGTTCGGCTGGAAGCCGCCGCCGGCGACGCCGCGCACCACGTCGCTGTGGTCGGAGGTCGGCGACGGCATCGACTACTACTTCGTCTACGGCCCCGAGATGGACGACGTGGTCGCCGGCTACCGGCTGCTCACGGGACAGGCGCCGATGATGCCGCGCTGGGCGTTCGGGTTCTGGCAGTCGCGCGAGCACTACACGTCCACCGCCGACATCACGGGCGTGCTGTCGGGGTATCGCACGCGCAACGCGCCGATCGACGCCATCGTTCAGGACTGGCAGTACTGGGTGCCGAACGGGTGGGGCACGCACCAGTTCGATCCCGCGCGCTACCCCGACCCGAAGGGGCTGATCACCTCGATTCACAGCACGTACAACGCCCACTTCATGATCTCGGTGTGGGGCAAGTTCTATACGAACACCGACAACTACAAGGCGCTGGCGGCCAAGAACTACGTCTTCACGTCGAACGTCACCGCCGGTGACATCGACTTCGTCGGCTATCCGTTCACCTACTACGACGCCTTCAACCCGGGAGCGCGAGCGCTGTACTGGTCGCAGATCAACGACCGGCTGTTCAGCCTGGGCGTCGACGCCTGGTGGATGGACGCGTCGGAGCCGGAGATCGTCGAGGGGGACTCGAACGCGCAAGGCGCTGGCCCGTTCAGCAGCACGGCCGCGCAGATCGCGACCAACACCGCCCACATGAACCCGACCTACCTGGGCACGGGCGCGCGCATGCACAACGGCTACTCGCTGGTGAACAGCCAGGCGATCTACGAGGGGCAGCGCATGGCGGCGCCCAACCAGCGCGTGTTCATCCTGACGCGCAGCGGGTTCGCCGGGCAGCAGCGGTATGCTGCGACGACCTGGTCCGGCGACATCACGTCGACCTGGACGGCGATGGCCAAGCAGATCCCGGCCGGCCTGGGGTTCTCGATCTCGGGGATGCCCTACTGGACCGTCGACGGCGGCGGTTTCGCCGTGCCGGCCCGCTTCGCGGCGACGTCACCGACGGCCGCCGACCAGGCCGAATGGAACGAGCTGAACACGCGCTGGTTCGAGTGGACGACCTTCCTGCCCATCATGCGCGTGCACGGACAGACGCCGTTGCGCGAGATCTGGCAGTTCGGCGGCGACAACAGCACCGCCTACGCGGCGATGTTGAAGTTCGACCAGACGCGCTACCAGCTGCTGCCGTACATCTACTCGCTGGCCGGCGCCGTCACCCACGACGGGGCCACGATCATGCGGCCGCTGCTGATGGACTTCCGGACGGACGCGACCGCCCGCGAGGTCAGCGACGAGTACATGTTCGGGCCGGCCTTCCTGGTCGCGCCCGTCACGACCTACAAGGCGACCACCCGCTCCGTGTACCTGCCGCCGGCGGCGGGGTGGTACAGCTTCTGGGACGGCAGCTATCAAGCGGGCGGCAAGACCATCACGGCGGCCGCGCCGTTCGACGCGATGCCGGTCTTCGTGCGCGCCGGCTCGATCGTTCCGATTGGACCGGCCCTGCAATACACGGAAGAGAAGCCGGCGGACCCCATTCGTCTCTACGTGTTCACGGGAGCGGACGCGTCCTTCACGATGTACGAGGACGACGGGGTGACCAACGACTACGAGGCGGGCGGCTTCACGCGCATCCCGATCACCTGGACGGAGGCGACGAAGACGCTGACCATCGGGGCGCGCCAGGGGTCGTTCCCGGAGATGCTGGCGACCCGGACGTTTCAGCTGATCCTGGTGTCACCGACCAAAGCGGTGGGCTTCTCGCCGACGAAGACGGTGACGCCGGACGCCACGATCACGTACACGGGCGCCGCCGTCACGCACTGAGCCGATGTGCCGCAACCGGGGCGTCCGGCGGACGCCCCGGTTGGCCGAACGCTAGAACTTCGAGTTGCCGCCGGAGTCGCTGATGACCGCGAACCCGAGCGCGTTCGTCGGGCTGATGACGGCCGAGTTCCTCAGCTCGACGTGACCGTGTCCGTCGGCGTTGACCGCGAAGCCTCCGGCGCCCGGACCGCCGCCGACGACGCTGGTGTTCACGATGACGTGCCCCTGGTCGTGAACGACGATGGCCGACGTGCTGCCGAACAGCACGCTGTCGTTGATGGTCACGGTGCAGTTACCCGAGACGGTCAGCGCGGCGCCCGTGCTCTGGATGTCCACGTTGTTCAGCGTCAGCTGCTGGGTGCCCGAGCAGGTGCGCGGCGTCCCGACCGTGCCCTGCACGATCAGGTGGTAGGTCGCGTTCTGGCTGTTGTTGCAGGCGGTCGACGACGACGTGATGACGACCGTGTGGCTCCCGGCGCTCAGCGGCTCGAGGAAGGCGTAGTAGCCCTCGTCGACCGACGGGCTCAGAACCTGCGGCGGCACGCCGAACACGTTGTCGGCCGGCAGGTTGACCGAAAACACCGTCGACTTCTCGAGCAGGCTGCGCGGGTTGGCGATGGCGACGCCGTCGACCGTCACGGAGAGCGTCGGGTTGTCCTCGACGCAAGTCACCTTCGACCGGACGAACGCCTCGGTGCGCTGATCCGGCGGATCCGTCTGCTGCGCGAAGTACGACGCGCTCAGGATCGGGATCAGGAATGCGTCACCGACCGGCACCGTGCAGGTGCGGGTCACCGGCGATCCGTCGAACGTGCCCGCCAGGAAGAAGGTGCCCGGCACCGGCTGGCCCACCGCGCAGTTGGCGCCGGTGGTGTCGAGGACGGGATTGTTGGCGGCGGGCGTCTGAAGCGCCCACTGCCACCAGAGGGCGCCCCAGTCGGAGTAGCTCTTCAGGTGGGGCGCCGTCGGGGGCGGCGGCGCGAAGGTCGGCGCGGCGCTGGCCGCCGCCGAGGCGAACGAAACGAAGCACAACGTCGATGCAATCAGGGTCGAACGGGCACGTGTCATGGGGTCTCCTTTGTCAACGTCGTGTTGCGGGCTGACCGCGCCCTTATAGACCCGTTGACAACGGAGTCATCCACGTTTGTGCAACGAAGCGGCGGATAGTTGTATGCGGCGGCGCGACCGGTAACGTCACTTACCGCGCCCTGGCTCCGGCGGCAGGAACTTGCCGGCGCCCGGTCCTGGGTTTCGCAATTCCTAATCCGTTGCCTTACAGCGCGAGGGGGCGAACGCCGGCCGATCGTCGTCGGCGGGCTGCCCCGTCATTCGCTGCGTCGCCGTCGGGTGCAGCGCCGCTTGAAGCGTGCGCAACGCGGTGGCCGGATCGTCGACGAACGTGAACAGCCTCAGATCCTCCGGGCTCACCGTCCCGTGGCGCACGAGCGCGTCGAAGTCGATCACCTCGCGCCAGTAGTCGCTTCCGTACAGCAGCATCACGATCTTGCGATCCAGCTTGGCGGTCTGCTGCAACGTGAGGATCTCGAACATCTCGTCCAACGTGCCGAATCCGCCCGGAAAGGCCACCAGCGCCGAGGCCGTGTGCGCGAACCAGAGCTTGCGCATGAAGAAGTAGTGAAACTCGAACGACAGGGCCGGCGTGATGTAGGGATTCGGCCGCTGCTCGTGGGGCAGGCCGATGTTGAGGCCTATCGTGCGGCCGCCCGCTTCGCGCGCGCCTCGGTTGGCCGCCTCCATGATGCCGGGTCCGCCGCCGGAGCAGACGATGCGCCCGTGCGCGTCCCCCTCCAGCGTCATCGCCCAGGCGGTGATGGCGCGGGCCAGCTCTCGTGCCTCCTCGTAGTAGCGGCCCAGGGGCCCGTCCGGCGTGATGCGCGCCGAGCCGAAGAAGACGATCGTGTCACGCACCTGCTGTTCGCGAAGGGCGCGCAGCGGCGCCAGATACTCGGCCAGGATGCGCAGCGGGCGCGCGTCGTCGGTGTCCAGGAACGCCTGGTCGCGGTAGGCGAGCAGCGGGCCAAGCCCCGGACGGCCAGACGGCGGCGCAGGTTTGTCGCTCATGCGGTCAGGCCCGCCGCGCAAAGTCGATGAATCCGCGTTCGGCGTCCGTGTGCTCCAGGACGACGGTGACGCGGTCGCCGACGTCCAGCCCTTCGAAGCCACGCACTAGGCGCCCCTCGACGGGCGGGTTCAGGACGCGCACCCAGGTGCCCTTCGGGGAGGCGCCCGTCACGAAGCCGTCGAACGTGTCGCCGAGGCGCGTGGCCAGCAGCAGCGCCGCCGCCGACTTGCGGACCGCGCGCTCCACCTTGGCGGCGGCGTCTTCGGCCTCGGTGCAGTGCTTGGCCAGCGCCGCGAGATCGACCAGCCCGTAGGGCGTGGGGCGATCGGCCAGCGCCGCCTTCACCAGCCGCTGCGTGACGAGGTCGGGGAACCGCCGGTTCGGGGCGGTCGAGTGCGTGTAGTCGCGCACCGCCAGGCCGAAGTGCTCGCTGCCGCCGCCCGGGGTCTCGACGGCGTACTCGCCGCGGCCCAGCAGCTTGACGACCGCCAGCGACAGGTCGGGGAAGCGATCCGGGTCCAGCCCGCGCCGCTCGGTCAGGAACGCCTCCAGCGCGGGCGCGTCGGGCTGCGCCGGAAGCTGCGTCCCGTAGGTCGCGGCCAGCTCGACGATCCGCTGCCAGCGCTCCGGCGACCGCAGCACGCGCCGCAGCGAGGGAAAGCGCCGCTGCTCGAGGAAGCGCGCCGTCGTGATGTTGGCCGCCACCATGAAGTCCTCGATCAGCTGCTTGGCGCGGTTGTGCCGCTCGAGCCGCAAGTCGGAGACGCGGTCGCCGTCGAAGACCGCCCGCGGCTCCAGCGTCTCCAGCTCCAGCGCGCCGTGCTCCAGGCGGCGGCGCCGCAGAGCCTGCGCGACCTGGTCTTGCAGGCGCAGGTTGTCGGCCAGCCCGGGGACGGCGGTCACCCTCGGCGGCGCGGCGGCCGTGCCGTCCAGCCAGGCGGCGACGCCGTTGTAGGCCAGCCTGGCCTTGTTCACGACCACCGCGCGATAGACCTGCCCCTCGGCGGCGCGGGTCTGGCCGTCCGCCGCGACGACGACGTCGATGACCAGCGCCAGGCGCTCTTCCCCCTCGTTCAGCGAGGTGAGGTCCGTCGACAGCGACTCCGGCAGCATCGGAAAGGTCTGCGCGTCGGTGTACACCGACGTGGTGTTCGTGGCCGCGTGACGGTCCAGCGCCGAGTCCCGCTGGACCTTGGCGTCGACGTCGGCGATGGCCACCAGGATGCGCGTCGCGCCCCCCGGCAGCGCCTCGGCCACCGTGAGCTGATCCAGGTCGCGCGAGTCGTCGTTGTCGATCGAGGCCCAGGCCAGCGCGCGGAGATCGCGCGTCGCCGCGTCCAGTGGCCCGATCGCGCGATCGAGGCCCTGCGCCTGAGCGAGCTCGACCGGCGAGAAGTCCGGCAGCAGCCCGCGCTCGCGCATCGCGCGGCGGGCGATGCGCTGAAGGTCGCTTCGCATGGAGGGCATGCGGCCACCTTACCCCAGGAGCCACCGTTCCGGTCGCCCGGCCGGGGCGAGGGCCCCGAACGCTAGCCGAGACCGGCGGTCAGGCTGCGCGGCCTCGCGCGACGCCCGCGTCGTCGGGCGAGCGCGAGCAGGGCCGCGCAGCCGAGCAATGCTGCGCCCGAGCCGGTCGCTCGCGCGCGCCCGACGTCGCAGCTGCAGCCGCTCGCCGTGGCGCCGGCGCTGGATTCACCGCCCGCCATGCCCGCTGATCCGCCCGACGAGGAGGCGCGTCCACCGCTGCCGATCGCGCCGCCGGCGCCGGTGACCGCCCCCCCAGCGCCCGGGCTGGAGCCGCCCGCCGCGGACCCGCCGGTCGCCGCGCCGCCGCTCCCGGTCAGGCCGCCGCTACCGGCGGCGCCGCCCATTCCGCTCGCGCCGC
>CAZPUH010000912.1:0-8271 GCA_964589215.1 uncultured Myxococcales bacterium | reverse complement strand
CCGAACGGCGTGTACTTCTCCATGATGTCGTCGTCGGAGACGCCCTTGGCGTGCAGGAAGTAGCGCAGGATCTTGTTGGTCGTGCGGGGGTAGACGTAGTCGGTCCCCAGCAGCACCCAGCGCTTCGCGCCGCCGCCCTTCTTGCTCATCAGGTACTCGACGGCGGGGATGGCCTGCTGGTTCGGCGCGGCGCCCGTGTAGAACACGTTCCACGACGACTCTTCACCCTCGTACTGGACGGGGTAGAAGAGCAGGCCGTTCAGCTCCTCGTAGACCGGCAGCACCGACTTGCGCGAGACCGAGGTCCAGCAGCCGAAGGTGACGGCCACCTTCTGGTTCTGGATCAGGTCGCGCGCCTTCTCGGCGAAGAGCGGCCAGTTGGACGCCGGGTCGACGACCACCGGCTCGAGCTTGCGTCCCAGGACGCCGCCCGCGTCGTTGATCTCCTCGATCGTCATCAACGCGACGTCCTTCAGGGACGTCTCGCTGATGGCCATCGTGCCCGACAGCGAGTGGAGGATGCCGACCTTGATCGGTCCCTTGTCGTCGGCGGGCGCAGCCGGCGCGGCTGGAGCCGCCGGCGCGGCGCCCGGTGCCGGCGTCTCCGCCGGTTTGTTGCAAGACGCCGCCAGCGCGCCCGCGAGCAAGATCGCGATGAGTTGAGTACGCATGTTCTATGTCTCCTTGGGGTGTTTGCGAATGAAGCGAACCGCGGGCGCCTAGAAGAAGATCGCCTGCGCGCCCAGCTGGATCGAGTTGGCGGTCGAGTTGGAAAGGGACATGGTCGTCGTGTCGACGTTGAGCAGCTTCGTGTAGCTGTACGTGGCGAGCAGGCGCAGCGCGGGGCCCTTGATCAGGTAGGAGAGCCCGACGTCGAGGTTCCAGGGGTTCGTGTCCGGGTTGTCCTTCACCTTCTCCCACTGGAAGCGGACCATCGGCTGGATGTTGCCGATGCCGACCGTCGGCGTCGCGTAGGCCAGCAGCGCGTACATCGAGTCGCTCACGCCGCCGCTCACCTGGTTGAAGTGGTAGTAGGCCGCTTCGAGCGTGGCGAAGCTGCCGCCGCCGAGCTTCTTCTCGACCAGCACGTCGACGTTCACGTCCTCGTAGTTGGTGGTTGCGTTGACGCCGTTCTTTTGAACCTGCCCGCCGAGGTCGATGGACAGCATGTCCTTGTCGCCGAAGTAGCTGGCGTTGCCCCAGAACCCAGGTTCCGGGTCCCACAGCGCGAGGCGCAGCTTCCCCGAGAACAAGGGGCTCGTGGACAGCCCGGCCGCGTTGTCGAAGGCGCCCGCGAAGTACGAGAACTTCCCGCCAGCGATGTCGCCCCAGATGACCGCGCCGTTGTTACGCCCGGACGGCCCCTCGGCGGGCGCACCGACGAAGGCGCCCGAGAAGAACCCCGGATAGTTCCAGGGGATCATGAAGAACGGCCCCGAGGCGTTCGCGCGGTCGACCGGCACCAGCAGGTGGCCGGCCCAGAGGTGGAACTCGTCGATGAAGTCGAACGAGATGATCGCATCCTCCAGCGCGGCGGACATGTTCGAGAAGCTCGTGACGTTGGCGTTCAGGTTCAGCGTGACGCCCACGTTCTTGTGCACCTTGCCGCCCGCGTGGAGCTCGACGTAGGTGTTGTCCATCTGCCAGTCGTTGATCTTGCTGGCGTCCTTGCCCTGGAACTTGCCGCCGATGCGCAGCCAGGCGCCGACGTCGATCGGCGGCAGCGCGTCGGGACGCGTCGCGGGCATCGTCTCGGCCGCGGTGGGCGGCTTCGGCGCCGCCTCGACGGCGGACGGCGGAGCCGGTGCCGGCGGCGGTGCTTCGGCCGGCGGCGGCGGGTTCATCGTCCCCGTCGACGGTGCCACCGTCTCGGCCGGCGGTGCCGGCGGCGGCGGCGGCGGCGCATCGGCCGGTGCCGTTTGTGCGAAAGTCATCCTTCCAAATGACGTAATCGCCAGCACAGAGAAGACAGCCAACCCTCGTCGCGCACCTGCGGCGTACTCTTTCATCCTTTTCCCGTCTCGTGATTGCGGCCCCGGTGCAGCCGAGCCCCCCTCGCTGCACCGGCAGACCGGCGCAGGCAATCACTTTGTCCGCGCCGGCAACCTTGTTGTTGAGCCGACCATATCGAACGGGCGTTAACGGTAGATTTCGTGGGCGAGTGACTTTTGTTAACTTCCTGGATCGCCCCTGAAATACGGGAAGAACGGCCTTAAGGCCGCGCCGCTAGTAGTCGATGCGCGCGCCGTCTTTGAAGAGCAGCCCGGTCGTCGCGAACGGCTCCAGCACCAGCGCCAGCGCGCCGCGCGCGGAGTCCTCGGGGACGCCGGGCGCGCGCGGGCCGCCGAGATCGGTTTTCACCCAGCCGGGATCGAGGCCGTTCACGGCGATCTGTCCGGCCAGGTGCAAGGCCTGCAGGCGCACGAGACCGTTCAGCGCCCACTTGCTCAGGCGATAGCTGGAGATACCGGTCTCGCCCAATCCCGAGAACGTGCCGGCGCCCGACGTGACGTGAACGATTCGCGGCTCGCGTCCTTTGCGAAGCAACGGAAGCGCCGCGTTCGAGAGTCTGAAGGGGGCAAACAGGTTGACGTCCATGGTTCGCTCCAGCGTCCCGGCCGGCTCGTCCTCCAGCGTGCGCGGCCCTTCGGTCATGACGGCGGCGTTGCTCACCAGCACGTCCAGCGCGCCCCAGCGCGCCGTGATCCGCTCGACGGCGCGAGCCGGGGCGTCGGGCGAGCTCAGGTCCAGCGCGAACGCCTCGAACCGCCCCGGGCCGTGCGCGTTCAGCTCGCCCGTCGCGGCCGCCAGGCGCGCCGAATCGCGCGCGACTCCCAGGACCTCGGCGCCCTCCTCGAGGAACAGGCGGGCGGTGGCGCGGCCGATGCCGCGCGAAACTCCCGTGATGAAAACCCGGCGCGCGGCCAGCTTTCCCGTGGCGGTCGACATGGCGCGGAGTTTGGCCGGCAAGCCCCGGTCGCGTCCAGCGCCGTGAAACCTAGGCGTCCGGCTGCAGGCCGACCAGCGTCTGCCCGGCGCGCACCAGGTTCCCGGGGGCGCAGCAGATCGCGACCACCGTCCCGTCATGCGGCGCGACCACCGGCGTCTCCATCTTCATCGTCTCGAGGACGATCAGCCGATCGCCCGCGGCGACGCGCGCGCCGGTCGCCACGGCCACGTTCCAGACGCTGCCCGTGACGCCCGCGCGCACGGCGACGGCGCCTTCGGGCAGAGGCTGCTCCGTGCCGTCGCCGCCCGCCTGGGCCGATTCGGCGGGCTCGGCGGCCGGCGGCAGCAGGGCCCAGCGCTCGCGCTCCTCGACGAAGGCCTGGCGCTGGCGCGCCCGGAAAGCCTCGATCGACCCCCGGTTGGCCTCGAGAAAGGCCTGGTAGTCGGCGAACCGGAAGGTCGTCTCCTCGATGTTCAGCCGCGCGCGCCCGCGCACGAACGCCGCGCGGAAGTCCAGCAACTCGCGCTCGCCGACCTCGTGGAAGCGCACCTGGTCGAAGAAGCGCAGTAGCCAGGGGCGGCCGGCCGCGAACTCCGGCGTGGTCTGGAAGCGATTCCACATCTGGCAGGTGCGGCCGACGAACTGATAGCCGCCGGGCCCCTCCATGCCGTAGACGCACAGGTACGCGCCGCCGATGCCGACGGCGTTCTCGGGCGTCCAGGTCCGCGCCGGGTTGTACTTGGTCGTGACCAGCCGGTGCCGCGGGTCCAGCGGCGTCGCGACGGGCGCGCCCAGATAGACGTCGCCCAGGCCCAGCACCAGGTAGCTCGCCTCGAAGACGATCCGCCGCACCTCTTCGATGCTGTCCAGGCCGTTGATGCGCCGGATGAACTCGATGTTGCTGGGGCACCAGGGCGCGTCGGGACGGACGCCGCTCATGTAGCGCTGGATGGCCAGGCGCGTGGCCGGATCGTCCCACGACAGCGGCAGGTGCACGATGCGCGAGGGGACCTCGATGGCGTCGGTCGACGGCTCCGACGCCGCGATCTCGTCGAGCACGCCCAGCAGCCGCTCGCGGCGCAGCCGGGTGTCGTCGTAGTGCACCTGCAGCGACCGGATCCCCGGCGTCAGGTCGATGATGCCCGGCAGCCGTCGCGCGACCAGCGCCTGCATCAGCGCGTGCGCGCGAAAGCGCAATCCCAGGTCCAGCACGGGTGGCCCCAGCTCGATGAGCACGTTGGCGTCGCCGTCTTGCCGTATCACCACGTCGCCGCGCTCGAGCAGCACCGGCGAGGCCAGCGGCGCGGAGCCGGCGGCCAGCTGCCGCGCGGGGCGTGGTTCGCCCGCGCCGCGGATGCCGGCCAGGTCGCGCTCGCGCTCGGCCCGCCGCAGCCGCGCGTCGGAGAGGGTGACCGGCACGAAGCGGACCTCGTCGCCCGCCTTCAGCTGACCCATCTTCCACAGGTCGGCCGCGATGATGGTGGCCGGGCAGACGAAGCCGCCCAGGCTGGGCCCGTCCGGCCCCAGGATGACCGGCATGTCGCCGGTGAAGTCGATGGTCCCGATCGCGTAGGCGTTGTCGTGGATGTTCGACGGGTGCAGGCCCGCCTCGCCGCCGTCGGTGCGGGCCCACTTCGGCTTGGGGCCGATCAATCGGACGCCCGTGCGGCTGGAGTTGTGGTGGACGCGCCAGCCGGTGGCGTACAGCGCCTCCATGTCCTCGGGCGCGAAGAAGTCGGGCGCGGTGTGCGGCCCGACCATGACGGCGATCTCCCAGTGATCGGTGAGGCTGGGGATCAGCTCGTCGGGAAGCGGCGCCGCGACCGCGGCCGCCAGCGGGGGCTGCCCGCCCGGGTGCAGGACGTCGCCGGCCTGCAGCGCCCGCCCGCCGTGCCCGCCGAACTGCCCCAGCGTGAACGTCGCGCGGCTGCCGAGGTAGGGCGGCACGTCCAGGCCGCCGCGGATCGCGACGTAGGCGCGCGCGCCCGGCCCGGTGACGGCGCCCAGCTGCAAGACCGCGCCGGCCGGGACCTCGAACGCCCGGTAGCGCGGCGCGCGCGCGCCGTCGACCGTCGCCTGCATGTCCGCCCCCGTGAGCGCGACCGTCGTGCGCGCGCGAAAGCGCAGCGTCGGTCCCATCGCCGTGCACTCGAGCGCGGCGGCGTCCTCGGGGTTGCCGACCAGCCGGTTGGCGATGCGGAAGCCGAGGCCGTCCATCGGCCCCGAGGGGGGCACGCCCACGTCCCAGTACCCCAGCCGGCCGGGGTGGTCCTGCACGGTCGTCTGGGTCCCGCCGTCCAGCACGTCGACGGCGTCCGACGGCGCGGCCACCGTCTCCAGCAGACGGGTGTGGACCTGTCCGGCGACGAAGGCGGGCGCTTCCAGGGCGGCCCGCAGGTAAGCGGCGTTGGTCTCGACGCCAGCCACGCGCGTGCGCGCCAGCGCGTCGATCAACTTTTCGCGCGCGGCCTCGCGCGTGTCGCCGCGCGCGATGATCTTGGCCAGCAGCGGGTCGTAGAACGGCGAGACCTCGCTGCCCGTGTCGACGCCGGTCTCGACGCGCACGCCGCTGGGGAAGGCCACGTCGGTCAGCAGGCCCGCGCTGGGCTGGAACGCGCGCGCGGGGTCCTCCGCGTAGAGCCGGGCCTGGATGGCCGCGCCGCGCGCCACGGGCAGCACGTCGCGGGGCAGCGCCTCGCCCGCCGCCAGGCGCACCATCCATTCGACGAGGTCCACGCCCGTGACCTCCTCGGTCACGCCGTGCTCGACCTGGATGCGCGTGTTCACCTCCAGGAAGTAGAAGGCGCCGCTGCGCGCGTCGACGACGAACTCGACGGTGCCAGCGGATCGATAGTGGGCCGCCGCGCCCAGGCGCACGGCGGCCTCGTCCATCGCCGCCAGCGTCGCGGCGGGCCGCCCGGGCGGAGGTGTCTCCTCGATGACCTTCTGGTTGCGCCGCTGCAGCGAGCAGTCCCGCTGCCCCAGCGCCAGCACGCCGCCGGCGCCGTCGCCGAAGATCTGCACCTCGACGTGGCGGGCGGGATCGACCAGCTTCTCGAGGTAGACGCCGCCGTCCTTGAAGTGGCTGCCCGCCAGGCGCACCACCGACTCGTAGGCCGCCTCCAGCTCGCCCGCGTCGGCGCAGCGGCGCATGCCGATGCCGCCGCCGCCCGCCGTGCTCTTCAACATGACCGGGTAGCCGATCTCCGCCGCGGCGGCGCGCGCCTGGTCGAGCCCCGCCAGCAGCCCGGTCCCGGGCAGCAGCGGCAGCCGGGCCTCCGTCGCCAGCGCGCGGGCCCGGTGCTTGAGGCCGAAGGCCCGCATGTTCTCGGGCGTGGGGCCGATGAAGACGATGCCGGCCTCCGCGCAGCGCTCGGCGAAGGCGGCGTTCTCGGACAGGAAGCCGTAGCCGGGGTGGATGGCCTCGGCACCCGTGCGCCGGGCCGCCTCCAGCACCCGCTCGACGGTCAGGGAGCTCTCGGCCGCCGCGGCGCCGCCGATGCCCACGGCCGCGTCGGCGGCCGCGGCGTGCAGCGCGCCGGCGTCCGCGTCGGAGTGGACCGCGACGCTGGCGACGCCCATGCGCCGCAGCGTGCGGAAGATCCGCCGCGCGATGGCGCCGCGGTTGGCGACCAGGACCTTGCGAAACACCGTCAGCCGCGCCGCCAGACCAGCAGCCGCACGGGCGTGGGGTCGTAGGCGTTGCAGGGGTTGTTGAGCTGCGGGCAGTTCGAGATCAGCGCCAGCACGTGGGTCTCGGCGCGCATCTCGACGTAGCGGCCCGGGCCCGACACGCCGTCGGCGAACGTCAGCGCGCCCGCCGGCGTGACCGGCACGTTCATGAAGAAGTTGATGTTCTGGGGCAGGTCGCGCTTGCCCATGCCGCGCCCGTAGCGGGCCAGCGCCAGCAGGAAGGTGTCACGGCAGTTGTGCATGTACTTCTTTCCCAGCGCGTACCGCACCTGGTTGCTCTCGGCCGAGCAGGCGCCGCCCAGCGTGTCGTGGCGCCCGCAGGTGTCGGCGACGATCGTCAGCAGCGGGCGGCCCTCGCTGGAGCACAGGGCCGTCCCCGTCGACAGGTAGATGTTCCCCTGGCGGCGGATGGTCTCCGTCGCGCTGTAGCGCTCGTCGAGATCGCGGCTGTTGAAGAACAGCGTGTCGACGGCCTGGTTGCCCTCCAGATCGACGATGCGGAACACGTCGCCGGGGGCCAGCTCGTGCGTCCACCCCTCGCCCGACGGCAGCGTGACGTCGACGGCGGCGTGCCGGGGATCGAGCTGGCTCTCGCGCTGGCGAAAGGCGGTCACGACGCCTCCTGGATCTCGGCGGCGTAGGCGGCCGTCAGCGCGAAGCTGCGGCCGTTCTCGGGGCGCGACAGGCGGCAGGCGTCGTCGGCGCCGGCCGGCGGGCCGTCGGTCACGTCCAGCGCCACGGCGCCGGGCCGGTACTCGCGCGCGGGGTCCAGCGGGTGGGGCGTCGACGAGAGGACCACCAGCGTGTCCATCTCGAACCGCAGCGTGACGGCGGCGCCGGGGCGGCTGTTGCCCGCCACGTAGGCCAGGGCCCCGTCGTCGCCGACGGTCACGCGCGCGAAGAAGTTCACGTTGGCGACCACGTCCCGCTTGCCCAGGCCGTGCTTGCTCAGCTCGACCAGCAGGTTGTCGCGCGCGTTGCGGTGGAAGGCGTTGCGCAGAGCCTGGTACGTGCCCTCGCCGAAGCGGGCCTGGCTGGCGGCCGCGTCACCGGTACCCGTGATCGTGTCGTGCCAGCCGCAGTCGTCGGCGATGATCGAGCACAGGATCCGTCCCATGTCGGAGTACAGCACGCGCCCCGCGGTCAGGAACGCCGTGAACTGCGCCTTCAACGTGTCCGGCATGTTGTAGCGCTCCAGCGGATCGTGCGCGTTGTAGAACAGCGCCGACACGCAGGCGCGCCCGTCGACGTCGGTCAGGCGCAGCTGCTGGTTGCGCCGCAGCCGCCGCGACCAGGCCTGGCCGCCGCGCAGCAGCTCGTGCCCGGTAACTTTTCCGTCGGCGGTGCCGATGCCGCCGATGAGCTCTTCAGGTGTGGTGGGGGCGGGGCCTTTGCTCATGAAGTCATTCCACGTCGTCTCCGACGACCGTCATGCGGAACATGGGGAGGGTGTCGGCCACTTGCGCGGCCCGGGGGTGGATCAGCTCTTCCAGGTGATGGCGCGCGGCGATGAACGCCGGCGACATGAACTGCTCGGGGTCGCGCGGCCGCGGCACCGGCACCTCCATCATCTCTCGCACGCGCCCGGGGTGCGCGTCCAGGATCAGGATGCGGTCGGCCAGATAGAC
>CAZPUH010000911.1:0-4957 GCA_964589215.1 uncultured Myxococcales bacterium | reverse complement strand
CCCCCGGCTCGGGCGGTTCGGCCACCGGCGGCCGAGCGGGCGCGACCGGATCGGGCGGCGCCGCCAGCGGCGGCTCCGGCGTGGGCGGCAGCGCCGGCGGCACCGGGGGCGCCGTCGCGGCCAACAAGATCTTCAGCGCCTGCCGGTTCCACTTCGGCGCGCTCGACGGCACGGCCAAGTCGAACCCCGGCATCCTGGCGCAGATCGACTACTTCACGCCCGGCTGGATGGGTCAGAAGGACACGTTCGACATGAACAGCGTGTGCGACGAGACCAAATCGGGCGGCGCCCTGGCCGGCAAGGTGCCCGTGATCGTCGCGTACGTCGCGGCGTTCTACGCCAAACGGCACTTCGGCCGGTGCGACTGCAACGTCAGCAGCTGCGGCGCGAACAACGACCTTTGCCACTACGGCGCGGCCGACATCAGCGGCAACCTCAGCAACATCGTCAACGTCTACAAGAGCTACGCCCAGGGATTCGCGAGCTGCTACGGCACGACCAAGCCGATCGTCTTCGAGATGGAGCCCGACTTCTACCAGTACGCGGGCAGCGGACAGCAGACCGCCCCATGGACCTATCAGCAGGCCGGCCAGATCATGAGCCAGTTCGTGAACGCGATGAAGCCGTACCTGCCGAACGCGGCGTTCTCGATGGACATCTCGCCGTGGGTCGGCACCAGCAACAACACGGGCGGGGACGGATCGGACAACGGCAAGAACTGGTACTCCTACTTCGACATGAGCCTGTTCACGTTCATCAACACGTCCGGCGGCGGCACCCAGGCGGGCTCGGCGACCATCCGCGGCGACAAGATGACCTGGGCGGGCGTCAGCCAGGCCACGGGCAAACCCATCCTGGCCGACACGGGCTACGGCGTGAACGGCTCGTCCAGCGGCCCCGACGCCGCCTGGGACAGCGCCACCAACATCAACGCCCGCATCAAGGACGGCGTCGTGTCGATCATCCAGTACAACCCGTCGTCCAGCTGGGGCTCGACCATCTCGTCCGTGCGCTCACAGCTCGCCGCGCCGGCCGTCTGCCCCTGATCGGGGCTCGCCGCCGCTACTTGTTGGGCGCGTCGTAGTATTCCAGCACGCCCGCGTCGTTGATCCGCACGTTTCGGTGGCGATGCGCGCCGGTGAAGCGCTCGACCTCCCGCACCCACGCCGAGTCGGGCAGGTCGTTCACCATCCGCTCGGCCTCACCCCGCGCCTCCATCGGCTGGCCGGTCGCGGACAGCGCGTGGATCAGGATCGAGGTCCGCTCGGCGACGTCGGCGCCGTGCGGGAACCGTCGATTGCCCTCGCGCGCCAGCGTGATCGCCAGCGCCGGATCGCTCTGCGCGACCGTGCGCAGGCGAGTCATGAGGCGCGCCTCGTCCAGCTGCGCGAGGTCGTGCTCCGACAGCGCCGGCGGCTTCGGCGGCGATGGGGGCGTCGGCGCAGGCGGAGGCGCGGCGGGCCCAGGCTCGGCCGCGGCCGCCGACTGCGGTGGCGGCGCGTCGTCCCGCGACGCCGCGCGAACGCGCCACAGCGCGACGCCCGCCACGCACGCGACGAGCACCGCGCCGGTGAGCAGCGGCGGCAAGGCGCGATTTTTCATCAGGCGCTCCCTCCGCTACGGGCAGGCGCCGACGACGCTGGTGTGCGCATTGTAGACATTCTGCATCCCCGCCTGCATCGCGGGCCAGGGCCAGTCGGCGTCGTACGACCAGGCCCATGCGCCGCTGTAGCCGGCGTCGTAGAGGTGCGTGTAGAGGCTGTCCTTCGCGACGCCCTCCGTGTCGGCGGCCGCGAACTCGCCCATGACCAGCTTCTTGTCGAGCCCCCAGTGGGACGCCGGGTTCATGAACGCCGAGTTCGACGTGCCGTTCGACGTGTAGTAGTGGACCTCGTAAAAATCCAGCGTCCCGTTCTGCTTGCCGCCCACGTTCCGCAGCGCGGTGTCGGAGTAGTAGTTGTTCTTGCCGCTGACGTTCGAACAGTAGTCGAACGTCACGGCCCCGTTCGTCACCAGCACGTCCGGGTCGGCGGCGTGGATGGCGTCGGCGAACCAGTTGACGCACTTCTGGATGGCCGCCTCGGTCGTCCGGTAGGTGGCCCAGCCGTTGGGGCCCATCCCTTCCGGCTCGTTGAAGATCTCGTACGAATACAGCCCGGGGGTGCCCCGCAGCGCGGTGACCAGCTTGGTGAGGTAGTTGTTCACGTACGACGCGCGGATGGTGTCGTTCTCGAGAAGCTGCTGGTTCTGGGTGTGCGCGTTCCCGGCGTTGGACTGCAACATGTCGAACGACCACAGGCTGATGTCGATGGCCACCCCGTTCGAGTGGGCTGCGCTCAGGATCGCCTTGACGCCATCGATGTGCGACTGGGGGATCTCCTTGACCGTACCGTCCGAGTTGTATCCGGGCGTGACGGTGCCGTTCGTGTGGAACCACCAGCGGATCACGCGCCCGCCGGCGTCGTGGGCGTTCTTGAAGATGGTGTTGAAGGTCGCGATGTTCGGGTTGGGGATGTCCCCGGCGAAGTTGACCCACGCCACGTTCAGCCCGCTCGCGAACTGACAGACGGTCTGCTTGCCGCCGCTGCTGCCAGCCGTCCCCCCCGTGCCCGGCGAGCCCGCCCCGCCGCCCAGACCCGATCCGGAGCCGCCCCCGCCGGGTTTACCGGCCGCGCCGCGCCCTCCGGTCGGCGTTTCCCCGCCGGTTCCGGGCGTGCCGCCCGTCGCCGCGAGCCCGCCCGTTCCCGGGCTGCCGCCGGTGGCCGGCAAGCCGCCGGTCCCGCTTCTGCCGCCGGTCGCGCTGCCGCCGGTTCCGGGCGTGCCGCCCGTGGCGCTGTTGCCCCCTGTCGCGCTGTTGCCACCCGTCGCGTGGCTGCCGCCGGTCGCGCTGCTGCCGCCGGCGGCTGGCCCGCCGTCCCCACCCCCCGAGCCGCAGCCGGCGAGCGCCAGAGTGCAGCCCAACAAGAATGACGTCGCCGAACCTGCTTTCACCGGGAGCCTCCAAAGAGAGAGAAGACGGGCACGACTTACCGTGCGTAGGTGCCCCGCCGGCTCCCAAAGGGGTCGGCCGTCCGCGAAACTTTGAAGAAAATATCGCGTCCGGGCGGCGCGTCACGGTCCGACCGAAGGCCGGGCGAAGCGAGATCAGGGCGTGCGCTGCAGGGCCTGGCCGGCCAAGCGGCGGAACCGCCCGTCCGGGTACGTCCGCAGATAGCGCTCCGCCAGCCGGTCGGTTCGGGCGTCCTGGCGCCGCGCGCCCGCCTCGATGGCGACGGCCAGCGCCTCCTCCGTCAAGGCGCCCCGCGGGTAGATCCGCAGGTACGCGAGCGCCAGCCGCTCGGCTCGCGCGGGATCGTCCTCGATCCGGAGCGCACGAACCGCTTCGACCAGGCGCGAAGGATCCTCGGCCCGGACGTGTGGCCGCGCCGCCCGCGGCGCCGGCACGGGGGCGAGCTCCGCGCGCAACGCGATCGGCCGCCGGCTGACGGCCCGGGAGGGCGCCGCCGGCGTCGCGGCCACCGGTGCCGCCGCGCCGCGTGAGAACCAATCCCAGGTGCGTAATTGCAGCCGCGGGGCGACCGTCGCCGCCGCGGTCGTGATTCCCACCAGCAGGAGGATCGCAACCGCGAACGCCGGCCGCACGAACAGGCCCACCAACGATCGCCGCCAGCGGCGCCGTTCCAGCACGCGCGCCAGCACGCGAGCGCGCCGCTCGGCCGAGGGGACCAGCGGCTCGCTGGCCACCACCAGCGCGGCCAGGGTGGCCGCGCTCGAATCTCCACCCTCCAACGCCACCACCCTCATGTCCTTCAGACGTTCCACGCTCTCACCCTCCCCCGTTTTCTCGTCGCCGCCACGCAACCAACAGCTCCAGCAGACGCTTTCGCGCGCGGTGAATCCGCGCCCGCACGGTGTTGATCGGGACTTGTTGTAGCTGGGCGATCTCATCGCCCGTGTAGCCTTCGATCTCGAACAGAACGAACGTGACCCGCAAGGGCTCGCTCAGATGGTCCAGCAACCTCTCGAGCAGCGCCTGCTTCTCGCGCGTCTCCAGCACCATCAGTGGCGTGGGATCGGGCGCTTCCAGGCGATGTGAGACCGGGACGCTGCGACGCAGGACGGTGCGCACCCAGCGCAGCCGGCGGTGGTCGCGGACCTGATGGGCCGTGATCCGGTACAGCCACCCGGCCAGATTGCGCCCGTCGAAGTGCGGCAGCCGGCGGTGCACCACGACGAACACCTCTTGCAGCAGGTCGTCGTGATCGGCGGCTGGCGCGCCGAAGGCGCGTATCCACCGCAGAACGTCCGGGAACCAGGCCCCGTAGACCGATTCGAAGCTCGAGAGATCGTAGACCCGCTCCGTGACGCGGCGCCCGGACTCACCACCGCGCTGGTCCGCACCTGACCTACCTTTGCCCGATGCAGCCATGACGAGGTTGCCCGTCCTGAATGGAAGCGCCAAAGACATTCGCTCCACAGAAAAGGGGCGTCCGCACATGGACTGGTGCGCCACGCTCGAGCTACGACGGCGACGCGGCGACGATCAGTCGTGCTTGGCGGACAGCGCCTGGCGCGCGGACTGGCGGAATCGACCGTTCGGGTAGGCGCGCAGGTACTGCTCGGCGAAGGCGGCGGCGCGCGGGCTCTTCATGTTGGCCGCGGCCTCGATCTGCAGCGCCAGCGCTTCTTCGGCCAGCGCGCCGTGTGGATAGCTGCGCAGATAGGCGTCCAGCAAGCGCGCCGCCCGCTGCGGATCGTGCTCGCTGCGCAGCGCCCGGACGGCCGCGACCAGCGCCGACGGGTCCTCGCCTTTCGCCGGCGGAACGCGCGCGGAGATGCGCAGGACCGGCGGATGCGACGGGGCCTCTGCCTTCGCCTCCGCGGGAGCCGGCGCCTCGGGCGCGGGCTCTACGGCCGGCGGCGTCGGCGCGGGCCGGGCGTGCGCGACGCGCGGGCG
>CAZPUH010000910.1:0-2021 GCA_964589215.1 uncultured Myxococcales bacterium | reverse complement strand
CTGCTTCTCGGCGGCCACCAGCGCCGGCTCGATCTCGGGCGTGGCCAGGGCGGGGGGCGTGCGGCCGGCCCGCAGCAGCGCCGCCACCTCGGCGACCTGCGCCATCCAGCTGCGCGCCTCGGCCGCGGTCTGCGCCAGCGGGAGCTCCGTGCACAGCGCGCGGCCGCGCGGCGATTCGGCGGCGGCGGTCAGCCGGGTCGCCAGCTCAGCCCAGTCTTCGATCATCGGGGGGATTCATACGGGCCCGCGGCCCGCGCGGCAACCGGTCAGCGGCGTCGCAGCAGCGCCTGCGCCGCCGCGAGCCGCTGCTCCAGCTGGCGGACCGTCGCCATGCTGATGCGCTTGATGCCGACCTTGCGGTTCAGCTCGCTGTTGATCTCGGCGTGGGTGCGGCCCGTGGCGTGCACCAGATCGATGACCGCGCCCGCGTTCTGTTCGCGCAGCTGCCGTCGGCGCGCCAGCGCGCTGTTCTTGGGGGGCGCGGCCGGCACCGGGTCCGCCAGCGGCGGCGGCACCTGGCCCGCCGCGACCGGAGGCTCCAGCGCCGCGGGCGGAGGCAGCGGGTCGCCTGCCCCACCGACGAAGTCCGGGATCTCGCCGTTCGGGTCGTCGTCAGCGGTGACGTCCGGCGCGTAGACCCGCGCCGCCTCCAGCGGCCGCCCGTGCTCGTCCAGCGGCGTCGCCGAGATGGGCGCGAACAGCGACAGCTGCTCCGAGAGATCGCGCTCCGTCTCGGTCTTCTTCGGCGGCGGCTGGGTGTCTTCGTCGCGTCGCCCCTCGTCGTCGTCGCGCGACTCCTTGCGCAGGCAGTGGCGCCGCTGCTCGGCGATGCCGGCCCCGAACTTGCGCAGCCGCACGTCGTCCGGGATGAACATGTACGCCGCCTGCCGCGCCAGCCGCGAGTTCCAGCGCACGAGGCGGCCGACCGCCTGCCGGAAGAAGAGCTCCGTCACCGTGTTGGTCGCGTACACGCCGACCCGCAGGCGCGGGATGTCGACGCCCTCCGACACCATGCGCACCGCGACGATCCAGGGGGCGATCCCCTCTGAGAACCGGCTGATCTTGTCGGAAGCCGACGGGTCGTCCGACGTCGCGATGGTCGGCGAGATCCCCAGCTTCTCTTCCATGATGGCGGCGATCGCCTTGGCGTGCTCCTGGTCGATCGTGATCGCCAGGCCCGCCGCCCGCGGGTCCTGCGCGCGCAGGTGCATCAGCTGGGCGTGCGCCTGCGCCAGCACGGTCGGCATCCACTCGCCGGCGACGTCCAGCGCCGTGCGCAGGCGCTGGCTGGCCAGCTCGCGCGACAGCCGGTCCTCGAACGTCGCCTCGTAAGAGCTGCCGTCGGGGGCCGTCCACTCCATGCGGCCGTTGATGCGGGGGAAGTAGACCGGACGGACGACGCGCCCGTCCTTCAGCGCGTCGCCGTAGCCGTACTCGTAGTCGGGCTGCGCCAGGTCGCCCGTGTAGTTGATGAAGGGGATCGTCCGCTGATCGCTGCGGAAGGGCGTTCCTGACAGGCTCAGGCGGCGCCAGGCGGGATCGAACGCCTGCCGGATGCCGTCGCCCCAGGCGCGGCTGTCGCCCGCGTGGTGGATCTCGTCCAGGATGACCAGCGACTGGCGGACCATCGGCCGCATCGACGCGGGCGAGACGGCGACCTGTTGATACGTGACCACCACGCCGTGCGCGTCCGCGGGCAGCCCGCCGTAGCCGACGTTCCACTCGGGGTCCAGGTGGATGTCCAGCCGTTCGGCCGCGTGCGCCCACTGGAACTTCAGGTGCTGCGTCGGGACCACGACCACCACGCGCCGCACGGACCGGTCGACCAGCGCGCGGCGCGCGGCGGTCAGGGCGAAGGTCGTCTTGCCCGCGCCCGGGGTCGCGACCGCCAGGAAGTTCGGCGAGCTGCTGGCCTCGAACAGCGACAGCGCGGCGCGCTGCCAGGCGCGCAGGCCGGTCGCGCCGTGGCCCTGCCCGGGGGTCGCAGGCTGCTGGCCGGCTGACCCGGCGGTGCTGAAGAC
>CAZPUH010000909.1:0-1016 GCA_964589215.1 uncultured Myxococcales bacterium | reverse complement strand
GGTGCCGCCCAGACGGCGACGGGAGCAGCGAGAAGGATCCCCACCACCAACCCGGCCACCCGCGACGAAAACCGTTGATGCGAACCGACCATGGCCGCGCATTAAAAGACGGCGCCGGCCCGAACGCAACAGCCCCGGTTGTGGTGGGCTTTTTTGAGAGTCGGGGGCGCCCCCGGGGGTGGGAGCAGGCTGTTCAGGGGAAGATGCCGCGCTCGGCGTAGGTCCGGGCGATGCGCTCGACGGCGATGGCCATCGCCGCCACGCGCCAGTCGCACTTCTTCACGGCCGCGTACTCGCTGACGGCCAGGTAGGTCCGCTTCATGCGCTTGGCGAGCCGCTCCTCGACCTCTTCCAGGTCCCACCGCTCGGAGCGCTTGTTCTGCAGCCACTCGTAGTAGCTGACGACGACGCCGCCGGAGTTGGCGAGGATGTCGGGGATGACGTCGATCCCCCTTTCGCGCAGGATCGGCTCCGCGGCCGTCTCCGTCGGGCCGTTGGCACCCTCGACGATCAGCTTCACGTTGAGGGCCTTGGCCTCCTCGATGCCGATCTCCAGCTCCAGCGCGGCGGGGACGAAGATGTCGGCGGTCGTCGCGAAGAACTCGGCGCGCGTGATGGGGTGCGTCCCCGGGTAGCCGACGACGGAGCCGGTCTTCTGGACGTGGTCGGTCAGCTTGTAGGGGTTGATGCCGTCGCTGTTGGCCACGTAACCCTTCCAGTCGCCGACCGCCGTCAGGGAGGCGCCCGTGCGCGCCAGGATCTTCGCGGCGTTCGAGCCGACGTTGCCGAACCCCTGGACCATGTACGTCGCGCCGTTCAGATCGAAACGCCGGTCGCGCGCCCATTCCGCGATGCAGTGAACGATCCCCTGGCCGGTCGCGGTCTCGCGGCCGTGGGAGCCGCCCGAGGCCAACGTCTTGCCGGTGACGACGCGCCGGTTGGCGTTCTTGTCGCTGAAGCCGACGACGTTCATGTACGTGTCCATCATCCAGACCATGGTCTGGCCGTTGGTGCCG
>CAZPUH010000908.1:0-22946 GCA_964589215.1 uncultured Myxococcales bacterium | reverse complement strand
AGCTCGACGGAGCCGCGGATCGTGCGCGAGCGGATACGCTCGACGCCCAGCACGGTCGCCAGCGCCGCCTCCAGCGGGCGGGCCAGCGCGACCTGGGTCAGCGGCGGCGGCGCGTCGCCACCCCGGGCCACCACGACGATTCGCGGAAAATCGACCTCCGGGTAGATGCCGCTCGGCAGGCGGGTCGCGACCAGCCCGCCGCTGGCGGCCAGGCCCAGCGCGACGACCCAGACCAGCGCGCGGCGGCGGACCAGCCAGCCGGTCATCGCTTCATCTCGATGGCTTCGAGGTCGGCGATGCCGACGGGGTCCAGCGCCACGTTCTCGCCCGCGGCCAGCCCACCCACCTCGACGCGGTCGCCGGTCGAGACGCCACGCGCCGCGCGCCGCACGTGCGCCAGGCCGTCCTGACCGCAGAGGACGACCTCCATCTCGGCGCCGGGGCCGTTGCGCAAGGCCGCGCGGGGAACGACGGGGACGGCGCGCGGGCGGCCCAGTCGAACGCGCGCGGCGCCCAGGATCCCGATGGGCGGACGGGCGCCCGCGCCCAGGTCGATGCCGACGCGGACCTTGCCCAGGCCCGTGGCGCGATCGACCGCCGGCGAGACCACGGAGACGGCGCCGGACCAGCGCGCCCCCGGCAGCGCGGCGGCGGTGATCTCGGCCGGCGCGCCCGCGGCCAGCCGCACGAGGTCGGAGGCCGTCGCCTCGGCGGCCAGCTCGAGGCGGCTCGGATCGGCGATCTCGACCACCGGCGTGGCGGGGGTGCCGTCGACCAGCTCCCCGGATCGCCGGAAGATGCGCACGACCACGCCGGCCAGGGGGCTGCGCACCGTCGCGCGCTCGACCTGGCGGCGGATCCGGGCGGCGGCGGCCCGCGCTTCCCGTTCGGAGGCGGCGGCGGTGTCGGCGCGCGTGGCGGCGTCGTCGACCTCTTGCCGGGCGGCGATGCCGTGCTCGAACACGCGCTGGGTGCGGGCGCGCGTCGCCTCGGCGTTGCGGCGCTCGGCCTCGGCCTTGGCCACGGCGGCGGCCGCCTCGTCGGCCTGATCGGCGAGCGCCGCGGCGTCGATGCGCGCGACGGGTTGCCCCGCGGCCACGCGATCGCCCTCGCGCACCAGGATCCTGGCGATGCGCCCGGCGACCTGCGGCGCCACCTCCGCGTCGCGGTCGGGCAGCGGCGCCACCGTCCCGCGCAGCTCGATCGTGTCCTCGACCGTGGCCGTCTCCACGGGCGCGCAGCGCACGGGGCGCTTTCCGGGCGCAGGTTCGGCTTCTTCGTGCCCGTGGCATCCGGCGGCCAGGACCGCCAGCAAGGCCGCCGTCGCGATCGCCGCCTCAGAAACCATTCGTCGCTCGCGTCGCTCGCCCGTCCAGTCGGCGCCCGACGGCGCGCTCGACCTCGGCCAGGGCTCGCTCCCAGGCGGCCTGCGCCTCGATCTGGGCCAGCCGGCTGTCGAGCCGCGCGCGCTGCGCGTCGATGAGCCGCAGCAGATCGACGCGACCGTCGCGGTAACCCTCCTCCGTCATGCGCCGAACTTCTTCCAGCGCCGGCAGGACGTCGCTGCCCAGCGACCGCGCCCGGGCCCCCGCCCCCTGCGCCCGCGCGTAGGCGTCGGTCAGGTCGGACTGCAGGCGACGCAGCTCCAGCGCGGCGGTGGTCTCCTCCAGCGCCTGCTCGGCCCTGGCGCGCGCGACGGCCCCCCCGCGCAGGTTGAGGATCGGCGCCTCGAACGCGAGCCCGCCGATGACGTCGGTTCCCGGCAGCGTCGGATCGCGCCAGTTGACGGTCAAGTCGGCGTTGACGATGGGCCAGCGCAGGCGCTGCTCGGCGCGCAGGTGCGCCGCAGCGGCCTCGACGCGGGCCCGGTCCCGGCGGGCGGCCGGGTGCGCCGGCAACAACGGCAGGAGGTCCGCCAGCTGCGCGTGGCCCAGCTCCAGATCGGCCGTCCCTTCGGCGCTGGCGCGATCCAGGGCTGGGTCGCCCATCGCGATCGCCAGGCGCGCCGCCGCCGCCGGCACCGCCGCGGCCGCGAATGCGGCGTCGGCGCGCGCCCGCGCCCGGTCGGCGGCCGTCCGCAGGACGTCGACGCGCGGCGCGGAGCCGGCCTTGAACTTCTCGTCGGCGATCGCGGCCACACGCGCGGCGTCGGCGGCTGCCTCCGCGAAGAGACGCGCCCGCCCCTCGGCCTCCCACAGGTCCAGCCAGGCGAGGCTGGCGGCGAACCGCCCGTCGGCCCGGGCCGCTTCGACGTCCAGCGCCGCCGCGTCCGCATCGGACCGGGCGGCCGCCACGGCCGCCCCGCGCTGCCCGAACAGCGGCAGCGGCAGACTGGCCGAGACGCCCAGGCGGGCCGTCTCGCGCGCCGTCGTGACGCCCAGCGTGGGGTTGGCCAGGGCGCCGGCCACGCCGATCTGGGCGCGCGTGACCGCGTCCCGCGCCGTCGCCAGCGCCACGTCGGGCGCCGCTGATTCACCGGCCGCCCGCGCGGCGGCGAACGTCACCGAGCGCACCGCCGGCGTCTCCGCCCGAGCCACCGGCGCCTGCACCGCCAACCCCAGGAACATCGTGAGGGCTGGCGCGGCGAAGGCGACGGGCATCGCGGCGGGGCGCACCCCCCATTCATAGTCCGCCAACATGAGAATCCGATGAGAGCTCGGACGCACCCGACCCGCGGCATACTGGAGCCGTGCGGGTGCTTCTGATCGAGGACTTCCAGCCGCTGGCCCGCTCCCTGGCGCAGGGGCTGCGCGAGGCGGGCTACGCCGTCGACACCTCCCCGGACGGCGAAGAGGGGCTGGCGCTGGCCGAGTCGAATCCGTACGACGCGATCCTGCTCGACGTCATGCTGCCCAAACTCGACGGCTTCGCGGTCCTGCGCCGGTTGCGCGCCCGCGGCGCGACGACCGCCGTCCTGGTGCTGAGCGCGCGCGACCAGCTGCCCGATCGCGTGGCCGGCCTCGACCTGGGCGCGGACGACTACCTGGTGAAGCCGTTCGCGTTCGAGGAGCTCCTGGCCCGACTGCGCGCGGTGATCCGGCGCCGCTATCTCGCGCCCAGCAATCTGGTCTGCGTGGCCGACCTGGAGATCGATCTGGCTGCGCGGGCCGTTCGGCGCGCCGGCCGCCCGATCGCGCTCTCCGCGCTGGAGTACGCGCTGCTCGAGTACCTGGCGATGCGGCGCGATCAGGTCGTGACCCGCGGCGAGATTCGCGAGCACGTCTACGACTTCGCCGCCGAGCCGGCCAGCAACGTGGTCGACGTGTACGTCGGCTACCTGCGCAAGAAGATCGACGAGGGGCATGCGCAGCGGCTCATTCACACGCACCGCGGCCTCGGCTACTCGCTCGGGACGCCGGCGTGATGCGGTCCCTCGGCTTCCGGCTGACAGCCGCGGTGGTCCTGGTGCTGGCCGCCGTGCTGGGGGGCTTCGCGGTCGTGATGCACTTCGTGCTGGAGCGCGCGCTGGTCAGACAGCTCGATCTGCGGCTGGCCAGCAGCGCGGCCGCGATCGCCGGCATGGCCGAAGACGAGCCCGGCGGCGCCGAATTCGAGGCCGAGTCCCTGCCGGAGTTCGAACGGGCGGCGCGCCCCGGCTACTTCGAGGCGTGGACCGACGACGGGCACGTGCTCGCCCGGTCGCCGTCGCTGGGCGCGCGCGATCTCCCCAGGCTGGGCGGCAGCGCGACGATGCGCGCCGATCTTCGATTGCCCGACGGCCGCCCGGGCCGCGCCGTTCAGCTCCGGCAGCCGCTGCGCATCGAGGACGCGCGGCCCGGCGCCCCGCCGTCGAAGCGGTTCGTGACGGTCGTGGCCGCGATCGGGACGGAAGACGCGCGCGAGACGCTGGCCGAAGTCTCGCGCTGGCTCTGGATCCTGGCCGCCGTGGCGTTCACGGCGGCGGCGGGCGCGACGCTGGTGCTCGTGCGGCGCGGGCTTCGACCGGCGCGCGCCGTGGCCGCCCAGCTCGAAGCGCTGGACGCGGCGGGCATCGACAAACCGATCCCGACCGCCGGCCTGCCCACCGAGATCTCGCCGATCGTCAACAAGCTGAACGAGCTGCTGGCGCGCCTAGCCGCTTCGTTCGCGCGCGAGCGCCGCTTCACCGCCGACGTCAGCCACGAGCTGCGGACCCCGCTGTCCGCGCTGCGCACGACGCTGGAGGTGGCGGCCGCGCGAGATCGCCCCGCCGCGGCCTACCGGGCGGCGATCGCGGAGGCGACGTCGCTGGCGATCCAGATGCAGGCGCTGATCGGCAACCTGCTGCTGCTGGCGCGTCTGGACGCGCGGCAGATCCCCGTCGCCGCGGAGACGGTCGACCTGCGCCGGCTGGTCGAGGACTGCTGGCGCCCGTTCGAGGCCGAGGCCCGCGAGCGGCGGCTGCGCCTCAGCATCCAGCTGCCCGCCGACTGCGCGGTCGTCAGCGACCCCGACAAGCTGCGGATCGTCGTCACCAACCTGCTCGCCAACGCGGTTGCCTACACGGCGCCCGGCGGGTCCATCACCGTGCGCGGCGGCAGCGCGGACACACTGCTCGAGGTCGCCGACAGCGGGCCGCCCATCCCCGAAGACCTGCTGCCGCGCATCTTCGACCGCTTCTCGCGCGGGGACGCAGCCCGCTCCGGCGGCGTCCATTGCGGCATCGGCCTGGCGCTGGTAAGAGGCGTCTGCGCGTTGCTGGGCCTGGACGCGTCGGCCGCCAACACGCCCGACGGCGGCGTGCGCTTCCGACTCACGCGCCCGGCGTGAGCGCGCGCTCGACCCGGCGGTCCGGCACCACCCACATCGCGGCCACGATCGCGTACAGCAGCTCGGACACCCACGGGCGCACGAACGCGACCCCGATCCCCGCCGCGTAGAGCAAGGGCGAGACCCGCCCTTTGACGTCGGAGCCGATGATCCGTCCCAGCGGGCTGCCGGCCCGGATCAGCGAGCGCTGCAGGATCAGCCAGGCGAACGCGGACGCCAGCAGCACGACCCCGTAGAGCGCCGCCGGCCAGGCGGCGGTCGGGTACTCGCCCGCCCAGGCAGTGACGGCCGGCAGCAGCGACAGCCAGAACAGCAGGTGCAGATTGGCCCACATGATCCCGCCGGTCACGCGCGTCGCCGTGTGCAGCAGGTGGTGGTGGTTGTTCCAGTAGATGCCGACGTAGACGAAGCTCAGGACGTAGGCGACCAGCACGGGGCCCAGCGGGGCCAGCGCCTCCAGGCTGTCACCGTGCGGGACCTTCAGCTCCAGCACCATGATGGTGATGATGATCGCGAGCACACCATCGCTGACGCTTCGAGCCGCCCCTTGTTCATGGTCGTCGACCCGGAGCATACGCAATCGGCGGTCGGCGTCACGCCCACCGCCGAATGCCGCGGGTCGCGCGCCCGCTAGTAGTAGCCGGGGCCGCGGCAGCGCCAGTGGCCGGATTGATATTCGCCGTGGAAGCCGCGGTGTCCTTCGACCCACACGGTCCCGCCGCGACAACCCTCCGGGCGCGCCACGGCGCGCTCGCGAACGACACAGCCAGAGACGCCGGCCGCGCCCGTCAACACCAGGACCGCTCCTAGCAGCAAACGTTTCATCGTCAGCCCTCCCCTCATAAGGGAATCTAAGACCACGTCCGGGGCTCGCCGGGGGTGGGCGACGCGCCAGAGGGTGACTACATTGGCGGCCGGCCGCGCCTACTGCGCGCGGATCAGCGCCGCGGATGCGGGGGGGACCACCACCGAGATCGCGGCGTCCTGAACGGGCAGCGCGTAGGGTTCTTCCGGGGTCCACCGGCCGTCGTCACCGATGCTGGCGTCGCCCAGCGTGATGCCGCTCCGCGCGTCCAGCGACGGGCCCCGCAGGAACAGCGCGCTCGCCGTGCTGGGCGCGACGCCGACGTCGACGCTGGCGTTCACGGCTCTGGCTGCATCCTTGTTCACCAGCAGCACGCTCGTCGATCCGTCCGCCAGGGCCACCGTGTACGCGGTGAAGTGGGCCGTTCCGCCGGTCGTCCGCGTCTGCAGCACGTTGCCCGTGCCGGCGCGCGTGACCATCAGCAGGCCGTAGAACAGGGGCGCTGCGCCCGTGACGCGGCTGTCCACCTCCGTGATTGGCGAATAGCGAAACGGCCTCGAACAGGAATCCGGGCCATTCGGGCACACGTTCCCGTCTTCGTTCTGGCCGCCGCCGTGAAAATTGACGCCGGAGCAGGCGGCGATCTGAGCGGAGCTCATCATGAAGTCGATGGCCCACAGGGCCGCGCCGTACGCGTCGCTGACGCCGGCCTGCCCGTGGCCCCAGAACGAGTTCATCTCGCCCCAGCGCCAGCCGTCGCGGATCTGGTTGTCGGTCGCGGCCGTCGAGACGGTGCGCCCCTGGGTCAGCACCGCCGGGTCGGGCGCCAGGAGGTTGGCCATCGTGGCCCCGGAGCTGCCGGTACCCGCCCGGTAGTAGTGATGCGTCAGCAGCACGACGCGACCCGCGCCGGCCGCCGCGAACGGAACGTCGAAGCTGGCGTCGGAGCCGCTGGCCGGCCCCGCCAGCGGCAGGCCGGGCGTCGTCTTCAGGACCTGCGTCGCAAACGACTCCCAGGTCGGATCGACGCTCGCGAACGAACCGAAGAAGTTGATCTCGTTTCCGATCTCGACCGCCGCCAGCGCGGCGCCGAGCTTGGCCGCCGCATACGCCGCTTCGGCGGCGGCCGCCTCCGGCGTGCCGTTCTTCATGTCGACGCCGTAGATCACGTTCCACCCGGTGGCGTCGAGGAACTCGGCCAGCGCGTCGACCTCCGCGGTCCCCACGTCTCGAGAGGTCGTTCCGGGCGCCACGAAGGTCGCGGGCGGGTTCCACACGCACTCGTCGACGTCGTTGCCCCCGATGCGCAGGCTGCCCGGGCCCAGCAACTTGAACAGGGCGATCAGCGGCGCGTGTTGCGACGTGAAGAACCCGTCCGTCAGGTGGGTCTTCTCGAAGCTGAGGCCCACGAACCGCGGGCCCAGCCGGCCGGTCACGATGCCGCGATTCACGGTGACCGTCGCGCCCACAGGGTCGTGGTCGGGCTCACCGGAGCCGCATCCCGCCTGTCCGCAAGCCACGACGAGCAGCGTGGCCGCGAGGGCGCGCCGGGCCGGTCGCGGTCGAACGAACATGAACCTCCTCGTCGCGGGTCGTCGGCGACCCGGCGCGGGGCATCCTACCGCTTCCGGCGCGCCTGCAGGCGCTCGGCCAGCGCATCGACGCGGTCGGCCCACCCCGCCTCGTGGAGCCGCCCCAGCTCGTCGTCGGGCAAGTTCGAGTGGCGGAGCTGGAGCAGCGTGTCCTCGCCTTTGCGTTCCAGCTCGACGGTGACCAGCGACTCGATGCCGTGCGTGAACGGCGACATCCAGGTGTAGGCGATCTTCGTGGCCGCCTCGAGCGTCACGAAGCGCCCGAAGTGCGGGAAGTCGACGCCGTCGGGGCTGACGCGCTTGAAGTAGTACAACCCGTCGATCTTCGCGTCCAGGATCACCTTCTCGCACTCCGACTTGTCCCACGGCGTCCCCGGCGTCGCCGGATCGAGCCAGGCGTCGTAGACCTCCTTGGGCGAGGCCGGGATCGTGCGGTTCAACGTGATGGTCATCCTCTTGTAGTTCGGGATCATGATCGTCTCCTCTTCTCCTTGAAAAACCCCTCAAACTTGTCGAGGCGCTCGTTCCAGAACTGCTCGTATTCGTGAACCCACATCGAGACCTGGCGCAGCGGCGCGCCGCGGAAGCGGAGGATGTGCTCGCGTCCGACCTTCTCGCGCGCGACGAGGCCGGCCTCCTCGAGGACCTTCAGGTGCTTCGAGACCGCGTTCAGCGACAGATCGAACGGCTCCGCGATCTCCGTGACGCGGGCTGGACCGCCGGCGAGGCGCGAGAGGATTGCGCGGCGCGCCGGATGGGAGACCGCGCCCAGAACCGTGCTCAGGTCGTCGTTCACGGAAAACATTCAACCATACGGTTGAATGTTTTGCCAGACCCATTTTCGCGGCGGCCCGGGCGTTCAATCAGCGGCGCTGGATCAGGGCGCGCGCGCCTTGCAGGTACGTCGAGATAGGCGGCCGATCGCGCAGGAGCCAGGCCGCGCCCGCCACGATGGGCAGCGACACGGCGACGACGATCGCCAGCGTCAGGACCGGCCGCCGCCGGGGTGCCGGGCGCTCGCGACCGGGCTCGGCGACCGCGTCCGGTGCGCCGGCGGCGACGGCGGGCTGGACGCCCTGGACGCCCTGGACCTGGGAGGCGGCGCCTTCGAAGTAGCGCGCGAACGCGCGGATGGTCGGAAACCGATCCAGCGCTCGCCTGGACATCGCCCGTCGCAAGACGGCCTCGACCTCGGGCGGGATCCGCGGCGCGCCCGGCGCCGGCGGTATCGGCACCGCGGAGATCACCTGGTTCAGCGTCGCGTTCGCGTCCGGTCCGGAGAAAGGAAGGCACCCGGTCAGCGCCACCCACGCGACACAGGCCAGGGACCACTGATCGGTGCGGTGGTCGATCTGGTCGTGGCGCCCCTCGGCCTGCTCGGGCGCCATGAACTCGGGCGTGCCGATCAGGGCGCGCGCGACGGTCAGCTTGGTGGCCGACACCTTCAACACCTTCGAGATGCCGAAGTCCACGACCTTGGCGAACACGGCCGCGTCGGGGCCGCCCACCAGGAACACGTTGTCGGGTTTCAGATCGCGGTGGACGATGCTGGCGGTGTGCGCCTCGGCCAGCGCGGCGGCGACCTGATTCACGATCTGGACGACGGTCGCCAGCGGCAGCGGCCCGCCCCGCTCCAGTCGGGTCTGGAGATCCTCGCCCTCCAGGAACTCCATCACCAGGTACGGTTCACCGGCAGCCCCGAACCCCAGGTCGTACACCTTCACGACGTTCGGATGGTTGAGCTCACTCGTGACCTTGGCCTCTCGGCGAAAGCGCGCCGACAGTTCGGGGTAGGCCAGCAGCCCCCGGTGCATGACCTTCACGGCGACGCGCTTGCCGGCGCTCGCGTGATACGCCTCGTACACGGCGCCCATCCCGCCTTCCCCCAGCAGGCGCGCCAGCCGGTAGGTGCCGCCCAGCATGGTGCCCGGGGGCAAGATCTCGCTGCTCTGGGGACCGTTCGTCATGAGACCGACACGCGCGCGGCGCGGAGCCCGCAACGATATCAGACGCGGCGCGCGAGAGGCCTTATGCTGTCGCGCATGGCCATGACCACCACGTCCAGCGGACTCCAGTACGAAGACACCCAGCCCGGGACCGGCCCATCGCCGGCCAAGGGGCAGACCTGCGTCATGCACTACACCGGCTGGCTCTGGGTGGACGGCGCCAAGGCGACGAAGTTCGACAGCTCGGTGGATCGGGGCCGCCCGTTCTCCTTTCCGCTGGGCCAGGGGCGCGTCATCAAGGGGTGGGACGAGGGTGTCGCCACCATGAAGCAGGGCGGCAAGCGCACGCTGCTGATCCCGCCGGATCTCGGCTACGGGGCCCGCGGCGCCGGCGGCGTCATACCGGCCAACGCGACGCTGCTGTTCGAGGTCGAGCTGCTCGAGATCCAGTAGCCGCGCGCGGGGCCGGCCGGGCCGGGCCCAAGATGCGGTATGTTCCCGGCGATGCCACACCGGTATCGGCCTGGGTGTCTGCCGATCCTCCGGGCGGCGCCGATCGGTGTGCTGGCGCTGGGGGCGATGCTGGCGCGTGCCCCGGCGGCGCACGCCCGGGCCAACGGCATCGTCACCGACGCGTGCGACGGGTGCCACGGCTCGGGGACCGGCACCCCGCCCGACGTGACCGTCACGGCCAACCCCGCCGCGCCGAATCCGGGCGACGACGTGACCTTCACGCTGACCATCCGCGCAGCGACCATCAAGGTCGGCGGGGCGTACATCACGACGGGCGGCATCGGCACCCTGCAGGCGCTGGCCGGCGAGGGGCTGGCGCTGAACGCCCAGGGACTGACGCACACCTCGCCCAAGGCGGCGGTCAACGGCGCCGTCACGTTCAAGTTCGGGTGGCAGTCTCCGACGAAGCCGGGCGCCGTCGACGTTCACGTGGCGGTTCTCGCGGGCAACGGAAACAACGCCACCAGCGGCGACTCACCCGGCAGCGGCGACTTTCAATGGGTGTACGGCTGCACGGCGGCCACCTTCTACGCGGATCTGGATCGCGACGGGTACGGCTCGAAGTCCTGGGGGACGCGCCTCGGCTGCGCCGGGGACACGCCGCCGACCGGCTACGCGGCGCTGGACGGCGACTGCGACGAGAACGACCAGACGGTCCACCCGGGCGCCGCCGAGGTCTGCAACACGAAGGACGACGACTGCAACGGGCTGATCGACGAGAACGCCCAGCCCGTCATGATGTGGCCTGACGCCGACGGGGACGGCTACTACCCCTTCCAGAGCGGCACGCCCAAGGTCGGCTGCGGGAGCGTGCCCGGCTACGCCGCCCGGGGCGGCGACTGCAACGATCACGATCCGGCGATTCATCCGGGCGCGACGGAGGTCTGCAACCTCAAGGACGACAACTGCGACGGGGAGGTCGACGAGCGTGTGCGGCCGGTCTGCGGGCTCGGCTGGTGCTCGCGTTACAGCCCGACCTGCAACGCGGCGGATTGCGTCCCCGGGCCGCCGGCGACGGAGACCTGCAACTCGTTCGACGACGACTGCGACGGCGAGCTCGACAACGGCGCCTGTCCCGCGGGGATGATCTGCTCGGGGACCCAGTGTGTTTCCGGCGGCGGCGCCGGCCCGGGCGCTTCCGGCGGGTCCGGCGGTTCGAGCTCGGGCCACGGCGGCGGGGCGCCCTCCAGCGGCGGCGCGACCGGCACGGGCTCCGGCGGCGGCGCCGGGCAGTCCCCGGGCGGCGGGTGCGCCGTCGCGCCTGTCGCGGGCGCCACCGGCACCGGCGGCCCCGTTCCCTGGGCCGCGACGGCGCTGGGAGTCTGTCTGGGCCTGGTCGTGCGTCGCCGGAGCAAGCGGCGGTAACCGCCGCCCCGGGTTCGTCCGACGGGCGCTACGCGAGGCGGGCGCGCAGATGATCGGCGACGCGGATCGCGTTCGCGATGGCGGTCAGGCCCGGGTTCACGGCGCTGACGCTGGGGAAGAAGCTGGTGTCGACGACGTAGAGGTTGTCGAGCTCGTGCGCCTTGCAGTTGACGTCCAGCACCGACGTGGCGGGATCGGTCCCGAACCGGCAGGTTCCGACCTGGTGCGCGACGGCGGCCACGTCCATCTCGTTCTTCAGATAGAGGTTGCGCGGGAGCAGGTGGTCGGGGTGCATCCCCAGCTTGCCGAGCATCGACTTCAGCAGATCGTAGAGCCGCTTGGTCGGGACCTGGTTGTTCTTCGTGTAGGTCAGCCGCACGCTCCCATCGCTCTCCAGCGTGACCCGGTTGTCCGGGCGCGGCAGGTCCTCCGTGCACAGCCAGAAGTCGACGGCGTGCTCGGCCAGCTTCTCCAGTCCGAACAGCGGCGCCAGCTTGGCGATGTGCTTCTCGCCGCGGAACATCGCCGCCTGCGACTTGCCGACCATCTGGATGTTGCCGACGGGGAAGTCGAAGTCCGGCGCGCCGAAGTAGAAGTCGTTGATGCCCAGCGTCTTCTGATACTTGGTCGGGTTCGGCTCTTTCGACACCGCCAGGACCGCCTGGTTGTTGTGGGCCATGTAGTTCCGCCCCACCTGATCCGAGCCGTTGGCCAGGCCGCGCGGGTGCTTGTCGCTGGCCGAGGCCAGCAACAACGCGGCCGAGTTGGCGGCCCCGCACGACACGACGACGATCTGACCGCGGTAGCTCTCCCGTTTGTCCCGCTGGCCGTCGCGCTCGACGACGACCTCGGTCACCGACCTGCCGGACGCGTCGGTCTTCAGCTGCAGCGCCCGCGCGTTGGTCACCAGCGTGACGTTCGATTGCTGCAGCGCGGGCCGCACGCCCAGCGTCTCGGCGTCGGACTTGGCGTAGACCAGGCACGGGAACCCGTCGCAGTCGCGGCAGCGGATGCACGCCGACGCCTGGGCGTTGGCCTCGTTCAGCATGATCCCGCAGGGCGTGTGGAACGGGCGATAGCCGGCGCGCGCCAGATCGTCCGACAGCTGCTGGATGCGCGGCTCGTGCGAGACCGCCGGGTGCGGGTACGGACCGCTCGCCGGCCCTTCGGTCGGGTCCTCGCCGCGCGCGCCGTGGACCTGATACATGTTCTCGGCGCGCAGGTAGTAGGGCTCCATGTCGGCGTAGGAGATCGGCCAGGCCGGCGAGATGCCGTCGTGGTGCCTGACCTCGCCGAAGTCGCGTTCGCGCATCCGGTACAGCGCCGCGCCGTACATCTTGGTGGCGCCGCCCACGAAGTAGTGGACACCCGGCTGGAACGGCTTTCCGCTCTTGTCGTACCAGGTGTCCTTCGACACGTAGCGGTTGTCGACGAACACGTCCTCGACGTTCCAGTTGGCCCGCTCGCGCGGCAGCCAACCGCCGCGTTCGAGCAGCAGAATGCGCTTCCCCGACGGGGCGAGCTGGGCCGCCAGCGTCCCGCCGCCCGCGCCCGTTCCGATGATGACGACGTCGAAGAGGTTATCCACGGCGGCCCCCCAGCGACGCGTCGGCGAACTTGATGACGCTCTTGATGGCGTCTTTTCCCGCCAGGACGTCCCCGATGTTCTCGGGTGGGAAGCGCCCCGTGATGAGGGCGCGCACCTGCTTGGGCCAGCGGGCCTCGAACTTCGTTAGATCCTCGATGGCGTGCTTGAACGCGGGCGGCCCGGCGTTGACGGTGCCGTACACCAGCTGATTCTCCAGCACCAGATCGCGCATGATCCGCTGCGCGTCGATGTTGATCTCGGCGACGCCGCCGGGGACGCCGGTCATGATCATCACGCCGTTCGCGCCGATGGCCGGCAGCGCCGCCATGGACAGCGCGGCCGATCCGGTCGCCTCCAGGATGAGATCGACGTTGCCGACCTGCTTGCCCAGCTGCCCCACCGGAAGCAACGACGACTGGATGTAGTGGCCGCCGACGCTCTCGATCCAGGCGGCGCGCGGGCTCTTGGCGTCCTCACGCGAGTAGACCCAGGTGTCGAAGCCGCGCACCAGCAGCGCCAGCGCGGCCAGCAGACCGACCGGCCCGGCTCCCAGCACCACGGCGTTGAGGCCGCGCTTCTCTGCCTTCGTCGGGTCGACCCAGGGCATGCGGGTCAGCACGGGCTCCAGCTCGTTCAGCGCCTTCTCGGCGATCGTCAGCGGCTCCGTCAGGACCGCGACGTCGGCGATGCGGGGCGGGACCACGTGCATGTTCTGGGCGCGGTCGACGACCTCGTCGGTCATGAAGCCGTGCAGCCCCTTGATGCCGCGCTCGCTGTACGTCCCCGTCAGACAGAAGTCAGGGCGCCGGTGCTGGCAGGGGCGGCACTCCGGGCTGCTGCACGGGCGGCGCACCGTGGTCACGATCAGATCCCCGGGTCTGATGTCGGTCACGTCCCCGCCGACCTCGACCACCTGCCCCAGTGACTCGTGCCCGATCACCAGGTACGGCTCGCCCGCCGGCGGCGTCCCGTACTCGAAGCGCGCGATCTCGTGGTCCGTCCCGCACACGCCGACTTGCAGCATGCGCAGCCGAACCTGATCGGCCTCCTTCAACGCGGGCGCCGGGCGCTCGACCAAACGGATCTTCTTCTCGGCCGGGAACATCGCTACCGCTCGCATGGAGACCTCGCTGATGGCTGGGTGTTGTTCGTTCCGGAAGTCAGGCGTGACGGGCGTTGAGGCTGCGCCCGTTCACCACGGGGCCGCTGACCGGCTCGGGCTTCGGCAGCGCGCCTTCCAGATGCTCCCCCTGGACGATCAGGAAGCGCCGATCGAGCAGCGCGGGCGTTTGCCGCATGGCCTCGTAGGCGGTGTTCGTTCCGACGAAGACCGGCAGGTCGCCCTCGCGCAGGTTGGCGGCGCTCCAGCCGACGGGGTCGCGGGATTCGATCCACTCGACCGGCCTCTTGGCCGGGAACAAACTGCGCAGCGAATCGGGAGCGGTGGCCACCGCGACCAGGGCGGCTGACCGCGGGAGCTGCATGGCCAGCCACGCCGCCGACGTCATGTCGAGACGTCCGGCCGGCGTCGACACGTCCGGACCGGCGATCACGACCAGCCGCTCGAACCGCGAGACGTCCCCACGCACGATCAGCACGGGCACGGGCGCGTGCGCCAGCGCCTCGGCCGCCTCGCTGCCGTGCAGGTCGCGCAGCGGGTCGCGCCATTCGCCGATCACCAGCGTGGCCTCCTCGCCGAGCGCCGTCTCGCTCAGGCCACGCGGCACGGAGGGGGCCACGCGGAACAGCGTCTTGGATTCGAAACCTTCCTTGGCCAGCCACTCCTCCGCCTGGCGCGTGAGGGTGCGATGCGCGTCGACCTCGGTCTTGGGCGCGCTGTCGCGCACGAAGCTGGCGGCCACCACGATCCCGCCGTCGGCGGTCGCGAGCCGCCCAGCCAGCGAAAGCGCCTGGCGTGACGACTCGCCCCAGACGGGCACCAGCACGACCTTGCCCAGCGCCTTCGCCTCTTCGGTGACGGACGTGACCCGCTTGCCGAAGAAGCTCACCATCGCGGGCGTCACCACCAGCGACACGAGGATCACGACCAGCACCGCGTTGATGGTCTCCTTGTCGAACAGCCCCAGCTTGGCCCCGACCAGCGTGGTCGCCAGAGTGGCCGCGGCCTGGGATCCGGACAGCCCCGACATCACGCCGATCTCGGGCCAGGTGAAGCGGAAGGCGCGGCCGGCCACGACCGCGGCCAGCGCCTTGCCGCCCAGCACGGCCACCGTGAACACCAGGGCGATGAGCAGCGTCTTGGGGTCGATCATCACCTTCGGCTCCAGCAGCACGCCGACGGAGACCAGAAATATCGGGATGAAGAGGGTCGAGCCCATGAACTGCAGGCGGTCCATGAGCGGACTCTCCTCGGGGATGGCCCGGTTGAGCCCCAGGCCGGCGAAGAACGCGCCCACGATGGCGTCGATCCCGCCCGCCTCGGCGATGACGCCGCCCACCAGAAACGCGGCGATCCCGAAGACGAAGCGGTAGGAGCGATCGGGGCCCACGCGCGCGAAGAACCACCGCGCGACGACCGGCAGGGCCAGCAGTGACCACGAGACCAGAACGGCCAGGTCGATGGCGATCATGACGAGCTGCATGGCCATAGAGCCGGTCGGCTTCACGGTCCCCGACACGACGGACAGCACCAGCAACGCCGACGTGTCGGTCACCGCGGTGGCGCCCACCACCGTCGACACCGCGCGGTTGCGGGCAAGGCCCATCGAGCGGAGCAGCGAGTACGTGACCAGGGTGTGCGAGCCCCAGTTCGACCCCATGAGCACCGCCGCGGGCCAGTTGTAGTGAAGCAGCTTGGCGCTGACGACGCCCAGCGTGAAAGGAAACGCGAACGAGAGCAGCGCGAAGGTGATGGCCGCCCGCTTCATCTTCACGAACAGCTTCAGGTCCAGCTCGAGACCGGCGCTGAACATGAGGTAGAGGAGGCCGAAGTTTCCCAGCGACTGCAGCGCGATCTCCTTGGTGGCCAGCAGGTGCAGCCCGTGCGGCCCCAGCGCCATGCCGATCAGCACGAGCCCCACCATGCCCGGCAGGCGCAGCCACTCCGCGATGCGCGGCGCCAGCACCACGGTCAGCACCAGCAGCGCGAACGGCAGCGTCGAACCGGAGGTGATCTGGTGGAGCACGTTCTCGAAAACGCTGGAGGATGAAATGGGAAGCTCCTTCTCGCCGTGTTCGCGTCGGCGCGGCATCCGGCGTTGGCGACGTCAAGCTTGCGTTCGCTTGGGTCGTCTGCCAGATGCGCGCGGCGAATCAGGCCCCGCCCTATGAGATCGCGGCGACGGATGATCCGGTTTTTCCCGGCGCGTTTTGATGGCCAGGTTCCGATCACCGCTCATGCGCGGTCACAAAGGACGTCCATGCTCACGAACACGTTGCTGGCTGCCCGCAGCCAAATGGCCTTCACCTTGGGATTTCACATCCTGCTGGTTCCGTTCGGCCTGTGCTTGCCGCTGTTCGCGTTGATCGCCAACGCACGCGGGCTGCGCCACGACGACCGGGGCGCGTTGCGCCTGGCGCGCCGCTGGTCGCAGGCCATGGGCGTCCTCTTCGCCGTCGGCGCCGTCACCGGCACCGTGCTTTCGTTCGAGCTAGGCATCCTCTGGCCGGGGATGCTGGGGCGCTTCGGCGACGTCTTCGGGCTGCCGTTCGCCATAGAAGGCATCGCCTTCTTCCTGGAGGCGATCTTCATCGCCATCTACATATTCGGCTGGGACCGGCTGCCGCCGCGCCTGCACCTGTGGCTGGGCGCGCCGCTGCCGTTCTTCGCGCTGCTGGGGGCGTTCTCGATCATCTCCGCCAACTCGTGGATGAACACGCCGCGCGGGTTCCAGCTGGGGCCCGACGGACGGCCGGTCGACGTCCATCCCTGGGCGGCGATCTTCAACCCGGCGCTGCGGCACGAGCTGGCCCACTTCATCCTGGCCGCGCTGCTGTGCGCCGGGTTCGCCGTGGCGTCGATCTACGCCGTCGGCATGCTGCGCGGCCGGCGCGATCGCCTGCACCGCCTGGGCTTCCTGATCCCGTTCAGCGTCGCCGCCATCGCGACGCCGCTGCAGATGCTGGTGGGAGACACGGCCGTCCGCGAGATCGTCAAGCTGCAGCCGATCAAGTTCGCCGCGATGGAGATGGTGCCCAGGACCGCCGGCCACGTGCCGGAGCGTCTGGGCGGCCGCATGCGCGACGGCGTACCGACGGGCGGCGTTCCGATCCCCGACCTGGCGTCCTTCCTGACCGGCTTTCACGCCGACACGCGCATCGTCGGGCTCGACACCGTGCCCGCCGCCGATCGCCCGCCCGCCACGATCGTCCACCTGGCGTTCGACGTCATGGTGGGATCCGCCAGCGCGCTGGCCCTGCTGTCGGTGTGGTTCTGGCTCGGCTGGCTGCGGCGCCGGGACCTGCCGCGCTCGCGGTGGTTCCTGCGCGCGTGCGCGCCCGCGGGGCTTCTGGCCTTCGCGGCGATGGAGGCCGGCTGGGTCCTGACCGAGGTCGGGCGGCAGCCCTGGATCGTCTACGGCGTGCTGCGCACGGCGGCGGCGGTGACCCACGCGCCGTACCTCTGGGCGTCGTTCGCCGTCGCCGTCGCGATCTATGCGGTCGTCGGCATCTCGGCGCTGGCCGTGCTGCGGGCGATGTCGCGCCGCTGGCGCGCGGGCGACGGCGTCGCGCTGCCGGGGCCCTACGCGCCGCGGGGGCCGCTGGTTCTGCCCGGCCCCACACCGGGCGCCGCGGAAGCGAGGGTGTCATGAGCACGGTGGTCGCGCTGATCCTCTGGGTGGCCGTCACGGCCTACGCAGTCTTCGGGGGCGCCGACTACGGCGCCGGCTTCTGGGACCTGACGGCAGGTGGCGGCAAGAACGGGATGCGGGCGCGCGCCCTCATCAACCACTCGATGGCGCCCGTCTGGGAGGCCAACAACGTCTGGCTGATCTTCGCGCTGGTCGTCCTGTGGACCGGCTTCCCGCGCGCGTTCGGCGCCATCACGTCGGCGCTGTACCTGCCGCTGGGCCTCGCGGCGGTCGGGATCGTGCTGCGCGGCTGCGGGTTCGCCTTTCGCGAAGCAACGCAGGCGCTGAAGGCGCGCCGCCTGTTCGGCGCGCTGTTCACGGTCTCGTCCATCGTGACGCCGTTCTTCCTGGGCGCCAGCTTCGGCGCCATCGCGTCCGGCCGCGTGCGGACCGGCGCCGCCGCCGTCGGACCGCTGGACGCCTGGCTGGGACCGACGTCGCTGGTGATCGGCGTGCTGGCGGTCTCGTGCGCGATCTTCCTGGCTGCCGTGTTCCTGGTCTTCGACGCGCGGCGCACGCTGGACGAGCCGCTCGAGCGCTCCTTCGCCCGGCGGGCGATCGCCAGCGGCGTCGTCACGGGCGCGCTGGCGCTGTTCGGTTTGTACGTGATGCACGGCGACGCGCCGTACGTATTCGACGGGCTCACGCACCGGGGGCTCCCGCTGGCGATCGTCTCGGGCGCGTGCGGCGTCGCGGTCATCATGCTGGTGAGCCGGGGCATCCTGCGCGGCACCCGGGCGCTGGCCGTCGGGGCGGTCGTCTTCATGCTGGCCGGCTGGGCCGTCGCGCAGTCCCCGTACCTTCTGCCCACGTCACTGACGGTGGCGGACGGCGCCGGCGCGCCCCGTACGCTGGGCTGGGTCCTCGCGGTGACGTTGGTCGCGAGCGTGACGGCGTTCCCGGCGCTGGCGCTGCTGTTCGTGCTGGTCCAGCGCAGCCGGCTGCAGCAGGGCGTGGCCGTCGACGGCGAAGCGCACGACGCGCGGCACCGGGTGGTCGTCGTGGGCGGCGGCTTCGGCGGCCTCTTCGCGGCGCGCGCGCTGGGCTTTTCCCCCGTCGACGTGACGCTGATCGATCGCGAGCCGCACCACTTGTTCCAGCCGATGCTGTACCAGGTGGCGACCGGCGTCGTCTCCGAGGGCGAGATCGCGCCGCCGCTGCGCCAGATCATGCGGTTTCAGCGGAACGCGGCCGTGCTGCTGGCGGAGGTGACGGGGTTCGACCTGCAGGCGCGGACGGTCGAGGCGCGCCGCCCCGACGGCACGCCGATCGCGGTCCCCTACGACAGCCTGATCGTGGCGGCCGGCGCCGGCAGCTCTTACTTCGGTCACGACGAGCTGGCCGAGCACGCGCCCGGAATGAAGACGCTGGACGACGCGCTTCGCCTGCGGAGCCGGCTGCTGCAGGCGCTGGAGATGGCCGAGATGACCGAGGACCCGCAGCAGCAGGCCGGCTGGTTGACCGTGGCCGTCGTGGGCGCCGGTCCGACCGGGGTCGAGATCGCCGGGCAGATCCGGGGCCTGGCGAGCCGCACGCTGGGCGAGAGCTTCCGCCGCATCGACGCGCGCCGCGTGCGGGTGCTGCTGGTCGACGCCGGGAGCGAGCCGCTGCACCAGTTCGGCGACCGGCTGTCCGAGATCGCCGCGCGCGAGCTGGAGCAGCTGGGCGTCGAGCTGCGCATGGGGGTCAAGGTGACCAGCGTCGACGCCGAGGGGCTGGACATCCAGGGTCCGTCCGGGCCCGAGCGCATCGCGGCGCGCACCGTGGTCTGGGCGGCGGGCGTGCACGCCTCGCCGCTGGCGGCGATGCTGGCCACGGCCTCGGGCGCGGCCTGCGATCGCGCCGGCCGCATCCAGATCGGGCCGGACTGCACCCTGCCCGACCACCCCGACGTGTTCGCGATCGGTGACATGGCGAGCCTGGACGGGCTGCCCGGCGTCGCCGAGGTCGCGATGCAGCAGGGGCTCTACGCGGCCAAGACGATCCGGCGGCGCGTGGCCGGCCGGCACGACATGCCGCCGTTCAAGTACCGCGACCTCGGAAGCATGGCGACCATCGGCCGCTTCCGGGCCGTGGTCAGCGTGCACGGCCTGCGCCTGCACGGCGTCTTTGGCTGGCTGACCTGGGGCCTCGTGCACATCACCTTCTTGACCGGGTTCGCCAACCGGTTCTCGGCGCTGCTGCACTGGACGCGCACGCTGCTCGCGCGCGGGCGCAGCCAGCTGGCCTACAGCTCGCGCTTCACGCGGCCTCCGCACCCGCGGTCGTCGACCTGAGGGCGCTTCAGAAGCGGACTTGCGCAGACAGCTGGAGGCGGTTGTCCGAGGCCGACTGCCCGTCGCGGTCGCGGCGCTGCCCGAACAGGACCTGCACGCCCGTCATGAAGCGCTTGTTGGGAAAGAACTGCAGCATGCCGGCCGCGTACTGCAGGCGGTCCAGCGTCGTGTCGCTGCCCGCCTGCAGGTCGAACAGCTGCAGGATGCTGTAGGTCGCGGTGATCGCGAATCGATCACTCCAGAGGAAATGCGAGTACGAGCCCATCGCGCCCACGATCGCCGACGTGGAGACGCTGCCGCCGGCGGTCAAGAAGGCGTCCAGGTCCTGGCCGTTCGACCCCGCGAAGTAGCTGGAGACGCCGCGCCCGCCGCCGAAGGCCCACAGGAAATGATCCTGCCCCCAGAAGTGGCTGATGCTCCCCGTGAAGTTCCCCCCGTAGCCGAGCGCCGAGGTTCGGTCGCCGCCGGCCGGGAAGATGCCGAGCTGCCGCAAGACGCCGCTCACCAGCATGTGGCCGTGGGCGTGATCCCAGCGCACGGCGGTGACCAGGTCCGGCCAGCGGGAGTAGCTGTTCGCCTGCGTGCCCATCGGCACCGTGAGCTCCGCGTCGGGGGCTTCGATGGCCAGGTCCCACTCCAGCCCCAGGCTCGCTCCGTCGGCCGTCGTGTGCCGCGCGAACGGCACCATGAGGCGCGCCTGCGCCTGGATCACGTTGGCCAGCCCGCTGGGGCCCGCGTAGTCCAGCTGGTTCGGGATCACCGTCGCATCCATGAACGTCGTGAAGGTCTGCCCGACCACCAGGCGCAGCTGGCCGGCACGTCCGACGGCTCCGAACGCGTGCCGCAGGTGAAAGTCGGACTGGTTCTGCGGGTCGAAGAAGTCGAGCTCGACGTAGGCGAGGAGCGGCGCGACGTCCCACGGCGCGTCGGTCTCGATGAAGACGCGCGACTGCCGCGCGCTCAGCGCGAAGCCCGTATCGCCCGTCCCGCCGCCGACGGGAATCGAGGCGACCTGGAACTGGTCCTGGTTCCCGATGACGTCGAGGTCGTCGAGGACGTCGAGCTGGGCGAAGCCGCCCACGTAGAGCGCGACGTTCGTGCCCGGGATCGCGATGGCTCCCGGGTTGTCGGGGTCGGCCCGGTACTTGTTGACGTCGAAGAACGACGGCGTCGGTGAAGCGTCGGCACGCGCGATGGCGGGCGCGCCGGCGAGCCGAAGAACGAGCGCGAAGACGCACGCCGCCAGACACTTCGCAGGACGATGACCGTGGAACATGTGTTGGCCTCCCGTCGGGGGGCCGGCCCAGGTCGGACCACCGCGCGGCACCAAGCTGGGGCATCGCGCCACCGACGGGAGATGCGCCTCCGCCGCAATCGATCGCCGCGCCGGCAGCGACACACCGATTGGGGCGCCGCCGCCTTGCGCGCGTTTCGGCGGATGGGCATTTCACACGTGTCGCGATGGGAGAGCGCACGCAACCGACTGGCCAGGAATCGCCTCACACGCGGCGGCAGGTCGCTGCCGTCTACGGAGCGGGACTGCTGCAAGGGCTGGCGCTGGTCACGTTTCCGGCGGCGAGCTCGGTGTTCACCAGCCGCGCCGCCTACGACCTGACCAGCGGGCAGTACGGTCTGATGTTCCTTCCCCAGACCATCATGGGGATCTCGACGGCGTTGCTGGGCGCGCGCATCGAGCGGCGGTGGGGCGAAAAGCGGGTCTTGCTGGCCGGCCTCTCGGCGAACCTGGGCTCGATGGCGCTGCTGGTCGCCAGCCGGTTCGCGCTGGACGCGCGGCCGTTCGCCGTCGCGCTGCTGCTGGCCGCGACCGCGCTCATGGGCACCGGCTTCGGGTTGACGGTGCCGGCGTTGAACCGGCTGGCGGGCGCGCTGTTTCCGCGCCGGATCGACGTGGCGGTGCTGGCGCTGAACGCGCTGCTGGGCCTGGGGACGGCGCTGGCTCCCCTGCTGGTCGCGGTGTTCGTCGGTCTCGGCGCCTGGTGGGGACTGCCGCTGGCGGTCGGCGCGCTGCTGGCCGCGCTGCTGCTCTGGACGGCGCCGCTGCCGCTCGAGGCCGCGGCCGCGCCCGCGGCCAGCGCCGCTCGCTCGAGGCGCTTCTGGCTCTTCGTCGCGTTCGCCATCGGTTACGGCGTCGTCGAGACCCTGAACGGCAACTGGGCGATCCTGTACATGGAGGGCGTTTTGAAAGCCCGGCCCGCCCTGGCCTCCGTCGCGCTCACCGCCTTCTGGGCCGCGGCGACGGCCGGTCGAATCCTGTTCGCCGCCGTGGATCGCTGGCTGCCGGCGCGGACGACGTTCCGCCTGCTGCCCTGGGTGATCGCCGCGGCGTTCGTCGCGCTCTCGCTGGTGCCGGCCTCCGCGCCGACGCTGGGCGTGCTCATCTTCGCGCTGGCCGGCCTCGGCTGCTCGGCGCTGCTGCCGTTGATGATCAGTCTGGGCCAGGCCGACGCGCCGGCCGGTCATCTGGTCGCCGGGTACCAGTTCGGTTACGGGCTGGCGGCGTTCGGCATCGCGCCCCTTCACAGCGCCGCGGGAGTCGGCCTGCGGACGATCTTCGGCGGCGCGAGCGGCGTCGCGCTGGTCCTGGCGGGGCTCGCCCTCACGCTGGCCGCCGGCGCGACGGGCCCCGCCGACCGGCGCGGTCGCGCCCACGCCGACGCCCACATCGCCCCCTCGCCCTCGCGGGCCCGGTGAACGTCATGGATAGCCCCATGGACCACAAGGTGCTCACCTCGAACGAGCTGTCGGAGCTCAGAACGGGGCTCTCCGGCGAACGGACGCTGATGTCCTGGATCCGGACCGCGCTGGGGCTGATCAGCTTCGGGTTCAGCATCCACAAATTCATGGCCGCGCTGCCGGGCAACAAGTCCGAGAGCCCGCGCCGTCTGGGCATCGTCCTCACGGCGATGGGAACCGTGGCGCTGGCGGCGGGAACGATCCAGTACCTGCGCACGCTGCGCGAGCTGGAGGGCGCCCGGCCCGGGTTCACCTTCTACTTCGCGTGCGTGGGCATCGGCCTCGGCGTGCTGTTGTTCGCAGGAATGGCGCTGCGCATGGGCCCGTTCAACTGACACCTGTCCACCCGCGTCAGCGCCGCCCTTTTTTGACCCGGTTTTTCGGGCTGACGGGTCTTCTAGGGAGTGACCGCAGCTGTCGCGATCGAGGGCCCGGTCCTTCCGTGCCATACTGCGGCGCAGGGAATGCGAGTCATCCCGGCACCCGTGGACCCCGCACGCGCCAGCCAGGAGGCCAGTCCTGCAGGCGGCGCCAGCGCCGGAGCGGC